>JAIPEF010000078.1 GCA_021737265.1 Desulfocapsa sp. | reverse complement strand
TCTCGGTCTCATACTCTACATGGGCTGTGGCGATGGTTATTCCGCGCTCTTTCTCCTCAGGGGCCTTATCGATGTTACTGAAATCAGTAAACACAGCCTGTCCCTTGGTTGCGAGTACAGCGGTGATTGCAGCAGTCAGGGTAGTCTTACCATGATCAATATGACCTACGGTACCTACATTGACATGCGGTTTAGTCCTTTCAAATTTCACTTTTGACATAGTCTTACCTCAAAATAAATGAGCTATATTCCTCTGATTTTTCTTATAATTTCGTCAGCTCTTGACTTCTGCACAACGTCATATTTCTCAAACTGCATGGTGAAGTTCGCCCTCCCCTGAGTCGCTGATCTGAGTGATGTCGAATATCCGAACATCTCAGCCAGCGGAGCATGGGCTCGTACTACCTGTAAATTATCTACTGCGTCAACCCCTACAACTTTGGCCCTTTTTGAGCTGAGATCATTCATCACATCTCCGAGGTATTCATCCGGGCTGACAATCTCCAGATTCATGATCGGTTCCAGCAACAGGGGTTTAGCCTCAACTGCAGCCCTTCTGATTGCCATGGCCGATGATATACCAAAAGCCATTTCCGTCGATTCCTCTTCACTGTAGGAACCACCGATAAGTGTCACTTTAATATCTGTCAAAGGGTAACCAATGAGAGGGCCGGCATCCAGACTGTCTCTGACTCCCCTTTCAATTGCGCCAAGAAACTCACCCGGAATCTGATCCTCTTTGACATTACTTTCAAAAAGGACACCTTCCCCTCGTCCCAGGGGCTCAACTGTTATAACTACATGACCATACTGACCCTTAGCTCCAGTCAGCTGGTCAAACTTACCTTCGGCTTCAGCTGTCGCTGATATGGTCTCCTTATAGGAAACCTGCGGTTTTCCGACATTGGCACTTGCTTTGAACTCATTGAGAAGACGATCAACAATAATTTCAAGGTGAAGTTCTCCCATCCCTGAAATGATGGTCTGTCCAGTTTCTTCGTTCTTTGCAATTCGAAACGAGGGGTCCTCCATGGCGATCTTCTCCAGGGTTTCCTCAAGTTTCTTTTCGTCTGCCTTGCTTTTAGCTTCAATGGCAACTCCTATCACCGGTTCCGGAAAGTCCATACTTTCAAGAATGATGTAGTCGCCACTGCTGCACAGGGTATCTCCGGTTGTGGAGAATTTAAGTCCAATCACTGCGCCAATATCACCGGCTGACAGTGTATCAACCTCTTCCCTCTTATTAGCATGCAGTCGAATCAGCTTACTAATTTTTTCTTTCTTCTTTTTGACAGGATTAAACACCTTGTCTCCCACCTTTATGATTCCGGAATAAACACGGATAAAGGCCAGGTTTTCGACATACGCATCACTCATCAGCTTGAAAATCAGAGCAGACATCTTTTCCTTCTCGTCTGCTTTCCGGCTGACCATTTCATCTTCTTTGCCTAAACCCTCAACCGGAGGAATATCCAGGGGTGATGGCAAATAGTGAATGATACTGTCCAACAAAGGCTGTATGCCCTTGTTTTTAAATGCGCTGCCGCATAAAACCGGAACAACATTCAATTCCAGTGTTGCTTTTCTCAGCGCACGATAGATCTCAGTCGCAGATACAGGAGTATCTTCAAGGAAATTTTCCATGATCTCATCATCGAAGTCGGCCAACTTCTCGATGAGCACCATATGTGCGGCCGTGAAACTGTCCCGATATGCTTCCGGGATTTCATTTACTATGATTTCCTGTCCCAGGCTCTCTTCATCAAAGGTGTACATCTTACCTTCGATAAGATCGATTACACCCTCAAACTCTGCCTCTTTCCCGACAGGAATCTGAACAACAGCCGGGTTTGTCCCCAGCCGTTCTTCCATCATCGTTACAACACGTTCAAAATCCGCTCCAGCCCGATCCATCTTATTGATGAATGCGATTCGCGGGATTCCGTACTTCTCGGCCTGGCGCCAGACTGTTTCCGATTGCGGCTCAACCCCGCCTACGGCACAAAAAACAGCAACTGCACCATCTAGAACCCGCAGGCTTCGTTCCACCTCAACGGTGAAATCGACATGACCTGGTGTATCAATAATGTTAATTTTATTGGACTTCCAGGTGCAGCTTGTTGCAGCAGAGGTAATGGTTATACCCCGATCCTGCTCCTGTTCCATCCAGTCCATTACAGCGTTGCCGTCGTGGACTTCACCTAGCTTATAGGACCGGCCTGTGTAGTATAATATTCGTTCTGTTGTTGTTGTCTTGCCCGCATCAATATGGGCCATGATGCCGATATTGCGGACAATGGACAACTCATTTTTTTCTGCCATCAGCTACTCTTACTGGAAAACAGGCTTTTCCGCTGATACACAGAACAGCAGTTCGAAAACGTTCCCCGCCCAAACCTACCAGCGGTAGTGAGCAAAGGCTTTATTCGCCTCAGCCATGCGATGGGTATCGTCACGTTTCTTCACGGCCGCTCCCCGATCATTATAGGCATCAAGCAGTTCTGCGGCAAGCTTCTCTGACATGGACTTTCCGGAGCGCGATTTAGCAAAAGCGATTATCCAGCGAATTGCCAATGCGTTCCTTCTCACCTGACGGACCTCCATGGGTACCTGATAGGTTGCACCACCAACACGCCTTGATTTCACCTCAACTTTAGGCCGCACTTTTTCCATGGCCTCTTCAAAAACAGTGAGAGGCTCTTCATCCGTTATCTTTTCAGCAACGATATCCATGGCATCATAAAAAATTCTACGGGCGATTGATTTTTTTCCGCACTCCATAATACCATTGGTAAACTTGGTTACCAAAAGCGAGTTAAAACGTGGATCAGGATTAACTTTTCGTTTTTCAACAACTTGTCTGCGTGGCATAGTATTCCTCTTTTAGCAGCTGGCTAGTGACTATTTCGGACGCTTGGCGCCATACTTGGAACGACCCTTACGTCTGTCAGAAACGCCCAGAGTATCAAGTGTACCACGAATAATATGATAACGGACACCAGGAAGATCCTTTACACGACCTCCACGAAGAAGAACCACTGAATGCTCCTGCAGGTTATGACCGATGCCGGGGATATAAGAAGTAACTTCAATTCCATTGGTCAGCCGTACCCTGGCTACTTTTCTCAAAGCAGAGTTTGGTTTTTTTGGAGTGGTTGTATAGACCCTGACACAGACACCGCGTTTCTGGGGTGCGCCTTTCAAGGCCGGAGTAACACTCTTCTTTACCTGTTTTTTTCTGCCCTGCCGAATGAGCTGATTAATTGTTGGCATTATTCTTACTGCTCCTGTTCACGTATATTGATATCACACTTTATATTCATCATACAAGGCTCCATTACTACGAGCCGAGCACGAAAGGACAATAAATACCCTATCGTCTGATCTCTGTCAAGAAGAAAACGATAGGGTCACCATTAATTCCCTCATCACCAAACCAAGTTCTGGCTTGTAATTCCCCTGTATTATTTAGTGCCTGAGAAATTATTTTCTCTTTTTTTCTGATAGAAAATAATTTCGCACAACCACTTTCACCCCCAAAGGGTACTAAAAAGAGGCCCTGCCTGTTCAGTGGTCACCAGGGTTAATAATTCTTCCCAAGACCTGTTCCAGCAGAGATAAGTCGTCCCATGATCACATTTTCTTTCAGTCCAACAAGATCATCAACTTTTCCAGCCATAGCTGCATTAGTCAATACCTTGGTGGTTTCCTGGAACGATGCGGCCGAAATAAAACTCTCGGTTGAAAGCGATGCCTTGGTTACTCCCAAGAGAAGCGGCTCAGCCCCTGCCTGCATCAGAGGCGGTTTTTTCTCCTGCTCACGACGCTTATTTTCTTCCATGATACGATCACGCTCATCCTCAAAATCCCACCAGACGACCTGTTCACCAATCATAAATTTAGAATCGCCAGCACTGGCAATCTGTACACGACGCAGCATCTGACGGACGATAACCTCTATATGCTTATCATTAATTTTTACACCCTGCAGGCGATATACCTCCTGAACCTCATTGACCAGAAATTTGGCAAGTTCTTTTACACCGAGAACTTTGAGGATATCATTAGGAACGACAGTCCCCTCCATCAGAGGTTCACCCGCCTCGACGTAGTCGCCTTCATGGACAATAATATGCTTGACCTTGGGGACCAGATACTCCTGCGACTCACCAAATTCCGGAGTAACAATAACGCGCAGTTTTCCTTTCAGTTCCTTACCGAAACTTACACGGCCGTCGATCTCTGTGATAATAGCGGGCTCCTTCGGCTTACGTACCTCAAAGAGCTCGGCAACACGGGGCAATCCACCTGTGATATCTTTGGTCTTACTGCTTTCCCGCGGAATCCTTCCGATAACCGTACCCGGTGCAATATGCGTCCCCTCTTCCAGAGAAACAATTGAACCAACCGGGAGACTGTAACGGGCAAAGGCCTCAGAACCTGGCAGCTTCAGGGTCTTACCACGCTCTCCTTTAATGGAGATGCGGGGAGACAACTGCTGACCGGCAGGTGTTGGTACAATAACCTTACTCGCCTTTCCGGTAACATGATCCACCTTTTCCTGCATGGTGGCACCTTCTGTGATGTCACCAAATTTTATTGTACCACCAACCTCTGAGACAATAGGGATAGTGTAGGCATCCCACTCAGCAAGAATGGTAGCTGGTTCAACAGTTGTACCTTCTTTGACAAGAATCTGGGCACCGTAACTTACCTTGTGCCGCTCACGCTCACGATCAAATTCATCAAGGATGGCAATCTCTGCATTCCGGTTCATTACAATTTTGATACCATCCACATTTTCAACAGAATGGAGATTGTTGAACTGAACCTTACCTGCACGCTGATTCTGAATTTCAGCCTGCTCAACAGCACGACTTGCAGTACCGCCAATATGAAAGGTACGCATGGTAAGCTGTGTTCCAGGCTCACCAATGGACTGGGCGGCAATAATCCCAACCGCCTCTCCACGGTTTACCATATGACCACGACCAAGATCTCGGCCATAGCACTGGGCACACACACCACGTCGCGCACGACAGGTCAGAACGGAACGAATCCGTACCTTGTCTACACCCGCCTTATCAATCTCTTTGACCAGTGTTTCTGTTATTTCCTGGCCGGCCTCAACGATTACTTTATCTTCATCATAGGGGTCAACCACATCTTCCTGAGCAACACGACCAAGGATTCGATCACCAAGGGGGACGATGATGTCACCGCCATCCATCAGAGGCTCAGCCACGATACCGTCAAGTGTTTCGCAGTCCGCCATGACAATGGTGGAATCCTGTGCCACATCAACAAGTCTTCTTGTCAGATATCCGGAGTTGGCTGTTTTCAAGGCGGTATCGGCAAGTCCTTTTCGAGCGCCATGGGTGGAGATAAAATACTCCAACACACCAAGTCCCTCACGGAAATTTGCTTTAATTGGAGTTTCAATAATGGCACCGGATGGTTTAGCCATAAGACCACGCATACCGGCAAGCTGGCGAATCTGATCCCTGGAGCCCCTGGCGCCGGAATCAGCCATAATAAAGATCGAGTTAAAGCTCGGGCCTTCAATTCGTTTATTATCCTTATCAAGGAAATAGTCCACCTTGATATCATCCATCATCTCATTAGCCACATCTTCTGTGACCTTGGACCAGATATCAACGACCTTGTTGTATTTCTCACCAGAGGTGATCAAACCGTCGGAGTACTGCTGGCTGACATCGGCCACGTCATTCTCGGCCTTGCCCACCAGATCTTCCTTACTCAACGGAATTTTCATGTCGTTGATACAGATGGAGATACCGGCACGTGTGGCATACTCAAAACCAATATCTTTGAGGCGGTCAGCAAGGATAACAGTATCCTTGGTTCCAGCATGACGGTAGGTGTAATCAATGAGCCCGGCAAGTGCTTTTTTACTCATCATTTTATTGACTTCTGCAAAGGGAACGGCCCCCGGCAGCAGGTCACCAAGCAGAATTCGTCCTATGGTGGTATCGACAATTTCACCATCCATCCGTACTTTAATCTTCGCCTGAAGGTGGACTACATCATAATCATAGGCAATACGGGCCTCGGCAGGGCCGGAGAAGATCTTTCCTTCACCCTTGGCATTGATACGATCACGGGTCATGTAATAGAGGCCGAGAACAATATCCTGAGACGGTAAAATTATCGGCTCGCCGTTGGCGGGAGAAAGGATATTATTGGTGGACATCATCAGCACCCTGGCCTCAACCTGGGCCTCAACTGACAGGGGCACATGTACTGCCATCTGGTCACCATCAAAGTCAGCATTGAATGCTGCACAGACAAGTGGATGGAGCTGAATGGCCTTACCCTCAATCAATACGGCCTCAAAGGCCTGCATGCCAAGACGGTGAAGAGTTGGCGCACGGTTCAATATGACCGCACGTTCAGTAACCACCTCATCAAGCACATCCCACACCTCTTTGGCACCCTTTTCAACCATCTTCCGGGCACTCTTGATGGTGGTAACAAAACCTCTGTTTTCCAGCTTGTTATAGATAAAAGGCTTGAAGAGCTCAAGGGCCATTTTCTTTGGGATGCCGCACTGATGCAGACGAAGATGGGGACCGACAACAATAACGGAACGGCCGGAATAGTCCACACGCTTACCAAGCAGATTCTGACGGAAACGCCCCTGTTTTCCTTTCAACATGTCCGACAGTGATTTCAGCGGGCGCTTGTTGGCACCGGTGATAACCCTGCCTCGTCGACCATTATCAAAGAGTACATCCACCGCTTCCTGAAGCATCCTTTTTTCATTACGGATAATAATATCAGGGGCATCAAGCTCGAGGAGACGTTTCAAACGATTATTACGGTTGATAACCCGACGATAGAGATCGTTGAGATCAGACGTGGCAAAGCGTCCGCCTTCAAGGGGCACAAGGGGACGAAGATCAGGCGGTAATACGGGGATAACCTGGAGTACCATCCATTCAGGACGGTTCCCGGAATCTCGAAATGCCTCAATAACATGTAGCCGTTTTCCATATTTCTGACGCTTGGTTTTTGAGTTGGTACTTGCCATCTCCTCACGCAGCGTCGCAGAGAGCGCGACAAGATCCTGAGCCGCCAGTAATTCATGGATGGCCTCTGCCCCAATACCTACTTCAAACTCACCCGGATGCTCTTCACGCATCTGTCGATACTGCTCTTCGGTGAGGAGTGTTCCGGACGGAACGGCCTCGGTATCGGAATGTGTTACAGCATACTGCTCAAAATAGAGAACCTTTTCCAGCTGTTTCAAAGTGAGGTCAAGGACTGCACCAATCTTTGAGGGCAGACTTTTCAGAAACCAGATATGGGCAACTGGTGCCGCAAGCTTGATGTGACCAAGCCGTTCACGGCGCACCTTGGACTGAATAACCTCAACACCACATTTCTCGCAGACAACACCACGGTGTTTCATACGTTTGTACTTTCCGCAGTTACACTCAAAATCCTTGACCGGGCCAAAGATTTTTGCGCAGAAGAGTCCATCCCGCTCCGGCTTAAAGGTACGGTAATTTATAGTTTCCGGTTTTTTCACTTCACCATGAGACCAATCCATGATCTTTTCCGGTGATGCAAGGGAAATCTGAACTTTATTAAACTTAACAGGACCTTTCGGTTTTTGAAAAAAATTAAATAGCTCTTCCACGAAAGTACACCCCTTATAAAAAGAGTTGAAAGTTTAAAGTACAAAGTTGAAAGTGGAACACTTTATACTTTATAAACTTGATAACTTTACACTTTATAAACTTGATAACGTATCAAGTATTATTCTTCAATGAGCTCCATATCCAGACATAGCCCCTGAAGCTCTTTCACAAGTACGTGAAAGGATTCGGGAAGGCCAGTGGTCAGGAAGTTGTTGCCCTTGACAATACGTTCATACATGGTGGTTCTACCTTCTACGTCATCGGACTTGGCGGTCAGAAATTCTTTCAGGGTATAGGCAGCGCCATAGGCCTCCATTGCCCAGACCTCCATCTCACCAAGTCGCTGTCCACCAAACTGTGCCTTACCACCGAGCGGCTGCTGGGTAACAAGGGAGTAGGGACCGGTTGAACGGGCATGAATCTTATTGTCCACAAGGTGATGCAGTTTCAGCATATACATAACACCAACGGTTACCAGGTTGTCGAAGGGATCGCCGGTAAGGCCATCATAGAGCTGACTCTGACCAACCTCATCAACACCTGCCTCCACAAGAAGGGCACGAATTTTGGCCTCTTCCACACCATCAAAAACAGGTGTGGCAACGTGGATACCGCGATAATGTTTGCGGCACCAGTCAAAGAGGCCTTCATCACTCAAACCGGCGGTTATCTGTTTGTACTCTTCTTTGGAGTACACGGCCTGCAACTTTTTCTTAATAGCATCCAGTTCCTTGGCCTGGGCCAGATCGGAAAGCTGCTTCCCGATTTTTTTGGCGGCAAAACCAAGATGCACTTCAAGAACCTGGCCAACATTCATACGGGATGGAACCCCAAGGGGATTCAAAACTATATCGACGGTGGTGCCGTCGGCAAAAAACGGCATATCCTCTTCCGGCAACAATCTGGAGACAACACCTTTATTTCCATGGCGACCAGCCATTTTATCACCAACAGAGAGCTTCCGTTTGGTGGCCACATAGACTTTCACCATCTTCACCACACCTGGAGGCAGGTCATCACCCTTCTTCATCCGACCAATGATACCGTCGTAACGTTCAGTGATCAGGCTCTTCTGTTTTTCATATCGATCATAGGCTGCGTTGATTGCATCCCCGAACTTGGACTTTTCTGAAAAATCCAATTTGCCAAGGGCGGCGAAACCCACTTCAGGGGCGATTTCAGCCTTCATTTTTTTACCCAGTTTGACAAGGACCTTTCCTTTTTTGTCACAGACGTCCTGCTTCACCGTCCGCCCGTCCATCATCTCACCAAGTTCCCGGCAGACACCACGTTTCAGGCTCGCAAGCTCATCCAGTTTATCCTTATTCAGACGTTCAATCTCCATATCTTCGATCATCATAGAGCGTTCGTCCTTGTCTACTCCCTTACGAGAGAAAACCTTAGCATCAATGACAACACCTTCGACGCCAGGCGGCACCCTGAGAGATGAATCTTTTACATCCTGGGCCTTTTCACCAAAGATTGCCCGCAGGAGTTTTTCTTCCGGAGACAACATGGACTCACCCTTGGGAGTAACCTTACCGACCAGAGTATCGCCGGCATGGACATCGGCACCAATACGTACAATACCCGAGTCATCAAGATTACGGAGTGTCTCTTCACTCACATTGGGGATGTCACGGGTTATCTCTTCCTTACCCAGCTTCGTATCCCGGGCCATGGTCTCAAAGACCTCAATATGGACGGAGGTAAAGGTATCTTCTTTCAACAACCTTTCGTTGATAAGGATGGAATCCTCAAAGTTAAATCCACGCCAGGGCATAAAGGCAATGGTCACATTCTTACCAAGTGCAAGCTCACCCTGTTCACAGGATGGACCATCGGCAAGTACTGATCCCTTATCCACACGTGTTCCCGGGAGTACCAGTGGATTCTGGGTAAAACAGGTATTCTGGTTTGATTTTTTATACTTGGAAAGACGATAAACACCAACACCGGTATCAAAACCGTCAACTCCAGGCTTGTCGTAGCGAACCACAATACGGTTCGAATCAATTTCTTCAACCACACCCTGACCACCGGAAAGGAGGCAGGCCCCGGAATCCCTTGCCACATACCTTTCCATACCGGTACCAACAAGGGGTGCGGTGTTTATCATTAATGGCACGGCCTGACGCTGCATGTTTGATCCCATGAGCGCACGGTTGGCATCATCATTTTCAAGAAATGGAATAAGTGCTGCCGCCACACTGACAAGCTGATTAGGTGCAATATCCATATAGCTGACCTGGTCAGCAGGGGCGGTGACGACCTCACCCTCATCGCGGACAATCAGGGTTTCCGCTACAATTTTGTTCTTCTTATCAAGCTCTGTGTTAGCAGGAGCAATGAGCTGCTTCTGTTCCTGGAGAGCACTCAAGTATTTCACCTCATCAAGCACTATGCAGTTATCAACCTTCCTGTATGGTGTTTCAATAAAACCATAGGGGTTGATCCTGGCAAATATGGCAAGGGAGACAATGAGGCCGATGTTCGGTCCCTCAGGGGTCTCAACAGGACAGATGCGGCCATAGTGGGTAGGATGAACATCGCGGACCTCAAAACCAGCTCGCTCACGGGACAGACCTCCCGGTCCAAGAGCTGAAAGTCTCCGTTTATGGGTCACTTCAGACAATGGGTTGGTCTGGTCCATAAACTGGGACAACTGACTTGTGCCGAAGAATTCCTTAATGGCTGCAGAAATCGGTTTGGGATTGACCAAGTCATGGGGCATCATGGTCTCTACTTCCTGAAGAGTCATACGCTCTTTGATAGCACGCTCCATACGGATCAGTCCCATGCGATACTGATTTTCAACCAACTCCCCAACTGTCCGAACACGACGATTTCCAAGATGGTCAATATCATCAACATCTCCCTGGCTGTCTTTTAAACGAACCAGATAGCGAACTGATTCTATAACATCTTCCTTGGTAAGGGCACGATGTTCTATATCTGTATCCAGCTCAAGGCGGGCATTGATTTTATAGCGTCCAACTTCAGAAAGGTCGTAAAGATCCTTATTAAAGAAAAGATTATTAAAAAATGTCTGAGCAACTTCCATGGTAGGGGGACTGGAAGGTCGCAACCGGCGGTAGATTTCAAGGACGGCCTCTTCCGTGGTGGACACTTTGTCCAGAGCCAATGTCTTACGGAAGGAATCTGAATAGGTAATACCATCGATATGAAGGACTTCGAACTCATCAATGCCTGCCTCAACAAACGAATCAAGCATGGTTTCTGTGAGTTCAGAATTACAAGCGGCAAGCAGTTCACCGGTCTCAGGTTGAACGCAGTCAGCAACAAGACATTTGTCAAGGAGATTTTCCTTGGATATTTTTAGATATTTTATGCCCGCTTTGGTGATTCGACTGCAAAGGGCTTTACTCATTTTCCGCCCCTCTTTTCCGATAACTTCGCCGGTCGCAGGATCAACCAGATCATACTCAAGTCGTTGCCCCTGAACTGTTTCAGGGTGAAATTCTAAGAAATATTTGTCCTGCTCACGCGTTACCTGCAGGGTTATATAGAACTTGCGCAACAGTTTTTCTGAGCTGTAATCAGCCTCCTCACCTTCACCTTTATCATAGTCCAGAGCTTTAAGGAGTGTGGTTACCGGAAACTTGCGGCGACGATCGATACGGACATGAAGAATATCCTTGATGTCAAATTCAAGATCAATCCAGGAACCGCGAACCGGAATGATACGGGCTGAATAGAGAAGCTTGCCGCTGATATGCTTTTTCCCATTATCATGGGTGAAAAAGAGACCGGGTGAGCGCTGAAGCTGGGAGACAATGGCACGTTCGGTGCCATTGACAACAAAAACACCATCGCCTGTCATAAGAGGCAGCGCACCGAGAAAAACCTGTTGCTCCTTGATATCCCTTATGGTCTGCACCCCTGTCTCTTCATCAACATCGAAGGTGATTAAGCGTACGGTTATCTTAACGGGAATATCATAAGTCATTCCCCGCTGCTGGCACTCAGCAATGGTATACTTGGGCTCACCAAAAGCATAGCTCACAAACTCAAGGGAACAGTGCCCATTAAAATCATTAATTGGAAAGACATTTTTGAAAATCGCCTGCAACCCGCAATCTTCACGCTTGTCTGGATCCACATGAATCTGCAGGAATTTTTCATAAGAGATACGCTGCATGGAGACCAGATGCGGTGGCTCCATGACTGATGCGACTGTGGCAAAATTCTTTCTTACTCTTTCCATAATTTACCTCGAGATGCCTTTATCGAATAATTGTATACCCAGCTGCAGATACTGTGACCTGCAAACGGGATTAAACGACTCTGCAGTAATCCTGAAGAGCCTGGGAATTCAAATGATATGGTACAGCGGGTACGGAGGGACAGGATTCAAGTAATATTGAGATCCCAGACAACGGGTTGACTGAACAGCATGTATTTGTAGTCCATTTATGTTCATAGCAATACACGATTATGGCAGAATCAGTCCTGAAAAATAAAAATGTCATACAGACCTATCTTTCTGTTATTCCGTTGTTTTAGGCGTGAGCCTATGCCGCTTCATAGAAAGCACGATACGCTACCGGGCAGAAAGCCCGTAGCGTATCGTTTAAATCAAGTTGTCAATGAGACATGACAACCATATGGAAAAAGTGGACTATTTGATTTCTACAGCAGCGCCAACTTCTTCAATCTGTTTTTTGATTTCTTCTGCCTCTTCTTTGGTAACACCCTCTTTCAAGGGAGCAGGAACACCTTCAACAAGTTCCTTGGCTTCCTTGAGTCCAAGAGAGGTTATTGCACGAACTTCCTTGATGACCTTGATCTTAGCAGAGCCAAAATCAGTAAGAATTACGTCAAATTCAGTTTGTTCTTCAATAGCCTCTGCACCTTCAGCAGGAGCACCGGCAACTGCAACAGCGGCAGGAGCAGCAGCAGAAACACCAAATTTATCTTCAAATTCCTTGATAAGCTCAGAGAGTTCAAGAACTGACATGTTGGAAATGAATTCAATTACATCGTCTTTTGATACAGCCATTATGAAATACCTCGTATGTTAATCGTTTTAAAGTGCTGGCTCGCTTGTCAGGGAGCCAACATTTTTTTGTCTAAATTATGCCTGTTCTTTCTGTTCTTTGATAGCCTGCAGACCATACAGAAAAGTTCTCGGTACTCCTGAAAGTACCTGAACAAGTCCAGTGGGCACACTGTTAAGAACGGAAAGGAACTGTCCAAGCAACACTTCCTTGCCAGGAAGTTTGGACAAAGCGACCATCGCTTCTGAAGAAATTTTCTCTCCGTCAAGGGCAACGGCACGAATCTGCAATTTGTCATGAGCTTTTGCAAAATTTGCAAGTGCCTTTGCTGGTGCAACCGGATCATCATAGCCCATAACAATGGCTGTGGTACCGGTGAAGTCCTCAATGAGAACATCACTGGCGGTATCCGTAACTGCCCTTTTCAGAAGAGTATTCTTTGCAATCCGAATTTCTGAATTACAGTCGCGCAATTGAATGCGGAGTTCCTGTAGCTCAGAAACCTTTAAACCACAATAATCAGTCACCACAGTGAACTTGGCACGGTTGAATGAGTCATTCAACTCGGAGACTATTGCTGATTTTTCATCACGGTTCAAAGTACTCCTCCTTTTTTGGTTTAAGATTACTCTTTTGTCCGACCACCAGAGGGCGATAAGACTCTTTGAGTCTAAACAGCAGTTACGGTCAATATAGTTGTATCGAAAACTGGATATCAGAACATCCACTTTCCAGATTATGTATATTTTCCTTTGCCTCGGCAGGACACATAATGTGATTAAACCTTGCGGTACCTGCTGTCTTTGACCTTACTCAACTAATATACTGCGTATATAAAACCGCCCTCTTTACTTTACTGCAGCAGTAAGGGCGATGGGATCCAACTTCACACCTGGACCCATAGTGGATGTCAGGGTGACAGAGCGGAGATAGATACCTTTGGCCGAAGAGGGCTTGAGCTGGATGACTTTCTGAACAAATGCCTTAACATTCTCAGCCATCTTTTCTTCGCCAAAGGAGATTTTTCCTAGACCGGCGTGAACTATACCGGTTTTGTCGACACGAAAGTCGACCTTACCACTTTTAATCTCTTTTACCACATTAGCGATATCAAAGGTGACGGTACCAAGCTTGGCATTGGGCATCAGATTTCTTGGTCCAAGAACACGGCCAATCTTTCCAACAGTCCCCATCATATCGGGGGTAGCTACAGTCTTATCAAATTCGAGCCATCCCTCCTTGATTTTTTCTACCAGATCATCACCACCGACAAAATCAGCACCAGCCTCTTTGGCTTCCGTCTCTTTATCGCCTTTGGCAAAGACCAGTACCCTAGTTTCTTTCCCTGTTCCATTGGGAAGGACCACGGAAGAGCGGATCATCTGGTCGGCATGTCGCGGGTCAACCCCAAGTTTCATAGCGATATCAACAGTCTCATCAAACTTGGTATAACTGTTGGCCAATACCAGCTTCACAGCATCTTCAAGCGTATTGAGGACTGTTTTATCAATGTTCTCTACTGAATTTCTATACTTTTTCCCATGTTTCGGCATATCAGCCTCCTACTCTCCAAGACTGTTTTCTTCTTAGTTCAGTCACAGCAGTATGTTAAGTTTTAAAAAAAACAGGGAGAAGGCGGAAGGAAAAAACAGGTTTGAGGGTTTTCTCAACCTTCAGCCTCAGCCCCTTTATTTAACGACAGTGATTCCCATACTCCGGGCAGTGCCAGCGATGATCTTACTCGCAGCGTCCAGGTCATAGGCGTTGAGATCAGGCATTTTTGTCTCAGCAATCTCTCGCACCTTATCCATACCAATCTCGGCGACACGTTCACTTTTAGGGTTGGAAGATGCCTTCGACAGACCCGCAGCTTTCATCAGCAACACAGAAGCCGGTGGAGTTTTAGTGATATAACTGAAGGACCTATCAGCATATACGGTAATTACAACCGGGATAATAGTGTCTCCCATTGCCTGTGTCTTGGCATTATATGCCTTACAAAATTCCATGATATTCACACCATGCTGACCCAAAGCAGGTCCCACAGGAGGTGAAGGGTTGGCTTTTCCGGCCGGAATCTGTAATTTAATTAACGCCGAAATTTTCTTGGCCATTTTGAACTCCTACTCTACTGGAGAGTTTTCTAAAAAATTCTATTTTAACTACACATATTAAAAAAATTCACCAGCCTTCCAATCCAATTGTATTGGATTGCTGCCGGATATTCGAAAAAAAACTAATCAGGTATTGGATACCTGGATATATTCAAGTTCAACAGGGGTCTCCCTGCCAAAAATCGAGACCATTACCTTGACTCTCCCTTTCTCAGGATACACTTCATCGACAACACCCTGGAAGTTGGCAAAAGGTCCATCAGTGACACGGACAACCTCTCCGATCTCAAAAATAACTTTTGGTCTTGGAGCTTCTGCCCCATCCTGAATACGACCAATTATTTTCTGCGCATCTGCATCAGGTAAAGGGGTCGGGTTTTCATCATCACCGACAAAACCAATAACCCGGGGCATATTATCATGGAGAACATGCCAGGTAATATCATTCAAATCCATTGACACCAGCATATAGCCGGGGAAGAATTTCCTCGAAGAGGTTTTCCTTTGGCCCTTGACCATCTCCACAACCTGCTCAGTTGGGACAAGAATCTCACCAAACGATTCTTCAAGGCCCTCTTTCCTGATTCGGTCCTCCAGGGTCAGCTTGACCTTGTCCTCAAAGCCAGAATGAACCTGCAATATGTACCAGTGGATTGCCATGAGTTTATAATCAGTAAGAAGTGATAATGGTTTAAATTAAATGATATCTTTAGTTCGTTTAACGCAGAACAGAATCTATGAGTTTTCCAAGCACCATATCCACAGAACCCAAATAGGCGGAGGCAAGGATTGAGAAAAAGATCACTACCCCGGTTAAGCCAATAGTTACCTTTCTATCCGGCCACACAATCTTGGTAAATTCGACTTTAACTTCATCAACAAAAGTACGTATCTCGGCGGGCGAGAATGAAGACTTCTTTTCACTCTCAATCTGCAGTTTTTTGCTGGTTTTTGCCTTCTTTGCCATATTGTTCAACCAATTCCTACTCTAAAGAACTTTAATTTCCCAGCCTTTAAATAGATAATAAGTGGCAGGCCAGGAGGGACTCGAACCCCCAGCATCCGGATTTGGAGTCCGGCGCTCTACCAATTAGAGCTACTGGCCTGTAAAATCTATTTGGTTTCTTTGTGCGGCGTATGCGTTCTGCAAAATGCGCAATATTTCTTAAACTCCATCTTTCCTGGAGTATTCCGTTTGTTTTTAGTCGTTGTATAATTACGACGTTTGCATGTACCGCATGCAAGGGTAACAATGTCTCTCATGATATTTCCTAAAATCAAAATCACTCCACAGGTATGCCCATGGAGTGATGGGGGATTTTGACTACTCTACAATCTCACTGATTACACCGGCACCAACAGTACGCCCACCCTCACGGATAGCGAAACGAAGTCCGATATCCATGGCAATGGGAGTGATGAGCTCGGCATCTACAGCTACGTTATCTCCGGGCATTACCATTTCCA
>JAIPEF010000077.1 GCA_021737265.1 Desulfocapsa sp. | reverse complement strand
TGGAAGTAAGAGATCACTCCGTCCTTTCAGGACGACCTATGTTGTTGGATACAACCGGTGGCTAAAGCACACCGGCTATAACACTGAACCCCTGCGGGGTTTTTGTAAGGCAGTAGTTATGGGTAATAGGCAGTCCTAGATGGGTAGCGGAAGACTAAAGATACCTCTGTCATCTTTACACTCCGGTATAAATTATCTCGATCCAGCGATCACCCTTGAACATTCCATCTCCCCAAGCTTCTTCGAGGTCAGCCAGAGGTTTGGCATCGATGACTTCTTCTACATTTTTTCCTTCTGCCTTCAATCTTCTCAATCGCTCATAGGCGATCCCAAGCATCTGGGAATACTCTGTTAACTCGGCCTTATCCCCAATGGGGCCATGTCCCGCAATAATTTTTGTGTCGTCATCCGCCAGCAATAAAATCTTGTCTACGGCCTGAATCATTCCCTTGAGAGAGCCGCCATGGGTGACATCGATAAATGGATAGAAACCGTTGAAAAAAATATCACCGGCATGGATAACATTGGCTGTCTGGAAATAGATAAAACTATCACCATCGGTATGGGCATGGGGTACGTGTTGGGCCCGGATGGTGTCACCGTTGAGATGGAAGCTGATATCCTCGGAAAAGGTTACTACGGGGAGGCCCTCCCGGACAACGGCTGCACGCTTATTATTGAATTCTTTGATGAAGGACCCTGCGCTTAAACGCTCACGGACATTATCGTGAGAGAAGATCAGGGTGCCACCTTTACCCAGGTTTTCATTCCCCCCTGTATGGTCACCGTGGTAATGGGTATTGATCAGGAATTTTGGATAGTCTCCACCGACTGACTTGATGGCTGCGACGATTTTTTCCGTCAGGGGGGCAAATTGGTCATCGATCAAAAATGTGCCATCTTTCCCGATAAACAGGCCGATATTGCCGCCTTCATCCGCAATCATGTACAGATGCTCATTTACTGGCACAGGGATTAACTTATTGCTTTCAGCATGACCGGTTGTTGAAAATAAAATGACACCTGCGGTCAGGATAGAAAAGAGTGGTATAATCTTATCAATCATTTGCTGTCTCCTTTTGAAATAAAATTTTAGTCGGGGTTTAGGAGGTGAGTATGTTGTTATTTTATTCATCAATAAATCCTCCACTTCCAGTGGAGGATCCTAAGAGGTTCAACCGTTCCTGCGTGAATTATTCAGAAACTGGTGCTGATTTCCTGGCTGCCCGATAACTCCATTCGGGCATAACGAACTCAGCCAACCTGCCATAATTTTTCGCCCCCTTCAAGGGGGCTTCCTGAGGCCTCCCGCTCTGCGGGAGGTGTATCACTCATAGAAAACCCCAGCCTAGAAAAAATACAAAAAGTCGAACTGTTTTTTTTTGTTTTACTGATATGGGTCTTGTTGTTAAGTGTAAAGTACGCTGCGCCGTGGTAGGTGTCAAGGTGGTAGGGACAAACTTTGCTGGCGGTGGGTGAGTGATGCTGAGAGAAGGGGAAAGATGAGGCAGGAAGCCTGGACACTACTTCCTTCCTCAGTTGATTCGTACTTTAGGAATGATTTTCTGTGATGTTGTACCCTAAAAGGGGTACAGAAAAAGTCCAGGATTTTCGTTTCCGGTTACCCGGGTTAGCAACCTTCAATGGCAGCTGATTTGGCTTTTGCTGTTTTTACTTTCACTTCTGTACCGGCAGAAAGGGTGGCGGCCTTGTCGCCGCAGTCCATGGTCACCACGTTGCCTTCAACTTTTTCCACAGTACACTTGAGAGCGGCTGCCTGGATAGTTGCCACAGCCGTTACCATAAATACCAGAGCTGTCATCAGGATTATACTCTTTTTCATTTGTCTTCCTCCATTCTGAGTTTGTTGTTATGGGCTCAATGCCCTTGCCTTTGACTTCAATGTAGGCCTGATAAGAGAAAGAAAAAAGCCGATATCAGTAGATGTCGGGTTGATGTTGACACTGAATTGTTGTAATATCAGTATGTTCCCTGATTGCTTGTTTTTCTGCTTTTGGCCGGAAAAACAGAAAAGAGAGTTGTAAATTGCAGGAAAGCGCGTAAGATAATTAGATCCATGAACAATTTCGGTGGCATGGAAAGAGGCCAAAGAACACAGTGGAAATATGGAAGGGCAGAAGCGAATGAAATCAGGAATAGCCATGGTTTGCATAAGTGGCAGTAAAGTACGTTCCCTGCGCGAGGAACAGAATCTGACCCAGCTCTACCTTGCCACTGCCGTTGGAGTGACCACCGAGACCATTTCCCGCTGGGAACGACAGGAGGCGCCAACTGTCAAAAAGGAAAATGGGCTGAAACTGGCCGATGCCCTGAGTGTCTCGCTGGAGGAAATCATTGCTCCTTTCGAACAGGTGGCAGAGGAAGATGAGACCGTTGCCTCAGAAGGATCATGGAAAAAGAACTCCTGGATTGGTCTTGTGATGTTGGGTGGTGTCTTGCTTTTTTTTCTGTTTGGTCGTCAGGATACCGGGCTTGTTCATCTCTCGGCAAAAAGGAGTATGCCGGCCCACTCTGTTTCTGACCACCCTTTCCCTGTGGTTATCAACGTGGATTTTGTCTCTGAAAGAAACAGTTCTTTCCTCTTGAATGAGCAGCTGCCTGCAGGTTGTCGTGTTTTGCGAACAGTACCCGGGACTACAGCGGCAGGGGAAGGATTTTTGAAGTGGGTAGATAAGAATGGTTCTGGAAAGAGAAGTTTTTCCTACCTGGCCACCTGTAAAGCAGATTCTGACAAAGGAAAAGAAGTCTCTTTTTCTTTTAATGGCTTCCTGCTTGCTCGAGAGTCCAGCAAACATGAGATCCCTGTGAATGGACGAAGCCGCCTGCAGGTATCAACTTTCCACTGGGCCGATAGCAACAGGAGTATGAGTATCGATGACGAGGAACTTCTTGCCGTATATGATGATTTTGGACGAGTGGACGGCCTGGAAGTTGACGTGGAGGAAGTGGAAGCCATCTGGATGGGATCTGGGTATCGCTGGGATGCAGAGCAATCCCTTTTTGAGATTATTCCCTGATGTGTTTTGAGAGAGGAGTGGAGATGATGAAGAGTAACATGGGCAAACGAACAAAAATATTTTTTCTGCTGCTTGTTCCTGTTTTTTTGATCTTGACCGGTAAGGTTCAGGCAGAAGGCATCCATGCCAGATATCTGGAAAACAGTGGCAGGAAGACTATTCTGGAATTAACTGTCGAGAATCCACCGCCAAGCTCTGTTATTGTAAAACAAAGCATTCCGCCGAACACCGTGGTAGAGAGCGCTTCTCCTGCCTATACCAAGTTTGTTGCCTCGAAAGGGGTGGTAACATGGTTATTCAAACAACCACAACCCGGGATTATAAAAATTGTTTTGAATTACACAACACCTCTTCCAGATAAAGGTGCCACGGCTGTTATCCGCTGCAAAAGTCCAATAAATGGAGAGTTAATGACGTTTAACGTTCAGTAAGGTCTCTTCTTGATGTCTTATGGAGCATGAGTGGTGGAGAAGGGTTTACCCATTACTGGCCAACAGGCTATCCAACATTGTATTTGTTATGTGGGCTTCAACTAGTCCGGCGATGAACAGGCAGACTATGATAATCAGAATATATTTTTGTAAAGGGACACTGTTTGTATAGTTCTCTATAGCCTTAAATAGTTCACCAATTCCCACCTTGCCGACCTTTTCCTTGACGAGTAAATGGGCGGAAAAGGTTATTGCCCCTGCAAACGCAATAGTTGGAATTTCAATGATTCCGTGAGGGATCAGGGAGATAAAACCGATAAGATATGATTCAAACATGGAAGAAGCTGTTGCGACAGTGAGGCCGCTTTCCATTCCAAGTAATATCATTCCCAACCAGGGTATCATTAACCACACATATAATCTGCGCAGCGACTCTTCTTCAATTGGTAAGCAGCCAGGCAGAAAACAGAGAAGCTTCATTCGTTTTCTGCCGCAGAATATTTTCCGCATATTTTGGGGAAAATTTGAGATGTTCTGGGGGTTGAAGAGCGGTGCAGTATAGAGAAATGAAATTGTAATACAGGCTCCCAACGTGTTCCAGACAAACAGGAATATCCCTTCATCAATGCCATAGCTTGCACCTGCTTCCAGAATAGGAAAAACATAGGACACGCGCTTGGTGGAAATCTCGAGAATGGTCTCCGGGGCAATCCCGAGAACCGTTATAAGGATAATTCCCGCAGTAAAACTGAAAGCGAAGGAAACGAAATAGGCGCGAAGCAGTCTTAGCCAGGCGTTACAAAACAGGGAACTCCTAAACATATAACGTACCTTGCCCGGTGGTGAAGAATAGTGTGCGGAAAGAATCAGGAGAAGAATGACAGGGGATGATTTTGTCCATAAGGGAGGTGCTACTGTCGTCTTTCTCCCGGGTTCTATGTCTGATCAGGTCTGAGTCCTTTTACTTTCATACCCTCCGGAGTGGTGTCTTCGTCTAAACTATGGAGTGGGAAAAACGTGAAAATAGGCCACCACTCAAGAGGGGTTGTAAAACGGAGTGCAATGCCATCATGATCTTTTCTGATCACTTGTGCATTTACTTTGATGCTTAACTGGCTCTCTGCACCGAGGAGGACGATTTCCAGGCTAACTTCCTCACCTACTGCAAAAGCGGGAACTATGTAAAGGTAGGTGGAGTCAAGAGCAATATCCCGAACCGTTCCTTTTAAGGCTTCTCTGTTTTTAGTCTTTGCCAATACGTGAGCTGAATACTTTACCCTTGTTCTGGCTCGGTTTGCATCTTTCATAGTATCTCCTGAATAGTATTCTGTTCAGCTTTTATGTTCGTATTATCAAGTCGTCGCAAGTTGTCCTTCGTCTGAATGACAGGAAATAACTTTGGTTGTATCTTCGTTCTCTCGCCTGTTATTGGAACCCTGCCGGGGGGGATGTGTCGGGTTCCATTTGGGTAACAATATGCATGTTAGAAGAAGTTTAATAAGAGCCCCAACCCTCGATAAAGGGAAATGAGTCGGGACTCTTTTCGGTATCACCTTGTCGGATACCCTGTTTCACTTCCCTCCTGGGGGGCTATAAGTAAGTACCTTAATTGAATTGTTTTCTACCTAAAAAAGCAAGAAAAAAATTTTTAGCTACTGAAAGGTCTTCACCGCTAATCCCAATTGACCCATCGGTGCTAACATAAGCTGACCCACCATCCTCTATGTTTCCTCTTTCGTTTTTCCCTCCTTTTTCTCACCAAAAAGAATTCTTTCCACAAGACAACAATCTCACCATACTTTCCAAATCGATTCCAGATTGAGGAGATGGTGAATGATGAAGTGGAGACAATGTCAAAACAAAGATTGTGGTGTTCTTTTTACTCACTGCCCACAGGTTCCCGGGCAAAGATATTGTGCAAGAAAAGAATGCCGGCGAGCCGGGAAAAGAGCATGGACTAAAAGGAAACTTGCTTCCGATCCAAATTATCAGCAACCCGAGAATGGATTGACTGAAAGAAAAATTGAGAAGGTGATCTCTATTCAGGTAAAGTTTTTAACCAGATATAGATATCTGCTGCGTCCTGTTTAGATATCTTTTCTTCAGGAAAGCGCGGCATGCTGGTTGAGTCAGGGTTTCGGAGAAAACGTACAAAGCTGCCAAAGCTTCTGTTAAGAGCAGCTATTTTCGGGGCGCGGCCACCGGTTCCGTTTTTTCCATGACAACTGGTGCAGTTATGCATTGCAAACCATCTTTGGCCGTTCTCGGCGTTTCCGGTCGGGGGACTGCATGCTGTCAGCAGAAGAATCAGGATTAGGTAAACAGCAAGGAGAGTGACAGCTTCAGCCCGAAAAGTGTTCAACATATGTCCAATTCCTGTGTTAAGTGCCTTTTGGCTGAAATACTATCTGTTTTTATATCGAATGTAAAGACTGATGGCGTCGTATTTATCCCCCTCAAGGGAGGACTGAAAAAAGGGTATAAATACGACACCATCAATATTAGAGATTTTGAGCTTCCGACATGCTGCTTCCAAAACTGTTTCGGGGGGAAATTTTCCAAAGAAGAATGGGGGCGAAAATCATTGTAACCTCTTCGCCGAGTAGCAATCTTTTTCCCGGCATCGTCAACCGAAAGAAACCAGTTGAGTTTGGGTTTAAATACTTATCACGAAATCCACCCTTGAACGACCCCAACCATCGAATTATCCGTTCGTTTTTCAGGCCTTGAAACGTTCAGCGTAACATTACCATCTTCACAAGGAGCCTGTCCGAAAATGCCCTTTTTCCCCAACTCTTCGTTGCTTGTGAAAAATAATGATCGGAATATTAAGTATATGCCTGTGCTTATTTTTCACAGATGCCTCGATTTGAGAAAAAATGTCTGTTCTCAGACAAGCTCCTAGGCTGTTTCGCCAGAAATATCGAGTGTTAGCGTAGCTACTTTTATTGGGAGGAAGTCATCAAGGTAAACACTTTAGTTTGAAAGTAACGGCAGAATAACAACCCTATCCTGACGGCCATATTGGGGCGGCCACACTAGTTCAAATGCCACAATGTGGTATGTCTGCCCTAGTGGAAATGCCCCACATAGTGGTACATTTCACGATTGAGAACAATTCTTTTTGTCTGCAACCAGGCTGTTTATTTTTTTTTTACATATAAAAATGTGAATTAGGGAAAATGTTCAACTGACCAAAAAAACAACATAATAATTATTATTGAATGCCGCTGACGATTACCTCTTTTAAACCATTTTTTGTGTCGGTCATTTTTGTGGCTTAATTTTTGCTATTACAGGACTGAGAAAAATGAACGAAACGAGGCAATTTTTTTCGAGGTGCTGGGAAAAAATTGTGCTAGCGATATTAACATGCAGGGTCGGGAAAGAGCGGAGGTAAAAAAGAACCGTAACCAGCACTACAGATATTTGTTCATAAAACTCTAGGAGTATAAATTAGCAAACTTGGAGAAGTAAATGAAAAAGATATATTCGATCCTGTGTGCTGCAACAGTTGTTTGTGGTATGGGGCTAACCATCACAGCAAGCGCTGGTAAGCCTCCAGTGGTCTGCGATTACAACGATGAAACAACATGTAATGCGGACACAAATTGTGAATGGGTTATTCAGGGTAAAAAAGCGTCCTGCAATGAGGTTGTCAACCCGGGATGTACTGAGGGGGAAAC
The DNA here is from genome assembly GCA_021737265.1 of Desulfocapsa sp. Taxonomy (GTDB): domain Bacteria; phylum Desulfobacterota; class Desulfobulbia; order Desulfobulbales; family Desulfocapsaceae; genus Desulfocapsa. Next base: position 9,178 of record JAIPEF010000077.1, on the reverse strand, counting down.
CCGGGGCACGACATGCGGCGTTGGTGAATGCGCAGGAAACACCGGCATTGAGACATGTGATGCCAATGGCAATTGGATCAATGACACATGTGATCCGTTAGCCGGTGCCACTGCTGAAATCTGTGACGGACTCGATAACAACTGTGACGCCACTGTGGATGAAGGCAATGTCTGTATTGGTGGCTACCATGATAATATTACGGGAACTTTTGCTACACCTGCAGATGTAACCGCTAAATGCCTTGAGTGTCATAACATCGAAGGTTATGAAATTGTAAACTCTTTGCATGGTATGATGGCCACGCCTGCTCCTGATGTAACTAATGCAACCCGTGCCAGCCAGAAACTGCAAGAAGTTAACACCTTCTGCAGCTATCCCAGTCCGGATCTGGCAGGAGCCGCATGCCTTGGTTGTCATCCTACTTTGGGTAAATATGAAAATCTGGTTGCAGAAGACTTAGATTGTCTCAGTTGCCATAATGACTCTTATAAACGGAAATTTGCCGCCGAACCTGATCCTGCCAATTACTTTAACGTGGTTGACTGGCAGGGAAATCCTAAAACCTATATTCCATCTGACAGAGACGATGCAACAGGTGAGTTCCATGTTGAGTTTAACTGGGCATCCATGCCCGGTTTGACAGCAACTGACCTGATTGCAGGCGTTCACCGCCCTACAACATCTACCTGTCTGAGCTGTCATGCTAAAGCAGGTGGCGGAGACTGGACCAAACGTGGTGACCTTGGGCTTTCTACAGCTGATCCCTCACGTACGGAAGATGTTCACTTGGCATCAGTTGCCAATGGTGGAGCCGGACTGAGCTGTGCGGATTGTCATGTCGCGACGAATCATCAGATACCTGGCCGCGGCATAGACCTCAGACCGACAGAAGGCGGTGATGCAAAAGAATGTGTTGACTGCCATGCCGAAATGGCCAACGGCGGCCACGCTGCTCAAGGTAACCGTGCGGAACCTGATCGCCATGTTAAGCGTGTCTCCTGTAAATCCTGTCATATTCCAGCCTTCGCTAAGGGCGGAGCGACAGAAATGTGGAGAGATTGGACCAACCCTCACTGGAACCAGGCACTCTGTAATGGTCAGGGAGCATGGGCAGGTGAAGAGCACAAGGTTGCCAACGTTGTGCCGGATCATGTTTTCTTTGACGGTACCAGCTACGTTTATGAACTGGGTCAGGATTTAACTAAGGTTGATCCGATCAGTGGTCTTGACTTGGTGGCAGACGCCAATGGTGCTGCAACTGATCCACTTGGCGTCAGCTTGCTTGTCCCGATTAAACGTCACCAGTCCAATATGGCTGTCATGAATTCCGGAGCGGATGCTGGTAAAGTGATCCCATTTGATGTTGTTTGGCAGTTTATGACCGGAAAATATGACGAAGCAGCAAAAAGAGGCAAAGCCTATGCAGGCTTCTCAGGAACACATGAATGGAAATTCCTTGAAGCAGAAATGGCGATTAACCATGGTGTGAGTCCAGCTGCCGGTGTGGCTGGTTGTGAAAACTGTCATCATGGCCGTAACGAGTTTGAAATAGAAGTTACGACAAAACTGGATAAGCTTGGTTATGCCCTGAAAGACGCAGACAAGAATGGTGTTGTCGATGCGGCTGACAAGGCAATGATCTGCAGCCAGTGTCATGCTGAAAAGAGCCTGAAGCGTGATTGGGAACAGATGCATGCTCACACCAATAAAGGCTCAGGTATCGGCTGTACTTTCTGCCACGATATCGAGCGTCCGGAACGCGGACTTTGTGAGCCATGTAATCCTGATGGAACGCAGAACGATGCGTGTATCAATGAGTTTGTTGATACCAATTACATTGATCACTGTACGCCATAAATAGTGATGAGTATTTTTTAACAAAAAGGTGTTCAAGAAAAATTGAACATTGAAAGCGGGCAGGGAAACCTGCCCGCTTTTTTCGTTTACTGGGAATCAATTAGTGCATTACGGTTGAGGTTCGTCCTGTAACTCTCAGATTTGATTTCACCTTATCTCCAAAACAGGCAGATCAATTATTAACATCTACACCCAATCAAAAAAGGCAAAGTGGGACACAAAAGTGGACCCAATGTCACATGGAACAAAAAAGCACCTAGCTCAACGTGAGCTAAGTGCTTGATATTGCTGGTGGGCCGTCCCGGGATCGAACCGGGGACCTGCTGATTAAGAGTCAGATGCTCTACCAATTGAGCTAACGGCCCTCTCTTTTTGAAAATGAAAATAAATCTGGGCAACTAATAGCACAAGGTCGGTCATCCGTCAAGTACGGGAAGCCTCACCTGGGCTGGTTTTTTTCACTCCTATATTATGTATTGCAAAACGGTTACCGATAATACAAACTCGGACTTCCCATTGTCATCAGGGATTTATGAAGATTACGGCGGAAATCCCGGCGATCCCAGATACCCTGGATGTGCCCGCGTTTGAGGGCATTGCGTGCCGAGTGGTAATCGGGTGGGATCTCGGTTCCCGTGGTCTCTCTGATGACTCGTGGTCCTGCAAACCCTACACGGCTTGAGCGGATGGCAAACTGGTAGGGTGAGCATCCGAGGAAGCTGGCCACAGGGCCTGCGTATGAGTTGTTGTCATAGACGACAATATAGAGTCCGCCGGCATCAATATATTCACGGACAGCCATGGTGCATTTGGGCATCTGGGTAACACCGAGAGTACCTTCCTGAATTCGGATGCCGCCTGTGGTATGGACATAGGAGAGCAGTGGTCGTTTTTTTCGTTTGGCCAGCTCACAGGCCTGGACAAATTTTTCCCCTTCTGCAGACCCTACCGTACCGCTGCGAAAATCCTGGTAGAGCATGGAGACAACAATGTTGATATCCATGATGCTGGCGACAAAGGAGAGATTCCCGGAATTGCGACCGGTTTTTTTCTTTGCCTGCTTGAGGCGTTCGTCAAAACCGGTATATCCCAGTGGATTACCGGAACTGATGTCGGTGGCAAAATAGAAGATGGAATTCGGATCAAAGATGTTGCTCAGGTACCACTGGTGCTCCAGCGGAAAATGATGTCCGCAGTTTTCACAGACACCGCCGAATTCACCGTAAAGATCAGGAATCCAGAGGTCTTTGCAGCCATGTGTGCCGCTGTTCGGACAAGAGACGGTTCGATCTTCATTGGCCAGGGGACTGGTATAGCTGTCAGTGAGTTCCAGGGGGTCCTGAGTGAGATAGGTGGTTGGGGCTGCCGCATTAAAAGTGATTTGGCGGGGTACCTTGCTCTCTGAATCTTTTGAAAAATAGTCCTTGACCGTGTTCAGGGGGCTTGTCAGTTTTTTAAGCAGTACGGAGCCTTCTCCCGACACATCCCGGAGTATTTTTTTGACCTGCCTGTGGGAGTTTTTCACCACATCATAGCGCAGGTTGTAATACATCTTTTCACTCTTTTCCTGAAACTGTTTGAAAAAGGTTTCGGTGGGATCGGGATGTCCTCCGAAGCCAAACATGGCCATCTCCCGATATTTTTTAGAGCGAAGGGCCAATAGTCGGCGCTGTTCATCCTGATTGAGGTCCCAGGGAACATCAACGGCCAGGTCTTTTCGTTCTGTCTTTTTTTTCCTTCTCTTATTCTCCCAGTCACGGAAGGCCTTAAAGCTTTTGCAGTCAAGGACAACTCTATCCGTTGCCCGTGTGATCTCGGAGCGAACCTGCGCAAAGAAGGCAAAATCGTCGTGCCGTGCTCCCAGTTGCGGCTCTTTGACGATGGCATCAATGGTTCCCATGTTACGGTTGTCATAGGCCGTCAGTTTCAGACGTTCGGCACAGACTTCAATGAGTTCTTTTGGGACCTTCTCCCCCTCACGAATTTTTCCTTCAATGGCGGCAGCGCCTTCGGGTGAAATAACAGAATAATATCCATGGGAACACATGAGACGAAAGTCGGAAAGACCGATGGCCTCGGCCCCACCCGATCCTCCCTCTGATATCAGAGAGACAATGGGAACCCTCAGTTTGGTCATGGTATAGATGTTTCTGGCAATCTGCTGGGCAGCTCCCGGATATTCCTCAATGGGAAAAGAGCCCGGAGTAAAGACATAAAAGTGGATGGGGATACCTTCGGTCTCGGCAACTTTCATGTAGCGAAGAGCCTTCTCGTTTCCCTCAGGGCGGCAGGAGCCGCCGTTGCGGAATTCTTCACCGTGTCCGGTCTCCTGGCCAATAACCATGACCGAGGCAGTGTAGGGCTTGTTCTTGATCTTGCGGACAATTGTTGCTTTGGCACAGACCATGGCCGGGTCAATATTGGCTTCTTCCTGACCACCAAGTTCGGTGTAGTCTTCGTACACATTTTCGAGGATGTCTTTGAGGCTGAAGCGCTCAACAGTACGTACGATACGTACCCGTTCCATGGGGGTCAGCTGTTCTTCAGCACGTTCTTCGAGGAAGCTGATCGACTCGTCCAGTTTCCTGATTTCGGTCTGGAACTGCTTTTCATGGTATTCGTACGGATTCTGCTTGAGCTTGGTACAGGTTTCCTGAAAACCGAAGAGATTTCCCCAGTTGGTGAAATCCTTGATCTGTATCAGGTAGTTTATGCGCTCCTCGATTTTCTGGAGTATTTTTAATAATTCAGTCATATACAATTATTCCGGAGCTCTTTTTAAAAGGTCAGGAGCCGGCTCAGATTATGTTTTAAATAGTCAAGATTGGTGATGATGCCCTTGCCCTGGGAGTCTTTTCCTTTGATGCGCACTTCCTCAATAAAGCGGGCAGCACGTTTTTTTGCTTCATCCATGGTGTCCGCCCAGACAAGGGCCAGTGCCAGGTTGGGGTCATATTCACTGGGGATGGTGTAAGGCCGGTCAAAGGGGACATGGGTATATACTGCGGACCAGTCATGCTCGGGAAATTTAAAGTTGGTGATGGTGCCGATCCAGGGAGCAAAACCACGATTCGTATCCTCAGCTACAATGCGCAACTCTATGGACGCTCCTCGAAATTCAACGTCATTTTGTTTGTAGCCCACCTTTTCTCCCAGTGCCAGGCGGATCTGCTCCCGAATCAGATTGGGGTGCTGGCCGTCCAGGTAGCTGACACGGGCCGAGACATCGTTCTCCACCTGGATTCTGGTGTTGACTTCCAGCAGGTAGGGTTGACCGGACCGTGAAACAATCCATTCCCAGGTACCAACATTGTCATAACGTACATGGGCTGCCAGTTTCAGAGAGTATTCAACAATCTGGTCCAGGACTTTTTTTTCGTCAAAATCATAATCGAAACAGGAGGCATGAAAACCTGGTGCAGCTTCCACCCGTTTCTGACGGCCTGTGGACTGGATAGTGCAGTTACGGGAACCAAAGTGGATGCGTTCACCGTGCTGGGAGCAGAGGAGCTGCACTTCCAGGTGATTGTAGTCGGTGAGGCATTGTTCGATCAGGACTCCGCCGTCCCCGAACTGACGTTTGGCATAGCTCTGTACCTGACGATAGATACGGCGAAACTGTTCAATCTCGGTAACTTCTTCAATACCCATACCCCCGCCACCGGCAGCAGCTTTAACCAGGATGGATGGATCTTTGATCTGTTGTATCTTCTGGCTCTCCAGCAGATGGAGGGCGATCTCTTCAGCCTCCATTTCGTTGTAGATGGGGCTGTCCGTTCCCGGAATAGTGGGAATGTTCAATTGGTTGGCTATGCGCTTGGTGTTGATTTTATCACCAAGGTTTTTAATAACCTCCCAGCTGGGGCCAATAAATATCAGCGAGTGATCACGGATTGTGGCCCGCCTTGCAAAGCGAAAGTCTTCAGAAAAGAAACCGTATCCCGGATGAATGGCTGTACACCGGGTGTGGGTGGCCACGGCGAAGAGATCATTGGGTTCCGTGTAACTGTTGATGCACCAGGCATTTTGGTCAGGACCGCTGGTGATGTTGCGCTGGACGTGCTCCGAGTCCTTATCCGCATCCGTGTAAACGACCACATAGTCAAGATCAAGATATTTACAGGCCTCCATGATACGGATGGCGATTTCGCCCCTGTTTGCAATTAGAACCTTTCCTTCCAATTTTTTCCTCGTACCTTTGAAAACAGTGCGTAAAGAAGAGTTCTGTTCTTTTCCTGCACCGGAATTATATAAAAAATGAAAAAACACCGTTTTTTTTGACGACAATATTGAACAATGGCTACTATAGTCATACGATGGCAATTAGAAAAGAGAAAATGTGTTATTTGACTGTGAAGGATTTCAAGTATCTTGTTTTTATAGGGAAATGACGAGAAAAGAACAAACGCATACGTCCCCTGCCAGCTCCGCAGGTGCCATCTTTACCAGGATTTCTGCAGCTGGTGCCACGATTTTTCTGTTATGGTTAGGGTTGCCGGGAGGCGGTGGGTTCTGGCCATTGCTGCTGCTTGCCTGTGTCCCCCTGCTTGTGAGTGTTTGCAGGGGTAGCAGGAGACAGGCTGCATTTCTAGGGCTGTTTACCGGTGTCGGTCATTTCCTCCTGCAGTTATACTGGATTGTTTTTGTTCTTGGTCATTATGGCGGCCTTCCACTGTTTCTGTCTGTTCCGGCTCTGTTGTTACTCTGTTTGTATATGGCAGGGTATGTTCTTCTTTTTTCAATTTTTGCCAGAACCTCTCTACTCCATCTTTCGCCATTTGTTAGCCTGTGGTTGCTCCCCTGTGCCTGGGTGGGTCTGGATTATCTGCGGTCGGTTCTTTTTTCCGGATTCCCCTGGATGGATCTCGGATATGGCCTTGCCGAGGTGCCCTTGCTGTTTCAGTCGGCTGATATCTGGGGGCATTATGGCCTGACATTTATGATCATACTGCTCAATTCGTTTCTCTCCCTTTTGATTCTAAACAGGTTCGACAAACAGGTTACAATGCGATTGGCCCTCCCCGTCTGTTTGTTTCTTTTTGTGACTGGTGCATATTCCGGCTGGCGATGGCAGCAGATGGAAAACAGGCTCGGACAGGCAGAGTCGATGAATGTGGCAGTGGTACAGGGAAACGTGGATCAGGCGCAGAAATGGAATCCTGCCAGACAGGGCGTCACTGTACAGGACTATATTGAAAAAAGTCGTCAGGTGATGCACCAGAAACCTAAGCCGGAATTACTGGTCTGGCCCGAGACTGCGTTGCCGTTTTATCCAATTTCCCATCCACTGCTTGGGCCAATCACCAGCTTTGTACGTGACGAACAGGTGATGCTGCTCACAGGATCGCCCTGGTATACAAGGGTAAGCCTACGGCCTGAAAATATACAGTTTTTCAACTCCAGCCTGTTGTTTGATACTCAGGGATATATTGTTGCCCGTACTTCTAAGAGCCACCTGGTACCATTCGGGGAGTATGTGCCCTTGAAAGGATTCCTGCCTTTTCTTGAGCCACTGATTGAAGCGGTGGGGGATTTTATTCCTGGAAAGATCGAGAATCCCCCTGCTTGTAAGAAGGCACGGATTGGAGTATTAATCTGCTTTGAATCTATCTTTCCTGATATTTCCAGGAAGTGGGTGGATGGTGGTGCCAATCTTCTGGTTAATATGACCAATGATGCCTGGTATGGACGTTCCAGTGCCCCGCATCAGACCCTGGCCATGACCAGGTTGCGAGCCGTTGAAACCAGACGATCCGTTGTCCGCTCAGCGAACACAGGATTTTCCGCTTTTATTGACCCCCTGGGGCGGTTGCAGCGGGTGTCGCCCCTGTTTGTTTCGTGGACGGCAGTGGAAAATGTGCAGATCATGGGCGATCGCACCTTTTTCGTCCGTGGTGGCTATCTCTTCGGGCCGGGTTGCGCTGTATTGGCATTTGCTGGATTTGTTGTTATTATCTGGCGCAGGCAGCCTGACAGAACGGTAAGGAAGCACAAGAAGTAAGAGCTGAATTTGACGACGCTATCAGAACATATAATTTGTGGAGTAAATTAACATGTCAACAGAAACAGGAGCTGCAGTCTCAAAACAAAAACTGCAGGATCTGAGAGGTCGAATGCTGGCCTTGAAGGAGCATCTTTGACTTAGATCACCGAAAAGATGAGCTGGAAAAACTGGAGCAGCAGACCCTGAAGCCCGGGTTTTGGGATGACAGCAATACTGCCAAGAGAGTCAAGAAGGAACTGGGTAGGTTGCAGGATCTGATCAAGGGCTGGGAAGACCAGTGGGCTGAGTTGGACGAGGCAGTTATTCTCCTTGAGATGGCAATGGAGGAGAAAGACAGGGACGTGGAGAATGAAGTCGCTGCCTCTCTGCCTTCTATTGAGAACAGTCTCGCGGTTGCCGAGCTCGAATGCATGTTTTCAGGAGAGCACGACGCCAACAATGTTATTATCTCCATCCATGCCGGAGCAGGAGGGACAGAGGCTCAGGATTGGGTGGGTATTCTGCTGCGTATGTATCTGCGCTGGGCTGAACATAAGGGATTTAAAGCAGATATCCTTGACCTGCTTCAGGGTGATGAGGCGGGCACCAAGAGTGTGACCTTTATAGTGAAAGGTCGTTTTGCTTACGGTTATATGCGTTCAGAACTTGGAATACATCGTCTGGTACGAATTTCCCCATTTGATGCAAGTGGTAGACGACATACCTCCTTTGCCTCGGTCATGGTTATGCCGGAGCTCGACGATAGCATTGATGTGGAAATTGATGATAAGGACTTACGTATAGACACCTACCGGGCAAGCGGTGCCGGTGGCCAGCACGTAAATAAGACCGACTCTGCCATCCGTATCACCCATCTTCCAACAGGCGTTGTGGTGCAGTGTCAGAATGAGCGCTCTCAGCACAGAAATAAAGATATGGCTATGAAGATGCTGGCCGCACAGTTGTACGAACTTGAGAAACAAAAGCAGGCGGAACAGCAGGAAGGGTTGCATGGCGATAAAAAGGGTATTTCCTGGGGCAGCCAGATTCGTTCCTATGTCCTGCAGCCCTACCGGCTGATCAAGGATCATCGAACAGAGGTGGAGTCGGGAAATGTAGATGCGGTGCTGGATGGTAATCTGGATTCTTTCATTACAGCCTATCTTCTCTGGGCCAAATAATGGGGCACTGCTAAACTTGATGGTGTCGTATTTATACCCGACGTTGAGGGTGAAAACTCTTCATCTACTTCGTTGTTGCAAATTTCACTATCATTACGACGTACTCTAGTACGCCGAAATAATAGCAAAATTCACACGCCTCGAATATGAAGATTT
>JAIPEF010000076.1 GCA_021737265.1 Desulfocapsa sp. | reverse complement strand
CATTGAGCGAGGATTTTCAATCGGTTTGCCCATTACCAATGCAAAGACCGCAAAATTCTTTTGTCAAAACGCTGTTGCGCATGGTGGCATGATAATTCAAGGATTTGAACTATGAAAATTTACAGGAAACTTTAGTAAAAAAACAGACCAAGGTTCAATGCAGGATTATCAGTATTAATGATTACGATGCACTGGCCGGGATTTCTACAATAATTGCCTCACTCGGTCCCGATACACCTCTTGTTTTCAGTCCTACCAGTGACAGAATCTTTGTATACAGCATGATTCACGATTATCTCGGCAACCCCTTATGGATCCTTGAGGTAGATGCCCCCCGCCCCATCTCTTCACAATCCAGAAGCATGCTTCGTTATGTCTTGTTCTCTAATATCTTCATAGGTTTTGGTACTCTTTTGTTATTGCTCGTCCTTTACAGGAATCGACTCAGGATGGCTACCTCGACTTTCCGTGATCTCATCGGTGATCGCATGCCATCGCGAAGTAATGAGCAAGCATCCCACAGACTGTCCTTAGGTTTCGATACCGATGAAATCTCCAGATTAAGTGATGACCTCCGTGTGATGATCGAATCCTTTGAACAAACCAGGGAGGAACAGAAAAACATCATTGATAACTTTTCAACCTCCCGTAGCAAGCTGAATGATCAGATGGTCAAGGAGATCAAAGAGCGGCTGCAGATTGAGAGTGATCTGCAAGAGATCAAAAAAGATCTCGAAGAACTGGTAGCAATCCGAACCGAAGAGCTCCAACAGTCCAATGCGGCACTCCAGGACGAGATTGAAATCCGTAAAGAGAACGAGAATGAGCTAATTAGCCACAGGCAGCGCCTCCGTGCCCTTTCATCCGAGCTCATCCAGACAGAGAATAGAGAACGTCGTCAATTAGCCCAAGCGCTCCATGACCAGATAGGGCAGTCGCTTTCAGCAGTGAAAATGTATATGGATTCCCTCATATCCTCCGTATCAGAGAGTAAAACCAATGAAAAGCTTAAGTGCATAGTTGGCATCATTGACAAGACTATACAGGATGTACGGAGTCTTACATTTGAGCTCAGCCCTCCTATTTTATATGAACTCGGCATCGAGGCCGCTCTCGATTGGCTTGCCGAAGATTTTTATAAAAAATATTCCCTTGAAATAACTTCAACATGCGAGTCATGCCCTCAATGTTCCCCTCCAGCCTTCCGGGCCATGATCTTCCGTACCGTGCGTGAATTACTGATCAATATCGTTCGTCATGCCAATGCCGATAAAGCCGAGGTAGATGTTTCCTGTACAGGTAATGGAGTACGTATAACTGTAACAGATGACGGCTGTGGCATGAAAAATGAACTTGTAAAAGATACAAAAAATAATGTAGGATTTGGATTGTTCAGTATCCGTGAGCGGGCAGGTAATTTGGGTGGTAAAATGGTAATTCTCTCCGAGGTTGATAAGGGGACAACAATTATAGTGACACTTCCTTATAAAGAGATTCCTTCTGAACCCAACAGGTTGGTACTATGACGCTAAAAATCATTGTTGTTGATGACCATAAAATTGTCAGGGACGGACTCTGTTCACTCATTGATGAGCTGCCCGGATACAGCATCGTCGGCCGGGCAAAAGATGGCAGGGATGCCATCGAGGTTGCGCGCCGTGAAAAGCCGGATATTATCATCATGGATATCAGTATGCCTGAGATGAATGGTATCGACGCCACCAGTTCAATTCTGGAGGAAATGCCCCTTTGTAAAATCATTATCCTCTCCATGCATTCAGATAAGCGATTCGTTGTTGGAGCACTTGAGGCCGGGGCCTCCGGGTTCCTTCTCAAAGAGTGCGCGTTCCATGAGCTCAACCAGGCCCTGGATGCCGTACGTAAAGGACAGACTTACCTTAGCCCTCAGATTGCAGGCATTGTTGTCCATGATTATCGCAACCGACTGCTTACTGCAAAAGATGACAAATCCCTTACCACCAAAGAACGCGAAGTGCTGCAACTCATTGCAGAGGGGCGTTCGACCAAAGAAATTGCTGACAGACTCTTTGTCAGTGTCAAGGCCATAGAGGGCCGGCGGCGAAGGCTCATGGAAAAACTTCAGATAACATCTGTTGCCGGACTTGTGAAATATGCAATCCGGGAAGGGCTGACAGGACCTTAACCGAGTACTTTTTAAGGCTTACATCTTCTCATCGAAGTCATTCCCGAAAAGGTTGAAAAATACGAAATACGAAATACGAAGCACGAAGCACGAAATTCGAAACAATTTCGAAACCCGAATGTTTAAATGACAGAAACACGGACAACAGCAGAAAATATTTTGATCAAAGTTTTGGCCATTTACCTTTTTCTTATTACCACCAATCTTCAGTCAGTAACGATTTTCTGGATCCCCGACAACAACCCTCGGGGATGACGGGAGCTTGCAAATCCCTCCGCCGTCATTCCCGAAAAGGTTGAAAAATACGAAATACGAAGCACGAAATTCGAAACAATTTCGAAACCCGAATGTTTAAATGACAGAAACACGGACAACAGCAGAAAATATTTTGATCAAAGTTTTGGCCATTTACCTTTTTCTTATTACCACCAATCTTCAGCCAGTAACGATTTTCTGGATCCCCGACAACAACCCTCGGGGATGACGGGAGCTTGCAAATCCCTCCGCCGTCATTCCCGAGTTCTTTTATCGGGAATCCAGTTGAATCCCTCCGCCGTCATTCCCGAAAAGGTTAAAAAATACGCGCCTCTCATATGGAGCTTTTCACCCTAACTACCGGGCATAAATACTTAGCCATCCTAGGTTTGAGGTTTTTACGACGCCATCAATATTGATATTTAGGAATTTCGAACCGCATAAGCAGGGGAATCCCACTATTCAACAATAATTTGAAGTGGTACGATTTTGAAAAATGCACGGCAGGCTATTCCACCCGTTGAACGGGTGGCAATAAAGTGTAGCTCAAAATATCTCACCTTCAAGATAGTTAGATGACAAATTCTTTCATAAAGAAAACCAAAACATTCTGGCCAAACAAACTCAGCAAGATTCTTCTCGTTCTACTTTCCCTCTGTTTTATTGGACTGGGCTGCAATATTGTCTGCGATATCATGCATTGCGATGTCTGGAAACAACAAGGAATTACGGACCTACCCGGAATCATGAAATGATGCTCCTCCCGCAGAGCGGGAGGCATCCAGGAAATCACCACCAATTTCTGAATAATTCACACAGGAACGGTTGAACCTCTTAGGGTCCTCTCCTCCACTGGAAGTGGAGGGGTTAATAGATAACTAAATGGATAACTTTACCCAACCTGAAAAATCATTATGGATGCGCCTCTGGCAACCCTTCTTTAATCTGCCCATTTATGGAAAATTCGGCGTGGTTCTGGCCAGTTTTCTTCTCGGCTATCTTTTTCTCGGATTGTATACCTACCTTTTTCTAAACAGTATCAAAGAACAGCTTCGCCAACTTCCTGTTGATCCAAAGTCTCTGTTTTTGACCATGGATACAATTGATGCCCATGTTAGCAGTGGATTTGTGCTGGTAGTCTTGATTATGTTGATATTGAGTCTCACCAGCTTTCTCTGTATCCGTGCCCTGGTCACTTTTCTCGACCAAATGATCTGTACTCTACAGGCCCTTAGAAATTCAGAGGATGCCAGTAGGATATGCAAAAGAAGTTCGATGATACCGATAATTTCCAAGGATAAAATCGGAGCTGTTGCCACCCTGGTAAATGGGCTGACTTCAGATATTCGCAGTATCTCTTTATTCAGACGAACCATCGAGGCCGATGAAACCGTTAAGGACGTTTATAAGAGACTGGCGGATGTGTTCAAATCCGACTTAAAACTCAAGACATTTATTATATGGGAAGTACATGAAAATGATGACAGCATGGTTCCAGTGTATACCTGGCCCCCTGATCTTGAATCAGAAAGCTGTCTGTTAAATAACGCCAATATCTGCCGTGCAAAAAGAACTGGAGAAACCGTTTTATCAGGTGGTAACCCCAACATTTGTCGAATTTTCCCTCTTGGCGACATAATGACCCACAGTTGTGTGCCAATGATAGTAAGTGGCAGGGTTCTCGGGGTGGTTCAGTTCCTTTCTCTCTTTGTAGATTGTCCGGAACGTGAGAAAGAGTTGCGTCTCAATCTTTACCGGGCCAGTCAATACTTAAAAGAAGCGTTACCGGTCCTCCACGCGAAGCTCCTTGCCGAGAACCTTGAAGAAATAACTGTTAGAGATCCTTTAACAGGGCTAAACAACCGCCGTTTCCTTAAAAACAACATTAACCTGCTGGTTGCCAGCTTGAAACGGAGAAAGACCAGGATGGGCCTGTTGATGTGTGATCTCGATTTTTTCAAGAAAGTGAATGATGATTATGGCCACGATGTAGGGGACCAGATCCTGAAGACTATGGCTGTGATCCTCCAGAACACCTTAAGGAATTCGGACATCATAATCCGCTTCGGTGGTGAGGAATTTTTAATCCTTCTCAATGACTGTGAAAAAGACATGACCAAAATCATTGGTGAAAAAGTGCGGAATGCTGTAGAGAAACATGTTTTCCGGGTAAATGGAATTACGCTCAACAAGACTCTCAGTATTGGCACCAGTATCTTACCCGACGACACCGAATCCTTCTGGGAGTGTGTTAAATTTGCTGACATAGCAATGTATAGAGCCAAAGAGACCGGACGCAACTGTGTTGTCAAATTTGATAGATCTCTGTGGAAGGCCAATCAAAAGTAGACACCAGCACCACTCTGAGGATGTCCGAGAAGGTGATCACTATTGATAAATGATCAGCATATGATATGGAAAGCCGCCTGCTCTCAGGTGTATCTATCCTATTGGGGATTGTATGCCTATCATTCCCACTTCCTTTTGCTACGTCTGTACCCTTAATTCCATAATCATAATTAGGATTTTCGAACCCAACAAATAGGGGAATCCCCCTTTTCAACAATGCTACATGGTGATACCATTCCAAACATTGATGGCGTCGTGAAAACCTCAAATTGCAGATGGTTAAGTATTTATGCCCGGTAGTTAGGGTGAAAAGCTCCATATTCACCCCAAGAGTACTTCCTACGGGCGCGAGGCGTGTGAGTTTTGCTATTATTTCGGCGTACTAGAGTACGTCGTAATGATAGTGGAATTTGCAACAACGAAGTAGATGAAGAGTTTTTACGACACCATCAGCTTTTGAAAGAGACGGGAATCCTAAGGCAACAGGCAGTAATTCTACCCAAAAATCGTCAAAGGGGGACAATGAGAAAAGCAACTTTTACACTCTTCTTTCTTTTCTCCTTCACCTGTATAGCTCTGGCAGATAATGACAGTCAGGTCGACTTGGATTTTGTAAATCCAGGTGTGACAATTGAAACCAATGTCCATTTCGACGAACGCTACTGCACTGAATGTCACCGTCACAGACCAAAAATTGGTGATGATATCGTCCTGAAGTATGACAACTATACACAGACCTGCCGATGTCATGGATACACCCCTGACACCTATACCCACCCTGTTGAAAAAAAACTTTCTCCTGAAAAATTAGCTACAATTCCAGCTGAATTGCCTCTTACAGATGACAAAATCACCTGTAACACCTGCCATAACATGGCTATCCAATGTAACCCTCAACATGCCTTACGCCACCATAACAAATCGTTTTTGAGAACAAATCCATCACTTGGCCGGACGTTTCTCTGCTTTCAATGTCATGAAAAAAAACAATTCAAAATGTTTGATCCTCACAAACAACTCACCGATTCCGGAACGATTAACGAAGAGTCATGCCTGTATTGTCACGTAACCAAACCTGACGAACAAACTGCTACATTTGAATCCCGTAAAGACGGAGAAGACACCATTCATCTTGTCGGTAATATGGAAGTCATATGTCTCAGATGCCACAACGATAAAGCAGGACGTCACCCTCTCAATAAGAACCATCGTGTAAAGCCGTCCGATAAAGTTTTAACAAGAATGCACTGGTCCGAAAGAAATCTCTGGATCCTTCTTCCCCTCAATGATGAGGGCCAGATTACCTGCATTACCTGTCATAATCCACATGAACGGGGAGTTATCCCCACCCAAAAAGCTGCGTCTGCCGGAGCAAGTGAGAAAGGCAGACTTAGGAAATCGTGGGGCGGTGGCAGTATCTGTGTCGCTTGCCATAACATTTGAAAAAGGAGAAGAGATGAGATTGCAGTCACGTTCCCGGCCCCTTGGTGCTGTTATTGTTCTAGTTCTGGTTATTATCTACCTCCTGCCAGCCGGCGTCCTGGGTTCGGATGTTGGCAACTGCCTTTTATGCCACAAATATCCGGGGTTGAGCAGAGTTGACGAAAACGCCGAAATGAGACTTCTCTATGTCAATGAAGAAATTTTCAACAATAGTGTCCACGGGAAGGTAAAATGCGAAGGATGTCACACGGATATAACGAAGATTCCTCACGAACCAGTCAAACCTGTGGACTGCCTTGCTGTCTGCCATATCATAGAACCGGCAGAAGAGCAGAAGTTTTCACACAAAAGTGTTGAAGCCTTTTTAGAGGACAGTGTTCATGGCAAGAAAGACAAGAATGGGAATGAAAAAAAATACAGTGAAGATATGCCCACTTGTAAAGACTGCCATGACAACCCAATGTTCAGGCCACTGGCATTTGTCAAGAAAGTACGGGCTGGAGTGGCTGAGGATGCATTGGGCCGCTGCCGGGTCTGTCATAAAAAAGAAGAATTTATCTACAGGTTTTACAATCATATCACCACCAGGCTGCATAAAAGCAGAAGCCCTCTCAACATTGCACAGTCCTGTGCCAGGTGCCATGATGATCCGAAACTGGTGGCCCGGCACAATCTGAATACCAGGGCCGGATTCTCTTATGGCGACACCTACCATGGCAAGGCGGCAAAGATGCTTGACGAGACTGTGCCTGATTGCCTCGACTGTCACGTGCCCAAGGGGCAATCGGTACATCAGATGCACGGCAATGATGATCCGCGTGCCACTACCCATCCGGAGAACAGGGGCCAAATCTGCAGTTCTACAGATTGTCACCCAGGAGCCTCCGTGCAGTTTGCCAACTACCAGGTACATTCTGAATTTAGCAAGGAGAAGAGCCCGGCAGTCTACTGGTTCACCACCTTTTTCTATATTCTCACCGGCGGTACCCTGCTGCCCCTTATGGTAATCATGTTCCTTGACCTATTGCGCAGACTTTTTCCCAACGCCACCTTTAGACGGAGGAAATAACGATTATGTCCGAGAAATATCCACCAATTAAAACAATTAACGGCAGAAAATATTTCTTCCGCTTTAACATGAACCTCCGTATTCAGCATATTATCTTTGCGGCTTCAATTATTATCCTGGTGCTCACCGGGATGCCGCTCAAGTTCAGCGGGACCCCATGGGCGCCTTACCTCTACTCCATGTTCGGTGGAATCGCGATAGCACCCTGGGTCCACAAAATATCCGGTTCCATCATGCTCATTGTTTTTGTGTATCATATCTACTGGTGCATCAAAATTTTCTATAACAATCATATTCTCCGCCTCAAGCGAGAGGGAAAAAGGACTATCGGCAGTGTGACCATGGCCGCGCTCAAACTGCCTATGATTCCCAATCTTAAGGATGCTAAAGATATTATCGACCTGATGAAGTATCTCCTCTATTTCACCAATAAACATCCGGAAGGTGACGAATGGACCTGGAAAGAGAAGTTTGATTACTGGGCACCGTTCTGGGGTTGTTTTATCATCGGGGCCAGCGGAATCATTATCTGGAAAAAGGAACTTTTTACCCAGTACATTCCTGGAGACCTTATTAACTTCTGTCTTATCGCCCACAGTGATGAGGCGTTGCTTGCAGCTCTATTCCTCTTCATCTGGCATTGGTATAACGTCCATTTTTCAACCTCCGTCTTTCCTATGGGTACAGTCTTTCTGACTGGTTATCTCCCGGAAGATCTGATGATTGAAGAGCATTATGCACATTACGTAAGAGTTATGAAAAAAGAAGGTCTTGAAGACGAAATTCAGCCACCCCATGGTGGACACAGTAACCCAGCCTGCAATTTAACAGATGAAGCGAAAAATCTATTTTCAAAATCAAAAAACGGCTCATCCAATGATTCTTTACAGCAGGGAGGGTCAGGCATATGAAATGTTTACTCACCAAACTCTATATCATCGCCTTCATGGGTCTGGTCGCTTTTTTCGGCATACTCATCTGGAATTTGACTTTTGCCCATGTCATCCATGAATATCACTCAAGAGAGAGTGATGTTCCGCTTCACGTCAATGGAGAAGCTGATAAAAAAGAGCCCCGCCAACAGACCTTTGATAAGATGATCCTGGAAAGCGAAGATCGGGTAAAACACTACCTCGGTTACCGCGTTCTTGAGGAACAGAGGATAGAAGGACACTTCCATCATATTGGCTTTGATGTCGGCCCGGATAACAGATCATACTGCCGCTCATGCCATGGCGACATGCCACACGATTCAGTAAAGGACATTCGTGCATTTTTGAATATGCATGCCTTTTTTGTGGGCTGTCAGACCTGCCATGTAAAATTCAAAGAAGATGAAATAACCAACGTTTATAAATGGTATGATCGTAAAACCGGAGAAATTGTAGAGAGTCCGGTCAATGGCGCCCCTCCGGGGACTTATAACGCAAAAATTATCCCCTTTATTCGTGAAAACGGCAAAATTGTTCGTATCGACAGCGAAGAAAAGATACAATTCGCCAATGATTACAAGGCCGCTGAACCTGATTTAAGTGAGGGACAGAAGTCCAAAGCAAAGAAACTCATTCATAAGATTATCAGTAAAACCCCGGTGACCTGCGAAGAGTGTCACACAAAACAGAAACCAACTCTCCCCCTGGCAGAACTTGGTTATCCCAAGACGCGGATAGACTCTATCACCAGCACGGAAGTTGTAGGAATGATCAAAAACTATACCCAGTTCCATATGCCTAAGATGTTGAATCCGGGCGAAGCAACACCACCAGTTTCGCCCCCACAACAGCCGGAGGCCCCGTCGGTTCAGCACTGAACACGGTAAACAAGTGGACACATTTATCACAAAGGTAAAGCACAAGCTCTCCCCTCGAGGAAGATGGCAACGGAGGGGTATTTCCGTTGCCATCCTTCTCTTGTTTATGCCCTTCAATACTGCTGCCCATGGAGTTGAACTGACCATGGCAACGCACCTTTTTGACATAACAAAAGAATTTAATCAGCCAAGCGATGTAGATGTGGCCGGTGATGGAACAATATACGTGGTTGACGGAGTTAATGGCATGATAAAGGCCTTTGCTCCAGACGGAACCTTTACGTTTTCCATCGGCTGTCCTGGAACTGGTCCTGGTGAATTTGCCCATCCGCTGGGCATCGACGCAGATGACTCCGGCAAAATCTATGTGGCCGATTCCGGTAATCACAGAATCCAAATATTCACCGCAGAAGGTGATTTTATTTCCGATATTAAAGTCCCCGAAAGTAGTGGCAAAAAAGCTGATCCCACCGATGTTGCCGTAAATTCATCAGGTAGCAGATTTTTTGTGGCTGACAACAACAACCATAAAATTCATGAATTCGATACTGCTTCAAAAAAACTAATCAACACCTACGGTAAACCTGGAGCAGAGAAATGGGAATTTCGTTATCCCTTTCTTATGCACCTTTATCAGGACAAATACCTTTACATCGTCGATGTCATCAACACCAGAGTGCAGGTTCTCAGTTCAGAAGGCAAGTTTGTAAGTTTTGTAGGAGGATGGGGGGTGAAAAAGGGGCAGTTTTTCAGACCAAAAGGGGTTACCGTGGACTCGAATGGCTTTTCCTATGTTAGTGACAGTTACATGGGGGTTATTCAGCTTTTTGACATAACAGGAAACTTTCACTCCGTAATTGGTGATCCTGAAAGTGGAAAGGTGAGGAAATTTAACACTCCTGTCGGAATCACGGTCGACGATTCAAACCGCCTCTATGTTGTGGAAATGCTTCCTGGCCGGGTCAGTGTCTTCAAGTTGAATAATAAAAGACAATAGATCACAGTTGTGAGTTCGTTCTCAACGAATTGATTATACTTTTCTGGATGCCCGATAACTCCATTCGGGCATGACGAGCTCAGTCGACCTGCCATAATTCTCGATCGCTCCAGTCATTCCCACATGTTTTAAGTGGGAATCCAGAGGAAAGTATTCTTAGATGAAGTACTTCTGGTCAATGGGGAGTATTCATTTTTTCGCCCCCTTCAAGGGGGCTTCCTGAGGCCTCCCGCTCTGAGAGAGGAGCATCACTTATGAAGAACAGGGTATCACATAGGCGCAAGCTAACCATGGACAGGTTCCATGGCTGCCCCCTTTTACTGCTTTTCAGCATAATACTTTTTTTTAACACGGTATCTCCTGCCTCTGAAGCGCCACGAAACCCAAACTCTGCAAAAGAATGTGCTATCTGTCATTATCGCTGGATTGACACGTTCTTCATTGATGGCAAAGGAACGGATCTAGTTCCCTATCAGGAGACAAAAGTTGTTGCCGAACCAGAAATTTGCTTTTCATGCCATGATGGCAGTGTGGCAGATTCAAGGGGTAAAGTCTACAATGACCATCGTCATCCGATTAACAAACCTCCTCCTAAGGACATGCTCATTCCAGCCATCTTCCCTCTCGATGAAAAGGGAAACATGCAGTGTTTTACCTGTCATACTGCCCATGGCGTGTCCAGCGAGATGGGAATTGAGCGGGCTGTTTTTGTTCGAACCTCAAATGATAATTCCTCTATGTGCATGGAATGCCATAAGGGTAAGGATGGTGGACCGAAAACAGGAAATCACCCGATTGGTTCAACTAAACTAAAAATTCCTGAAGAACTTATCAGTCTAGGCAGCTTGGAAGGTTCTGACACAAATCAAGTTATCTGTCAGACATGTCATACGGTTCATGGCTCACCTTTTAATAATTTTCTCGTTGAAAACAATAGAGAATCCGGCCAACTCTGCCTTGACTGTCATAAAGATAAGAGCGGCATGCTTAATACAGGACATGACCTGCAGCGAACAGCTCCCAACTCAAAGAACATAAAAGGACAAACACCTGTAAGATCCGGCATATGCGGCGTCTGCCATCTTGTCCACGGCGCTGAAAGATTATCCCTCTGGGCAAGAGGTCTTCCCTCAAAAAGCAAAAATAGAGCCCAGGATTTTTGTGTCGGCTGTCACAACAAGCAGGGTCTTGCTGCTGAAAAATTTATTAAAGGATATTCACATCCGGTTAACATTTCATTGAAAGACAAGGGGATGAATCCGAATCTGCCGGCCTATAATCTCCTTGGACACCGTGTATCCTTTCAATCAAATACTGCCCTTCTTACCTGCCCTACCTGCCATGATCCGCACATGAAAGGTACAGTGAGGCAGGCACAAATGAATCCTCCCCGTTCGAACTTTCTCCGGGGAACTGATGGGCAATCTGTAAAACTGTGTAAACAGTGTCACAACAGGGAGGCTCAAATCAGGGGAAGCGATCACGACCTTCTGGGTGCAGGAGTGACTACGACCAATATCAAAGGGCAGTCACCGACAGAGTCCGGTGTTTGCGGTGTGTGTCATCTGGTACACGATGCGAAAACAAAAAATTTATGGGCCCAGAAGATAACTAATAAGAGCACATACCCGGCGCAAGAGCTCTGCCTGACATGTCACAATAGTACAGGTGTAGCCAACAAAAAGGTTATCGGCGATCATTCACACCCCGTCGATATCAACCCTGAGAAACTAGGAATAAGTACCAACCTTCCACTGTATGATCGTGAGGGGGTACCTTCCGACAAAGGTGTTATCGCCTGCCTTACCTGCCACAACCCACACCAGTGGACTCCTGGCAAATCGAACAAAAATGATTCCAATCCAGAGGGTAACGGACAAAACAGCTTTCTCCGTCTTGCGGCTGCACCTCAATCGCTCTTGTGCGGCAATTGCCATTCGGAAAAATCATATGTGGAAAAGACGGATCACGATCTCTCCATAACCGCTCCTCAGGCGACAAACATCATTGGGCAAACAGTTAATGATTCAGGTGTGTGCGGAACTTGTCACCTGGTCCATAATGCAAAAAACGATGTACGACTCTGGGCTCAGGACTACGGCTCGGGCAAAGGTATTATGGACAGGATGTGTAACGGTTGTCATTCAAGTACAGGGTCCGGCAGCAACAAGATTCCAAAGGTATCTACCCATCCTGAAAAACAGTTGATCGCCAACCCTGGAAGAAACAAAAAGGGCAAAGCAAATTATTTCCCATTATTTGACGAAAAAACAGGGGAGTATATAACTATTGGCGATATCGCCTGTGCTTCATGTCACGATGTCCACCATTGGAATCCAAAGATAAAAGCAAAAGGGAGTGGGAATAATCCTGAAGGCAAGGCCACTAATAGTTTTTTACGGATGCAGACTTATGACATGATATGTAAGGAGTGCCATGGGATGGATTCACTCTATCGATTTAAATTTTACCATGACAGTAAAAAGAGGACGCCTTTGCCTGCGCCATAGGTCTCTTTTCCATCATATGATTAAAAGCTTATGACTGTGAATCCAGTTGAATCCCGCTGCTGTCATTCCCGAAATGGTTGAGAAATACGAAGCACGAAGCACGAAGCACGAAATTCGAAACAATTTCGAAACCCGAATGTTTAAATGACAGAAACACGGACAACAGCAGAAAATAGAATCCCTCTGCCGTCATTCCCGAGTTCCTTTATCGGGAATCCAGAGGCTGTTTCTGGGAATCCAGTTGTTTTTTTTATACTCCCATTAGTAGGTTGCAAATGTTTCAAAAAGGTGGCTGAACTCGTCATGCTCGCAATGCAGTTATCGGGCATCCAGAAAATCACCACCAGTTTCTGAATAATTCACGCAGGAACGATTGAACCTCTTAGGGTCCTCCACTGGAAGTGGAGGGTTTATTGATGAATAAGAATGATTAACCACTTAACTGGTTTGTGTAGGGTTTTCGACCTTGTTTTTCAGGGAAACCCCACTTTCGTTACTCACAAATATAAAATATATTAGCAAATATCAATATTACATAAAAACCAGACGCTTTCTTCGCTGCTGTGATGCCAAGATCGCGACAAAATAAGTTTGACATTGATGAGAGTATCAAAAAAGGAGAAACCAGTGGAGACCAAAAAAATGATGCGGTTTAACCGCATGCAAAGACGGACTAGGACGCCAGGTAACAGATTGATATGCCTGTCTATGCTGTTGATAGGATGTTTCATCACATTGCTGCCATTAAACGGTGAAGTATTAGCTGAGGAAAAAGCCGGCAGCAAAGAGATTGTTATTGTCTCCCCGCCCGATGGCTCCTTTGTCACTGAAAAAACAGCTTTTCTTGCCGGTCATGTAATTGGGGAGAAGATTGACAGTGTCACCATTACCGGTGCAGAAGTTAAAGAAGCAAATGGTAAGGTTACCGTATCAGACAATACCTTTGGTGCACTTGTTAGCTTTAAAAAAGGCATAAACACTCTGACTATTGCTGGTGGTGGAATAAGCAAACAGGTGAAAATCTTCTATACTCCCGGCGATAACCTGACAAAAAACTTTGTACCGCCTAAAGGGTTTAAGCGATTTTATATTCATGGAAAAGCCGATCCTTTGACATGTACCGAGTGTCACAGGAAGCGCCGGGGAAAAATAGATTTCAAACGTATTACCCCTGTCCGATCCAACTGCACCACAGGCAACTGTCATCCCAAAATGGGGAAAGATGCTGCCCATGTCCATGGACCTGTAGGCGCCGGCGTATGTATCTCCTGCCATAACCCCCACGGCTCTAATGAACCGCTGCAGATGGCAAGAACTGGCCAGGAACTCTGCCTTGTCTGCCATGAAGCAAAGAGAAAAGAATTTGAGCAGGAGGTCATCCACCCACCAGTAGAGGAGGGATGTGTTGATTGTCATGATCCGCACCAATCACCCATGCGCTTTCAGTTGCGTGGTGATAGCAAAAGGGTCTCCAGCCTCTGTTTTAACTGCCATGAAGAAGAAATATTCACAAAGAAACATCAGCATGGTCCTGTGGGTGTAGGTGATTGCATAGCATGTCATTTTCCACACGCCTCAGCCAATGAGACCCTGCTCATAGCTCCTCTGAAGGGTGGAAAACTCTGTTTTGAGTGCCATGAAGGTGTCAAAGCTCAACTGGCCATGAAAAACACACATAAGCCGGTACAGGAAGACTGCGGCAAATGTCACGATCCCCATAGCTCCGACACCAGGTTTCAACTGGTATCTCCCCCAAAACAACTCTGTAAAAGCTGCCATCTTGAACTATCCCCTGACGTCTATAAGGCTATCAATACAGCGAAGGTACAACATGAACCCGTTGCAAAAGGGGAATGTACAAAATGCCATAGTCCTCATGGATCTGAGGTTACTTCACTGCTTAAAGGTAAAGGAATCAACCTCTGCGGGACATGTCACGAAGATCTTGGCTACGATATTGGCGAGAGTAAAAACCTGCATGGGCCTGTTCAGACCGGGAGTTGTAGTGAGTGCCACAATGTCCATGGATCAGACTTCAGTCGTCTCCTGGTAAGGGATTTTCCGGAAGAATTTTATACTTCCTATAAACAGGAAAAATATGACCTCTGCTTTGGCTGCCATAACAAGGATGTCGCTACAAAAAAGTCCACGACCAAGCTCACCAATTTTCGTGACGGAGACTATAACCTTCACAATTTCCATGTGAACCGTGCAAAGGGCCGCAGCTGCATTGCATGCCATGACCCCCACGCCAGTATCCAGCCTAAACACGTCCGCTATGAAGTACCTTTTGGCAGCTGGTCCTATCCCATAGAACTCACGGTCACCAAGACTGGTGGTGGCTGCGTGGTTGGGTGTCACGCTCCAAAGGAGTATGACAGGGTTAAAGCGGTTGCCAAGCCAAGTCTTTAATATGAATAGACCTTCGTAGGTGTAGGACTGGTATATCTGAAGAGCGGTATAAAATTAATTAATTCTCTGACGGAGTGTTCCTGATGAACAAAGTCACAATGCGGAATAGTTTTCGAAAAATTAATTTTCCCCTGCTCATTCTGTTTATAGCAGGTTTTTTTGTTATCAGTGGAAACGGAAAGGCAGAATCCTTTCCGTTTCGATCACTGGAGGTCGGCACCCCCATACCCGACTTAACTCTTTCCGGTTATAAAAATGAGGCCGACACCTCTATTCATGCCCTGGCCGGAAAACCAATGCTCTTTGTTTTTTGGGGCGGTGATCTTGAGGCAAAAAAGAAACGTACCATCAAGATATTGAAAGTCGTGAAGGACCTTTCCTCTTATCTCAAGGAAAATGGTGTTGTCCTGATAGTCGTCAACGCCCAGAATGATACTGAAACTATAGTGAACGAAGTCATGGAGGCGGCTGAACTCTCCACCTCACTGTATGTAGATTCCTCGCGCACCGTTTATGAGAAGTTTGGTCTTTATGTCCTGCCATCCTTGTTGTTGGTTGATGCCAAAGGCAATGTCAGTGGAGGGGTTGGATACTCCAAGGACATTGCCCAACGCTTGCGGGGTGAAGTTGATATCATGCTTGGGAAAAAGACTCATGAGGAACTTGAGGCAGAACTGAACCCAGAGATGAAGGAAGTCCCCCAAGAAGAAAAACTTGCCCTGCGTCACATGAACATGGGAATAACAATGAAACATAAGGGAATGCTGGATTCAGCTGTCCGTGAATTACAGCAGGCCCTTGAGTTGAATCCAAAACTTGCTGAAGCCCGTGTTGAACTTGGCTGCCTGTATGTAGAACAAGACAAGCTTGATGAAGCAATCAAAGAACTTGAAGCAGGCCTTGAACAGAATTCTGATCTGTTGAATGCTGAAATCTGTCTGGGCAAGGTCAGTGCAAAGATGGGCGAAGTCAATGAAGCGCTGGCAGATATGCAGGCCCTGGTGTTTCGCCATGGTCGAAACTCTGATCTGCATTACCTGATAGGTAGTCTGCAGGAACAACTTGGTTCCATTGACGAGGCGGCTAAATCTTATAAAAAGGCATACGAACTGCTGAAGCAGAAAACAACGCTCCATGAGTAACTGAAAGTTTAACTGAGAATTAGCTTAGAAATTGTATTTTTCTGAAATACAATAAATTGTGTTGGAGACGCTGATTCAACTCTAAACGTTGAATGGTGTACCCTCAGAGACTAGGAGCTTGTCCGAGAATAGACATTTTTTCTCAAATCGAGGCATCTGTGAAAAATAAGCACAGGCATATACATAATATTCCGAGCATTATTTTTCACAAGCAACGAAGAGTTGGGGAAAAAGGGCATTTTCGGT
>JAIPEF010000075.1 GCA_021737265.1 Desulfocapsa sp. | reverse complement strand
CTTTAACAACAAAGCAAAACTGACCATCAGAAAATCTTACGGTTTTAGGAGCGATAAACTACGGGAAATAGCCCTGTATCATACGCTTGGTAATTTACCAGTTCCTGAAATCACCCACAGATTTGTCTGAAGAGGCTTATAAATAAAGGGGCGGCATGGTTTTGCCGCTCCTGATTGTTCCACCGGAAAAGGTACCGGGCTCTCTTCAAGATGATCGACTTCATACTGCAATTCGATCCTGTTACGCAGGCATTTATTGCCACCCTTTTTACATGGGGTGTCACGGCTGCGGGAGCTGCACTTGTTTTTTTCACAAGAGCGGTGAACATGAAGGTGATGGATTCAATGCTTGGCTTTGCTGCCGGAGTAATGATTGCTGCCAGTTTCTGGTCTCTTCTTGCGCCAGGTATAGAGATGGCCGAGCAGTTGGGACAGACTCCATGGCTGACCGCCACCATAGGATTTATGGGGGGAGGAGTTTTCATGAGAGTGATAGATAAATTCCTGCCGCATCTTCATCCAGGTCTTACTATAGATAAAAGTGAAGGGGTAAAGACCTCCTGGCAGCGAAGTACCCTTTTGGTACTTGCAATCACTCTTCACAATATTCCTGAGGGACTGGCGGTTGGTGTTGCTTTTGGAGCTGCAGCTGCGGGTCTTCCTGCCGCTACAATTGGAGGGGCAATTGCCCTGGCTATTGGTATCGGAATCCAGAATTTTCCGGAGGGTTCTGCTGTGTCAATCCCCTTGAGAAGAGAGGGAATGTCCAAGGGAAAGAGTTTTCTTCTGGGCCAGGCTTCGGGGATTGTAGAGCCTATTGCCGGGGTGATCGGGGCACTCTTTGTCTTGAAGATGCTGCCCATCCTTCCATATGCCCTTTGTTTTGCTGCTGGAGCCATGATTTTTGTTGTTGTGGAAGAGCTTATTCCGGAGTCTCAAAAAACCTATGCAAACATTGATCTGGTAACCATGGCAACAATGTGCGGTTTTTCGGTAATGATGATTCTTGACGTCTCACTGGGTTAAGAAGTCCCATGGTAATGATTGCCAGTTAAGTTTTTTCACCTATATCCTTTTTTTATCTTGTCCGTTCATTTTCAGCAAATTGTCTGGCCGTAACCCTGATTGCAGGTCTTGACATCCAGCACTTCACTCCATATTTCTTTTCCTAAAGAGTGGTAGTCCCTTTCAGGGAGGCAGGAAACAGGAACCACCAAACCAGATAACTCTGTTATGAACTGAGGGGTGTGAAAATGAAAAAGGAAGACAAGGCAGTGTCCGGTCCGGTCTGTAGTCGGCCCGATCCCGGCTTATCCGGGGTGACGCTTGTGGAATTGAACCCGGAAGTGCCTCTTAAGGGCTATCTTGAGGCCATGGAGCTGGCAAAAGAAGAAGCTCTTCGCCACATAGATGATTTTATGCTGATGTCCTGGTATGACCGGGATCGTGATTTTGAATCACCCCAGCATGCCACCGAAAGTGACGAAACATGTGCTGTGCCAGGTTATGTGGAGTATGGCACCAGCCACGGAGCCACCCTCAAAATTGACATTGAAGATGGCAGATTTGTATTCTTTTTCACTCCGGTTGAGTGGTAACAGAGACCCAACTATTGTGGAAGGGGATGATAGATTGGTCAAAAGATATCTACAGGAAGCTCCACAGGTTGGAGGCATTGATTTGGATGAGCTGGTAGTGCTTCGGCCTTTGTTTGATTTTACGGCGCAGGGAAGTGCTGAGAAGATGGGAGTCTTCTATCAGGTTATAAAATGCGGAGTCTATACCAATAAAACCATCGAGAAGATGGACAAGGGTGTGGAGAATTTTTGACTCATAGCCCTGCTCC
The DNA here is from genome assembly GCA_021737265.1 of Desulfocapsa sp. GTDB lineage: Bacteria > Desulfobacterota > Desulfobulbia > Desulfobulbales > Desulfocapsaceae > Desulfocapsa. Next base: position 14,991 of record JAIPEF010000075.1, on the reverse strand, counting down.
ATTGCAGCAAGTTCCGTAAGCGTACTGTATCCGCTTTCTTGCAGTTCGTTGATCAGGCCAATCACACTCTGTCTGTTTTTTTCAAGACCCTTATCCACCATTGCCCAAAACATATCATCTGAGGCAGAGCAAGAGTGGTCAGGGGTGAAGCTGATATTCTCATAGGTAACCAGGGCACTTTTATCCAGAAAATGAGTGACCCTTTCACAGCCTTGCGCATAAGTGTCCTCTTCAACCAGAAAAACTGGTGCCGCAATATTCTCTTTGTTGGTGATTTTCAATGACATCCTCCTAGGAGCTTGTCCGAGAATAGACATTTTTTCTCAAATCGAGGCATCTGTGAAAAATAAGCACAGGCATATACATAATATTCCGAGCATTATTTTTCACAAGCAACGAAGAGTTGGGGAAAAAGGGCATTTTCGGACAGGCTCCTAGAGCATTAGTCAAAAACGCAGCTCTCAATATATTTGGTGTTAACACCAAGGAAATTATTTGACAAGTGGATCTTTTTTTTCTTCCAACTATCCGGTTGCTTGATCATCTCATGCATGACAACATCACTTAAAGGGAGATATCTTTGAATCGATTTGCTCTTGAACAGCCCATAAAAGGACCCTTTTATTTCAAAAAACGAATTGAACCTCACCTGGGTGATCAAGTGGATAGCTTTTTTCTCTTCTCGAGTTTTTGCTTTGAGTGCCTCCGCCCTCTTTTTTTCTTCAGCATTTCCCAGAGTTGTCAAGTTATCATGAAAAAAAATAATATTGGGCAGTCTTATCTGGACTCGAGCAAACTTTTGAAACTCCCGGATTCCGTCAATGGAGAGAGTAACGTTAAACATCAGCAGGACATCGTCGAAGTTTTTATCAGCGGGATCTTTCCAGAAGAGATTGGTGCTGTTGAGTAGATCGGTGGTCCGAAAGTCAACATTGGGGATATCAACCTCTCCTGAATATTGCTTGCCTGGGGTGAATACTACAATTTCCCTGCGCTGTGGCTTCATATCATTCCTTTTTGTGATTTTTTCTTGTTGCTGATTTTGCAGTTGTACTCCACTGAGTGCCAACCCTGTTTCTCCATTCAGCATATGGAAAAATTAGGGAAAATGCAAATGGGTAAACCACTATGTTTTACTATTGTTATCGATGAGCTGACGCGGTGTTTGTTGTCATTGACAGTGATGCTCGGGCTGACATGGGGAAAATGAATGAACGCTTTAAGTGGTCCTGTCCTTTTTCCCTCGATAATTGGTAAGACTCACTCCAGTTAAAAGAATGATACCTCCTGTAATGACAAGTGGTTTCGCCGATTCGCCGAGAATAACCCAGGAGAGAATTATGGAAAACAGGGGAACAAGATTAATAAAGACGCTGGCCCGCGAGGCACCAATTTTTTTTATTGCCTGGTAATAGAGTGAAAAGCCTAAAGCCGTGGCGAAAAAGCCAAGGAAGAGGAGTATTGTCCAGTCTGGAAGTGAGATTGCAGGTATTTTGTGAAGGATTCCTTCCCGTTGTGCAGGCCAGAGAAGCAGCAGGGTGCCGATGAGAGATGAGTAGAATACTGATGCAAGCGGCGAGAGAGTTGACAGGACTGCCCGGCCGATCAATGAGTAGGTCGACCAACTGATCACACAACCAAGAATGGCCAGTTCACCTCTTCCGAAACTGCCTGAGAGGATTTGGCCAGGGTTTCCATTGCTTATAACATATACTGCACCTGTCAGTGAGAGAATAACTCCACAAAATTGGCGGAGGGAGAGTGACTCATGCAGAAACAGAGTGGCAAAAAGTGTGATAACAAGAGGGTTCAGTGCGATAATCAGGGATGCCCGACCCGCTTCGATATACTGAAGACCGGTAAAAAAAAGAATATTGTAGCTGAAGACTCCTGTTAGCCCCAGGAGCAGAATTCCAAGCCATTGTTTTCGTGGTGGGAGTGACAACTTTCCGTCAACGAGGTAGGTGAAAAAAGCAAGTGCTATTGTGGCAATGGCAAAGCGGATAAATGCTGCAGTGGCAGGCTCGATCGTGGCCGCCAGGGCCCGGCCGGCAATGAAGGCGCCTCCCCAGAGTAACATTGTAAGGACGAGTGTCGCATAGGTGTAAATTGGCATAATAATAGTGTTCATGAGGGTGACCTGTCACTTCCAGATCATTTCACTATCTTTGGATGAAGCACAATAGCTCTGAAGGTGCATCCTGATAAAAATTTCTTTGCTTACTTATCTTAGCTGATATTCTGCATAAGAGGTATGATATTTAACTGTCGCCGCTGACGGAAAGGAGAGTCTCCTGTATGGTGGTCGGAAATTCCGACAGGATCTTTCTCCTTTATTCATCTGTACTGCTATTGTCAGGCGATACAGAAGATATTGCTTAGTGTAGATTACTGAGCAAGAAGCTTAGTGTGAGAGCAAGGCCGTACCAGAAGGAAACTTATACATACTATTTGGCAAAGATGATTTCTTTTAAGTAATGAATGACTATTCTCCTTTCCGTCTGCAGCTGGGTGTCTTTGCACTGGTGGCTGCTTCGTTCACGAACGTTTACATAACCCAACCGGTATTGCCGATTCTCCAGAGTGAGTTTGCGGTCGACATGGTGCTTGTTTCTTTCAGTGTCTCAGCCGTTATCCTCGGAATAGCCATATCCAATTTACCCTTTGGTGTTTTGGCCGATAAGGTTGCGATCCAACCTCTTATTGTCAGTGGTGGCATTATGGTTGCCATTGGTGGGCTGGTCTGCGCATTGACAGAGAATTTTTTTGTTTTCCTGGGGGCTCGTTTTCTCCAAGGCCTCTTTATCCCATGTCTCACAACCTGTCTTGCTGCTTATCTCGCCAAAACACTCCCTCTGGAGCGTCTCAATATTGTGATGGGTTCGTATGTGTCTGCAACAGTACTCGGTGGCTTATCCGGCCGCTTGCTCGGTGGTTGGATTCATCCACCGTTACACTGGCGCTATGCTTTTGTGTCGGCATCACTGCTCACCATCGCAGCTACATTTGCTGCGGTCCATGGACTACCGAAAAGTGCCGTTAAGAAAGAAGAACAAACCGGTGTCACTGTATTTGTTGAGCTGTTAACACGTTGGGAGCTGTTGCGTATATATCTCTGTGCCATGGGGAGTTTTGCAATTTTTTCATCTGTTTTTAATTATCTGCCGTTTCGATTGACTGCGCAGCCGTTTGCTTTTTCTACTGAAAAGACGACCCTTTTTTACCTAGTCTATGTTGTTGGTATTTTCACAGGGCCAATATCAGGCCGGATCAGTAACCGTTATGGAAGTGGAAACGCCCTGCTTGGTGGGAGTGTCATTTTGGGAGGTGCCTTGGCTCTGCTCCTGTTACCCTCCATACCTGGCATTATTATTGGGCTGCTTGGTGTTTGTGCCGGATTTTTCACTATCCACGCAGCAGCGGTTGGTTCTCTTAATCGTAAACTTTTGACTGGCCAGGGACGTGCCAATGCTCTGTATGTGATGTTCTATTACCTGGGCGGCTGGCTTGGTATCACAGGCTCAGGATTTGCATATAAGCAGGGGGGCTGGAGTGCCTTAATAATGATCTCTTTATCACTCTTAATGATTCCCATCGGCGTTGGAATTGGTGAATGGAGGAGGGATAGTAGGACAGTATAATCCTATTGACTGATAACGACGCCATCAATTTTGCGGTGTCGATTGGGGCCGGCTACTGGTGGTCTTCATTCTGTTTGAGGCCTCAATGCTTAGATTGTATTGTAAATTCAATTAACTACGGAATACTTTAGGGTGGTTGGCTCGACTGACACCAAAGTGGGTGAGAGAATATAATGAAGTTAAGTATTGTGATTCCTTGTTTCAACGAGGAGCATACCATTGATACGATTCTTGAGGCGGTACATAATGCTCCATTTACAGATAAGGAGATCATTGTTGTTAATGACGGCTCAACTGATGCCACCAGAGAAAAACTGGAAGTACTCGATTCTTTTCACAAGATAGACAGGTTGATTCACCATTCGAGTAATCAGGGAAAAGGTGCTGCATTAAGGACAGGAATCCAGGCAGCAACAGGAGATATCGTTATCATACAGGATGCTGATCTTGAGTATGACCCTAATGAATATGAAAAATTGGTGAACCCAATTGTAAACGGTGTCGCAGATGTAGTTTATGGATCACGGTTTATCAGTTCAGCGCCGCACCGTGTCCTGTACTTTTGGCATAAAGTCGGCAACAGCTTTTTGACCTTGCTTTCTAACATGTTTACAAACCTGAATCTCACCGACATGGAGACATGCTATAAGGTTTTTCGCCGTGAAATTATCCAATCTATCCAAATCGAAGAAAACAGATTTGGCTTTGAGCCGGAGATCACTGCAAAGGTGGCAAAGCTTGATTGCAGAATATACGAAGTCGGCATCTCTTATTATGGCCGAACTTACAAGGATGGAAAGAAAATTGGATGGAGAGACGGTGTCAGGGCAATATATTGTATTTTCAAGTATGGCTTGTTTCGTAGAGCGAATGAACACTCTTCTTCATAGTATTTTTTGAACTGTTCTCTGTCATGATGTTTCCTCTATTAAAAGTACAGAAGGGTGCCATTTGTCAGGATGAGAGTTGTGGGCCTTTTGCTGAGAAAGCAAGTTGGATAATTCTGGGTATCGGACTTGTGGCAGGACTTGTGTTCCGTCTTCGCATGTACCTCCAAGACAGGTCTTTTTGGCTTGATACTGCCAACTTGGCCAATAATATAGTTGAAAAGGACTACCAAGCTCTCTGGGGCTTGTTGGATGGAGATCAATCGGCACCTGTTGGTTTTCTCCTTGTCTCCAAACTCGTTGGGTCATTTTTTGGATATTCGGAGTTATCGTTAACGTTTCCGGCCTTCCTGTTTGGTACCGGTGCCCTGATTCTTTTTTTATTCCTCGCCATTGCTGTCCTTGGTCGATGCGTAGCCCCATTAGCATTTATCCCCTTTGCAGTGTGTTCAACTGCTGTGTACTATTCAGGTGAATTCAAGCAATATTCAGCAGACCTTTTTTTTAGTGTACTCATCCTTTTTGTTGCGCATCGAGTCTTGCGGAAACGATTTTCACGATCAGGGATTATCGCATTTGGTATTGTTGGACTGCTCAGTGTATGGTTTTCTCACACGGCAATTTTCATGCTTTCAGGAACTGGTCTCGCTCTCTTTTTGAATGCCCTTAAAGAAGCTGGTCTAAAAGCTGTTCTTCCTGTTACTCTTGCCGGAACAGTGATTTTCGCACACTTTATCGCCTTGTATCTTTTCCAGATTCGACCTGCAACTGTAGAGAGCATGTACTCGTACTGGTCAATGGGCTTTGCACCGGTAGTTCCACTTTCTCCAGAGACAATAGACTGGTGGTCTCGGACCATGATTGGATATGTCACCTATCCATTAGGTTTTCATGGGTATGGGGTTTGGTTTTCTTTGACCGCTCTTCTCTTTGGGGTGGTGTATGTTGGCAGTTTCATGCGTTCAATATTGGGCTTGCTGCTCTTTCCAGTGGTGTTGCTTGTCCTGTTTTCAATTTTTCACCTCTATCCTATTGCCACCGGGGATCATGATATCCATTCCCGCCTGCTATTATTTACAATACCCATTGCATTCTTATTGATTGCTGTCGGGATAAATGGATTTGCAAGGTTGTTTCCGAGGCCCTTGTTGGTGACTGCCATTCTCGGGGGTCTATTGATTTACTCACCAATTAATCACATGCTGCCATGGCCGCGTTTTATGAGGCAGGAAATGAAACCTCTTGTTGCTTATCTCTATCAGTATTTATCTGCGGAGGACTCTGTTTATGTCTATGACAGAGCTGTCCCGGCTTTTTGTTTTTATACCAGGGGGAAACCGGTTCCCTTCGTGAAGGGCACAACGGTGGTAGCTGACGAGTTACCGAAGGATTTGAGGCGAGTGGAAACCAGAAAACGTATCTGGACAGTAATCTCCCATGATTTTACAAACAATCGTGGAGTTATAAGACGAGAATTAGAGGCTTTTCATGGGCCTGTTTCTAGTAAAAAATTCCCGGGTGCCTGGCTGCTGTGGAGTCGCTCTCCCATAGAGATGCAGGGGCAAAGTCCAGCGTCAAAATAACAGAGAAAGGTATTTGCAGCCCACCATCAACCAGCAGGGTTATACCTGCTGTGGGGGAAGGAAAGAAGCAAAGATGGTACTGAATAGGTTGCCATCATTGATTTCGGTTTGCCTTCCTCTCTTAGCTGGTGTAGGAGCTGATTTCAGCCATCAGGTTGCCGAAAATCTCTTCGTATTCCGGAATTGCTTTACGAAGGATGGTGAGCAGTTCAGGAATCTCCCGGTCATTGACCACAAGGTTGGCCGAGTAGGCAAGGGCTTCCAGATCATATAGGGTAAAAAATTCAGGGCCTATGAGAATGTAAAAGATAAAACGTCGTTTTTGCATCGGCAAGGAGCGCATGAACTGATGGAAGGGAGAGCTGTCCAGGTCTCTTCCTTCATACTGAGAATGAAAAACGACACTGGCATAGTTTACAAATTGCATTTTTTCCATGGCATCAATGGCTGAATCTGCATAGCTTGCCTGGTAGCCAATACTTTCTATGGCTTTGCTCACCACCTGTCTTTCAACTCCTGATTTCATAATAATCAGGGTTTGAGGGACATCTTCAACAATTTCTTTCTCATCAAAAATACCGTCCTTCAGCCAGGTTAAATCAGGCGGTGCTGGTGGTTTGACTTTTGATCCCACTGGGATTAACTGCGATTTGCCCCCGCTTATCAGACTGTTTGTATCCAGTACTATTTTTTCTTTGCACTGAGGGCAAGGTAGGCGCAGCGTCTTTCCCGGGGCAAGGTCTCGGATACTGTTGTTAATTTTATCACTGAGTTTCAGCTTTTTTTTACAGTTGGGGCATGATATATACATTGCAGTCCTCTTTACCAGCGGGGTTTTTCGTCTTCTTCCATGGCCAGTCCGGAGAGGGTTGATGTCGCCTCTCCACGTGATGCCTTAATGTTATCCAGGCCTCGGGAAATTACATTCCTGTACGAGCTGTAGCGTAAGGCTGTTTCTTCCGTGATGAGACCCTGTTCGTAGAGTTCAAGAATATGCTGGTCAAAGGTGCGCATTTTAACAGCGGATCCCTGCTGGATGACTTTGTAAAAGGTTTTTTCTTCGTCTTCACCGTTTAAAATAAGATCTTTCACACGCAGGCTGGTGCAGAGAATTTCCATGGCTGCTATCCTGCCCCCTCCAATTTTAGGAAGGAGACGCTGGGCCACAATCCAGCGGATAGTGTCTGACAATCGGTTGCGGATCTGTGGTTGTTCTTCCTGTTCGAACATACCCAGGACTCGGTTAACGGTCTGACCGGCATCAATGGTGTGCAGGGTGGACAAAACAAGATGGCCGGTTTCTGCTGCAGTGAGCCCTATTTCCATTGTTTCACGATCCCGCATCTCACCGACCAGGATAACCTTTGGTGCCTGACGCAGTGCAGACCGCATACCTGAGGCAAATGAGTCGAAATCATTGCCAAGTTCACGCTGGTTAAAGGTGGATTTTATATGGGGGTGGACATACTCGATGGGGTCTTCCAGGGTTATTACATGCAACGAGCGATCAGTGTTGATCTTCTGGAGAATTGCGGCAAGAGAAGTGGTTTTACCACTTCCTGTGGCTCCGGTAATGAGGACCAGTCCATTCAGCTCTCCTGCCATTTTGTTAAATGCTGCAGGGAAGTTCATTCCCGCGATGGTTGGAATGGTGGTTTGCAGTTTTCGGAGAACTGTGGTGAAGTGGCCTTTCTGGGTAAAGATATTTACCCTGAAGCGAACCTTGTCGTCCAGTGTGTAGGAGAGGTCACAGGACCCTTTTTCCACAAGCTGCCTCAGTAAACGTTTGTCATTGCCGATCAGGTTCAGGGCAAACACTTCAGCTTGAAAAGGTGTCAGCTCTTTTACCGGAGGCGTCACAGACACCGGCATGAGAACACCTGACGCTTCCACCTGTAGAGTTTTGCCAACGGTGATGTTCAGGTCCGAGACATTCTCATGGGAGGCTAGCATTGATGTGATCCAGTAATCTATTTCTGTCTGCTTCATCCATCTTCTCCGAATTTTTTTTACATACCTACTGTTTTCATAGTATATTGCCACAAAAGAGACAAGGATATCAAATTTTTTTATTAATCAAATAGAGATAAGGTAGAATTTATGACAATTCCTTTACGAAGTGATACGACTACAAAGGGGAGAAAAATGGCCGGAGCTCGCAGTCTCTGGCGAGCCAATGGGATGACTGAGGAGCAGTTTGGAAAACCGGTTATTGCCATTGTTAATTCTTTTACCCAGTTTGTGCCGGGGCATGTGCACCTGCACGAAATCGGGCAGCATGTAAAAAAACGCATTGCCGAGCTTGGCTGTTTTGCTGCTGAATTTAATACCATTGCCATTGATGACGGTATTGCCATGGGGCATTCCGGTATGCTCTACTCCCTCCCATCCCGTGAGCTTATTGCTGACAGCGTGGAGTATATGTGCAACGCACACACTGTGGATGCAATGGTCTGTATCAGCAACTGTGACAAGATTACACCTGGTATGCTCATGGCCGCCATGCGGCTCAATATCCCGGCAATATTTGTTTCCGGAGGTCCCATGGAGGCAGGTGTTGACGGTGATAAGCGTTACGATCTGGTGGATGCCATGGTCATGGGTGCTGACAGAGAGGTGAGTGATGAGGAAGTGGGTGTGGTTGAACGCTGCGCCTGTCCCACATGCGGCTCATGTTCCGGAATGTTCACCGCCAACTCCATGAATTCCCTTAATGAAGCGCTGGGGATGGCACTGCCCGGTAATGGCACCGTTGTGGCCACCCATGAGAACCGTTTGCAGCTCTTTGAGCGTGCTGCAGAACGAATCGTGGAAATGACGGATGCCTGGTACAACCAGGGAGATGGATCCGTACTGCCTCGCAATATTGCCACCCGGTCTGCATTCTTAAATGCCATGACCCTTGATATCGCCATGGGTGGTTCCACCAACACCGTGCTGCACCTTCTAGCCATTGCCAGTGCTGCTGAGGTTGATTTCACCATGGCAGATATTGACGGCCTTTCCCGGAAAATACCGAATCTCTGCAAGGTGGCTCCTTCTTCCCATTACCATATGGAAGACGTCAACCGGGCCGGTGGTATTATTGCTATCCTGGCGGAACTCGACCGTGCCGGAATGATAGACAGCAGTGTCAGCCGGGTGGAAGGAAAAAGTCTGAAAGAAATCATAGCAAACTGGGATGTCGCCGGTGATGCATGTGATGACGAGGCACGTAAACTCTATCTCAGTGCCCCTGCCCAGAGTGGCCGTAATCTGGTCATGGGGTCGCAGCAGAGTATGTATGAGGCGGCAGATCTTGACCGTATCTCTGGATGCATTCGTGACGTTGAGCATGCTTATAGTCAGGATGGTGGCCTGGCTGTGCTCTATGGCAATATTGCCGAGAATGGCTGTATTGTGAAAACAGCCGGTGTTGATCCGTCCGTGTTTCAATTTCAGGGAACCGCCAGGGTGTATTCTTCCCAGGAAGCTGCCTGTGATGCTATTCTTGATGGCAGTGTTAAGGCGGGAGATGTGGTGATTATCTGTTACGAGGGGCCAAAGGGCGGACCTGGTATGCAGGAGATGCTCTATCCCACCTCGTATCTCAAGTCTATGCACCTTGGCAAAGAATGTGCACTCATAACCGATGGCCGGTTCTCTGGTGGTACTTCCGGACTCTCCATTGGTCATGTTTCACCTGAGGCAGCCGGAGGTGGGGCCATTGGCCTTGTAAAGGACGGTGACGAGGTTGAGATCAATATTCCTGAAAGGAAGATGAATGTTCTCATTTTGGATGAGGAGCTTGCAGAGCGCAGGACAAAAGAGATGAAAAGAGGAAGCGCAGCTTTTACTCCCATTGATCGTGATCGCCATGTGTCCCAAGCCCTCAAGGCTTACGCACTGCTCGCCTCTTCTGCCGATAAAGGTGCTGTTCGCGTGCTTCCCGGAGAGTAAAGTAACACACTGTCTTTCCGTAGAAAGTTTCGGTCAACGGGAAGTATTTGTTCAGGAAATGTAATGTGGAGGAGAGGGGATAATTTGTCTTTGGAGTTTCCTCTTTTTCACCTATAATGATATTGACACATGTTTGTATCTTCTGTAGGTTGAATTTTACCTGATTTAACAATGCTATTGAGAAACTTTTTTTAATATATTTTCGTGAGGGTGCAGTTATGAGTAAAACTCAAGTTATCATTGCTTTGGTTGTTCTTTGTCTGGTGGGAGTAATCTGGGGATCAATTCAGGACAAAAAAAGCACAAGTCTGGAGAGACAGTTGGCTGCCATGAAGCAACAGGCATCCTCTTCGGCAACGGTTGTTGACGCATCGGCTGTAAAGGCTGCCCAGGCGGAAGTTAAGGCTCTAAAATCTCAGAATAAAGAGCTGCTTGCGGATATCGCAAACCTGAGGGGAAGTCTTGTCAGTCAGCAGAAAGAACTTGTAAATCTTAAAAAAGAGATGACAGCGGCCGCTGGTGGTTCGGAGGTCCTGAAGGCTATGCAGGTACAGTTGGATGAAAGCTCTGCCAAGAGAGCAAAACTTGAAGAAAAACTTGTTGCTGCAATGAAAGAACTTGCTGAGAAAAATACAGCACTTGCTGCTGCAGAAGAAGCTGCTGCCGGTCTTGAAGATGTGAAAAGTACCCTTGCTAACACTGTGGATGCTTATAGCGCAAAGAGCCAGGAACTGGCAGCCGAAGTTGAAAGCTCTGTTCAGCGTATACATGCCCTTGAAAATGACCTGGAAGAGCAGACAAAACTTCTTGCTGTCAATGAGGAAGAGTTGGGACGAACGAAGTTGAATATGAACGTCCTTCTCTCAAAAATTGCTGCTCAGAATAAGTCACTGGCAATCCTTGAAGAGACCCGTATTGCGCTTGAAAAAGAACTTGCGACCAAGTTCCAGGTTATAGAAGATCTTCAGCGTCAGCTCAGCGCTCAGGTTGGTGTGGAAGCTGTTGTTGAAGAAGAGAGCCATGCCGAAGAGGCTACACCTGCTAAGGAGGCTCAGGTTCAATAACTTCTTTATTTTGTTGAGACTCTAAGAAGCTGCCTTTGTCCTAGTTGGGGATGGAGGCAGTTTTTTTTGTGCTATTGTATTGTTTTTATCTTGAGGGACAGGTCTTGAGACCTGTCCTTTATAGTTTTCCTCCATATCAGGGGAGAGTTTGAGTTCATTGCAATTAACTGACTTGGATAGGTTTTTTTATGAAAACACTTGACTGTACAGGCCTCAATTGCCCGGAGCCGGTATTGCGAACAAAGGCCCATTTAGAAAAAGAGACTCAAGAAGCTTTTATTGTTCTCGTGGATAACGAGGCGTCTCGAGAAAATGTTCTCCGCTTTGCCAGGAGCCAGGGCTGCGGAGCGAGTTTCGCGACTGGTGATGACAATACCTTTATTATTACTCTGGTTCCCGGAGACAACTCAAAGAGTGCAGATACTTTTCATGCGGATGATTACCGCTGTAATCTCCTCACTGGCGATAATCTTGTTTATGTTCTCCCTTCCGACACAATGGGGCGTGGTTCCAGTGAGTTGGGGTGGGCGCTGCTGCAGACCTATGTGACTACAATTGCCGAGGTCTCACCACTGCCCTCTCATATTCTGCTCTACAACGGTGGGGTAAAACTTGTTGCCATAAAAGGTAAGGCTTTGGAAGCCCTGCAGAAACTTGAAGAGAAGGGTGTTATTGTCTGGGTCTGTGGTACCTGTCTAGAGTTTTTTAAGCTGGAGGACACTCGCCAGGTGGGAAGTATCACTAATATGTATGATATCATGTCCACCATGGTATCGGCTGGTAAGGTGGTCAGCCCGTTCTGAAATATGCCGAAACCAGAAAGGTCTGCTGCCATCAGGCATATTGCCGAGGGATGTATTAATTGCGGGATCTGTGTCCAGGAGTGTGCTTTTCTCCAGGAGTATGGCACTCCACAGGAACTGGCCGCTATGTGGCTGGCGGGAACAGGGAAAAATACAAAAACATTTTCTTTTGAATGCAACCTCTGTGGACTGTGCTGTGGTCTGTGTCCCAAGGATCTTGATCCCTCTGCCATGTTTCTGGATATGCGCAGGGAACTGGTAAGCCGGGGAGAAGGAAACTTCCGGCAGCACAAGACCATCCGTGCCTATGAGAAGCGAGGGAGTTCATCTCTTTTTTCCTGGTTCCATTTGCCGGAAAATTGCCATACTGTATTCTTCCCCGGTTGTGCCCTTCCGGGAAGCAGTCCCCACACCCTGTACCACCTGTTTCAGCTCCTGTGGGAGTTGAGTCCTGCTCTCGGTTTAGTGTTTGATTGTTGTTCAAAGCCCTCTCACGACCTGGGTGATTCCAGCCGTTTTCATAAAATGTTCACAGAACTTTGTGAGATTTTTTCTGCCCATTCGGTAACAAAAATCCTGGTGGCCTGCCCCAACTGTTATCGTGTCTTTAAGGAGTATGGGGGAGATCTGGAAGTCAAAAGCGTCTATGAGGAGCTTGCTGAATCCGGCAGATTTACAGGGGAGATTGGGGCTGCCGTAACCGTGCATGATCCCTGCGGAGTTCGGTTTTCTGAAAATGTGCAACAAAGTGTAAGGACACTTCTCCAGCAGCAGGGAGTAACCATACGGGAGATGAAACATAATCGCAGAACCTCTTACTGCTGTGGAGAAGGAGGTTCTGTAGGTTTTTTGAAATCAGAATTTGCTGATAACTGGACAGAAAAACGGGTGGCGGAGGCAGGGGGAAATGTGATTGTCAGCTACTGTGCGGGTTGCACCCATTTTCTGGGGCGTAGGGTCACAACTGTCCATTTACTTGATCTTCTCCTTAGCCCTCAGGCCGTGTTGGAGGGGAAGGCAAAGATGAGCAGATTTTCATTTACCTATTGGAACCGGTATCGCTTGAAACAGCGCCTGAAAAAAGAGTTGCCGGCAGCTATCTGCGGGACACGGGAACAGTTAAAGAAATACCAGGCGGGGTGAATGGCAGTGCTGGTAATTGCCCTTCAATCTCCTATAGCGGCTCCTCCATACATTATTCTCTGCTGAAGGGAAATGTACTACACCTGCACCTGTTTCTTTGAGTTGTCCCGGTTCATTCGCTACCGGCCAGCATAATTCTTTCAAGCCAGGTACGACAGGCCTGCAGCTGCTTTTTTTTCAGGAGTGTTGAGGAGATAGCGGGCGCTGCCTCAGCAAAAGACATCTGTTTTCCGGGAATAATCTTCCTGCACTGGAGGATGTGATACCCATTGGCACTTTCAATAACAGGGCTGATACCACCTGTCTTGAGGGAGAAAAGAGCTCTGTCGAGTTCATGGCAGAGGTCACCGGCAACGAGCATGCCAAGCTTGCCGCCATCCTTTTTGGTGTTGCACTCAGAATGGAGTTGTGCTTCTTTACGGAATGTGCTGTGGGCCTGACACAATCGGTGGTGAATTTCAGTGATTTTCTGCAGGCCTCTGTCAATTCCGGAGGATGGGGACGGGTTGGAAAAAATTTGAATATGGGCGGTGCTGCGCTGTTCAGGATGAGTAAAGTCCGCTTTGTTCTTCTTGTAGTAGTGCCGCATTTCCTGAGGCGTAACCGATTGAATGGTTGCGGCAATTTTTGCCAGCACTGTTTCCACCCGGAGATCGTTGCGCAGTGCTTCGACATACTGGGTGAACTGCAGATTATTTTCCTGAAGGCTGGCGTGAAAGTTTTCCTTGCCCTGATATTCTGTAATAAGCTTACGCAGTGTCTGCCTTATGTTCTGTTCGGGAATAACTACACAGCAGGCCTCCTCAGAGTTAAGGATGACCTGATGGAGAAGCATTTCTTCATTAGCCAGATGCCAGGCCTGATCATATTCCTCTGTGGTGAGTTGGCACGTATTTTTTTGAAAATCCTGAACAGCAAATTTCATGAGGTGAAATGACAGGGTGGAATCAGTCTGTCTCTGTCTGTCGTCTGACTGCATGGAACCCTCAATCGTGGATGGCTAATACCAGCTTGTTCATTGCCTGTCTTTTTGTTTCTCTTGTATTTTATTGTATCGTATTGGTTGTTGGAATCAAAATATTTTTACATAGGAAAACAGAAAAAGGGGGAACCCACTGGGTATGTGATGACCCTCTTCTATTGCAGTTGGTGAATGTCTTGAGTGAAAAGGTGTCTTTTTTTTCATAAAATGAACGGGATAGAGATGTATGCGGAGGGATAAGGGCGGATTGTTGCATGAAACGTTGGTCCGCCTCGTCCAGCTTGAGGAGGATGACACCGTCTTATTACAGTCGTTCAAAAAAGATCGAGCCATATTGGTAACACTGCAGGAGGGGATGTATCAGGTTCTGGAGCGAGGGTTTGTCAGAAAAGATTTTGTTGTGGAAATCAAAAAAATCCGGAAACTCTTGAAAAGCGTGTGCAGGAGAGCATTTCCCAACAGCCGTAAACTGTGGTTGACCCTTTGCAAATCGGGGGGGGACGTGAGCTGGTGAGCAGGTAGCTTTTTCTGATTAGGTAAGAAATTCACCCGGTAATCCGGAATGATGCCATGGGAGTTGCCCGTGAGATTTTTTCCGGAACACGAACTGGCTTTTGGTTTGTCTGGTGCGCAGGGGGGCTCGCTGGCAAGTAAATCTGTTTTTCCCAGTACACTGTAAGGCTTATATCTTCTCATCGAAGTCATCCTCGAGGGAGTAATCGGGGATCCAGAGCGTAGCTAAATTCCTGGGTACCCGATAACAGCACTCGGGTATGACGGACGAACCCAAAACGGCACATTAAGGTTTATGCTGTACTAGGAGCTTGTCCGAGAATAGACATTTTTTCTCAAATCGAGGCATCTGTGAAAAATAAGCACAGGCATATACATAATATTCCGAGCATTATTTTTCACAAGCAACGAAGAGTTGGGGAAAAAGGGCATTTTC
>JAIPEF010000002.1 GCA_021737265.1 Desulfocapsa sp. | reverse complement strand
TGCATTTTTTATTTAATTTCGACGTACCTTAGTACGCCGAAATTAAATAAAAAATACGCGCCTCGCGCCCGTAGGAAGTACTCTTGGGGTGCATATGGAGCTTTTCACCCTAACTACCGGGCATAAATACTTAGCCATCGGAAATCGAAGTTTTTACGAGTTTATCATCTGTACTATGAACCCACCCTCACCTGACTCCTATAAACAGACTGTTCCCGGCGGTAGATTGCCACCCCAAAATGTGGAAGCGGAGCAATCGGTACTTGGGACTATTCTTCTCTCAGATCACTCCCTGACAGCTGTCCTTGAACTCCTGGAAAGTGCTGATTTTTACCAGGATAAGCATAAACTTATTTTTGAGGCCATGATTGGTCTTTTCGAAAAAAATGAGCCACAGGATATCGTTACTGTTTCCAATCTGTTAAAAGACCAAAACAAGCTTGAGGCTGCCGGAGGCCTTGCTTATCTTGCCACTCTCACCTCTATTGTTCCAGTCACCTCCAACCTGTTTCATTATGCCAAAATAATTCGACAGAAGGCCATTCTCCGAAATCTCATCAGAGTGAATACTGACATTGCCAGTCGCTGTTATGAAGAGCAAGGAGATATTGACACCCTGGTGGATGATGCAGAGCAGGCTATTTTTGAAATTGCACGCTCCAAGTCCAATCAGAGTTTTTCTGCCTTAAAACGCATTATTCCCAGTGCCTTTGAAACAGTGGAACAGCTGTACAAGCGAAAAGAAATGATCACCGGTATCCCGACAGGGTTTACAGAGCTTGACAAGATGACTGCCGGCCTGCAGCCGTCCGATCTCATTATTCTTGCGGGTCGCCCTTCCATGGGAAAAACGGCCTTTGCCATGAATATCGCCCAGAACGCAACACTTATTGACAAAACTGGTGTTGCTGTTTTCAGTTTGGAGATGTCAAAAGAACAGCTTGCCATACGTCTCCTCTGTTCTGCCGGGCATATTGATTCACAGCGTGTTCGTACCGGAAAACTGCACATTGAAGACTGGCCGAAACTGACCCGTGCTGTTGGTATGCTCACAGATGCACCTATGTATATCGATGACACTCCTGCCATTTCGGTACTTGAAATGCGGGCGAAAGTCCGCAGGCTTGCGGCCCAAATTCCCCTGGGCCTGGTGATTGTCGACTATCTTCAACTCATGCGCGGTCGTGGAAAAATTGAAAACAGAACCCAGGAAATCAGTGAAATTTCCCGTTCCCTGAAGGCCATGGCCAAAGAGTTGAAAGTCCCTGTAATTGCACTTTCCCAGTTGAACCGAGGACTCGAAAGCAGAACCGACAAACGTCCCATGATGTCAGACCTCAGGGAATCCGGAGCCATTGAGCAGGATGCTGATGTTATCTGCTTTATCTATCGTGATGAGGTTTACCAAAAAGCTGAAGACAATCCCAATAAAGGGATAGCTGAAATCATCATCGGTAAACAGCGAAACGGGCCAACCGGTACTGTCAAATTGACATTCATTAAAGAGTTCACTATGTTTGAAAATCTGAGTGGTTATGATGAACCGGATGGGTATCAATAAGAGTAAGTCCACTTTCTTCAATCAGTTTCATCTCACCCTGATAAACAGGAATATATAATTCTAGGATACGCACCTTAAGCAAAGTAATTTCTGCCCCAAAAATGTGCAAATACTGTGTACGATGCAAAGAGGCTCAGCCCCATGTCTAAAAAAGAGAACCTGAAAACAATTTACGATTTCAAATCAATAGAACAGAAGTGGCAAGACAGGTGGCTCAATGATGCCACCTACAGGGTGAGTACTGACAGCTCAAAAGAGAAGTATTACGTCCTGGAGATGTTTCCCTATCCCTCAGGGCGCATTCATATGGGCCATGTTCGTAACTATTCCATTGGAGATGTGGTTGCCCGCTATAAACGACTCAGAGGCTTCAATGTTCTCCACCCCATGGGCTGGGACTCCTTTGGACTGCCGGCAGAAAATGCAGCTATCAAGAACGACAGCCACCCCGCCCGCTGGACCTATGACAATATAGACTATATGCGCAATCAGTTGCGTCAGCTTGGTCTTTCCTATGACTGGGATCGCGAAATAGCTACCTGCAACCCCAAGTATTATAAATGGGAACAGAAGATCTTTCTTGAGATGTATAAAAAAGGCCTGGTCTACCAGAAAACGACAACAGTAAACTGGTGTAACTCCTGCCGGACTGTGCTCGCCAACGAACAGGTCATAGAGGGAACTTGCTGGCGTTGTGATGAGCAGGTACAGGCCAGAGAAATGAGTGGCTGGTTTTTTAAGATAACCGCCTATGCCGAGGAACTGCTGGATGACCTTGACAAGTTAAAAGGCTGGCCCGATAAAGTGGTCACCATGCAGCGCAATTGGATTGGTAAATCCACTGGTCTCCAATGTGATTTCCCGGTTGTTGGTTTTGAGGAAAAGCTGTCAATCTTTACCACTCGACCTGACACCATATTCGGGGTGACCTTTATGTCCATCGCCCCGGAACATCCACTGCTTGACACACTGCTGACAGAGAATCCCCGTGAAAATGAAATCCGGGATTTCTGTCAGCGTATTATTCATGAAAAACAGCAGCAGTCAAATGAAGATCTTCTTGAAAAAGAGGGTATTTTTACCGGATGCTACTGTGTCAATCCCTTCAACGGTGATAAGGTTCCTGTTTTTGTGGCCAACTTTGTTCTCATGGCCTATGGAACCGGTGCTGTTATGGCTGTTCCTGCCCACGATCAGCGGGATTTTGAATTTGCCAGAAAATACGATCTTGATGTTAAACCTGTAGTTATTCCTGAAGGCACAGAGCTTAGCGGAGAGGCAATGGAAGAGGCTTCTGTTGAGTATGGAAGACTCGCCCATTCCGGAACATTTAACGGCCTGGATTCCAATGATGCCAAACAGAGAATCGTGGAATTTGCTAAAGCAGAAGGCTTTGGCGATACCCACATAACATACCGCCTACGTGACTGGGGAATATCCAGGCAGCGCTATTGGGGTGCTCCCATCCCCATGGTCCTTTGTGCTGAATGCGGTGTCCAGCCGGTTCCTGTTTCCCAGCTACCCGTGACCCTGCCTGAAGACAGAGAGGCCCAACAAGGCGATTGTGCGCCACTGCATCAAAGAAGTGCTTTTTACGAAACAAGCTGCCCTAGGTGCAATGGTCCCGCAAAGCGTGAAACTGACACCATGGACACCTTTGTTGAGTCCTCATGGTATTTTGCCAGATACGCCAGCCCCCGCTTTACAGACGGACCGCTGAACAAAGAAGAGGCCTCTTACTGGCTACCGGTTGATCAGTACATTGGCGGGGTTGAGCATGCCATTCTTCATCTGCTGTATTCCCGATTTTTTACTAAAGTGCTGCGTGATCTTGACTATTTATCCATTGACGAACCTTTCACCAATCTTCTCACCCAGGGCATGGTCATTAAAGATGGGGCGAAGATGTCCAAGTCTAAGGGCAATGTTGTCGACCCCAACGACCTCATAGGTGAATACGGTGCTGATACAACAAGACTTTTCAGTCTTTTTGCCGCACCACCTGAAAAAGACCTGGAATGGAATGCCAAGGGAGTTGAAGGCTGCTTCAGGTTTTTAAACAGAATCTATCGCTTTATTGAGTCCCATATGGAAGTCATTACAAGCGCCGGCGGGATGGATGAAGAACGGTTCACTGCAGCTGATCGTGAACTGCATCGTAAAACCCACCAGACCATTAAACGGGTCAGCCATAATATAGAACAGAACTTTCACTTTAATACCGCTATCAGTGCAGTCATGGAACTCTTCAACACCCTCTCTTCACTGAGCAGCATTCAAAAAACAGAACAACCCGATCCTGCTTTAATCAAAGAAGCGGTGGAGAGTCTTCTCATTCTGCTCAGCCCGATGGTCCCCCACTTCTGTTCGGAGCTCTGGGAAACCATTCATGCAGGGAAGACAATTGATGGAGAAACATGGCCTGGCTGGGATGATGAAGCAGCAAAAGAAGAGGAGCTGACAATCGTTGTTCAGGTAAAAGGAAAGGTCCGTTCAAAGCTTCAGGTACCTGCTGACATTGATGATGCCAGCCTTGAAGAAATGGCTTTAACCGATGAAAACGTTTTGAAATTTATCGCTGGAACCCCTGTTAAAAAAGTTATTGTCGTAAAGAAGAAACTTGTTAATATTGTGGTTTAAGGATACCATCGGGTTCAAGGTAGCCTGTAATTATTCACTTATTTTGGAGTAAACATTTGAAAACAGGAAAGCGTCTTATCCCCTTTATTTTTCTGGTCTGTCTCATTCTTGCCTCTTGTGGATACCACAACCCGTATGTTTATTCAGGCCCTGACCGTGACCTTTATATTACCACCTGGCATAACCGTACCAATGAACTCCTTCTTGATGCCAAGATTTACCAATCTCTAGTGCGCTGGTATCAAAAGTCCGGCTCCATCAAGGTTACCAAAGAAAAAGAAGGCGCCCATCTCATTCTTGCCGGGGAGATCATTTCCATTGATCTGCCCAGCCTCTCTTATGGTGTTGGTGATGCTGCCACCGAAGTCAAAATCCTGCTTACAGTACGCTATATCCTAAAAGACATTACAAGTGGCAAGGTCCTGATGGAAGTTGGACAGGAGACGTGGACTGAACCTTACAAAGTTGGTGCCAGTTCTTCTCAAAGTTCAGATAATGAAAAGAAAGCCCTTGAAGTAATCGTTGATGATCTTTCGGAAAAAATATACATCAAGACCCTAGATCTTCTTTCAAAAGATAGTGTTCAATAGCGGCAGGGTATTCCATTTTCTAATAAAAAAAGGCCGTTTCCTGAGGAACGGCCTTTTTTTATCTTTTCTCATTCGCGATCGGCATCTCTTCCATGCCAGAATGGGTAGCGGACAGCCCCATTCTTTCACACTCTCAGCCTAACATTTCTTCAACTTTATCAGCAATTGATTTTCCGTCAAGTCCCTGACCGGCATACAGTTCTGAAGGCTTCCCTGACCCGCCATACTGTTTGACACCAGCGCGCTGGAACTTTATCCCTTTGCCGGTTTCAGCGAGGATTGTACCCACAATACTTCCAAGGCCGGTATCCACATGATGATCCTCAACGGTCAAAACTACTCCGCATTCTGCTGCTTTCAAAACCGCCTCTCTGTCCACTGGGATAAGAGATGCCATGTTCAAGACAGCCACTGACCGCCCATTGCTTTTCAGCAGTTCCCATGCCTCCATCACAGCAGGAACAACAGCTCCATAGGTAATGATTGCAGCATCACTGCCATTACGCAGCCAGTCACCCTTCCCTGCCTGAAACTGATAGTCGGTATCAAAGAAAACAGAACCATCTTCTTTGGTAATCACAGGGGTCTTTGAACGTCCCATTCCAACAAAAACATTGCCGGGTGCAGTTGCTATATACCTGATGATACGATCCGTCTGGTTCGGATCAGCCGGCATAAAGACTGAAGACCTGAAATAGTTCTGGAAAAGACCTAAATAATCAATACACTGATGGGTCGGTCCATCTTCACCAACATCAAGACCGACATGAGTTGCTACAACCTTAACACTTGCGTGATTGAAATCATTCAGTCTATTCTGGTTATAGGCCTCAGAAACTGCAAAAACACCAAAGGTACTGAAAAACGTGACCAGTCCGAGGCTGGCAAGTCCTCCGGCCATAGTTGCGGCATGATGCTCCTGAATCCCTGCCTCTATGTAGGCTTTGGGAGAATGTTTATGGAACCCCCCCATTTTCACGGATCCCTCAAGGTCGCAGGAGATACCTGCAATCTTCATGGTACCTGCGTTGTTATTTGCCTCAGCAAGTCCCAGCAGCGCATTCCCATAGGCCGATCGGTTATCCAGCATGGTACCGGCCTCGTAAAGGATAGGGGTTCCACCAGTTACTTCAGTATCGATGGAGATATGGTTTTGAATTGTTGTTGTGGAAACAGGATGTTGCCGAAGGGTATTCCATTTGTCAAACTCATCATCAACTCCAAGTTCCTGCATCGCCTTCGCTAACGAGTCACGGTCAAGGGGGGAGCCATGATATTTGGCAATATTTTCCATGAAGGAGATTCCCTTACCCATGATTGTACGTGAGACGATTACTGTGGGTACACCATCAGCTTTTCCATAGGCATCTGAAAAGGTCTGGAAATAGGCATTACAATCGTGACCATCTTCAAGGTATTTCACATCCCAATTGTTGGTGGAGTAGAGAGAGCGTACTGATTGAGGCATCACTACTTCTGTGGAACCGCAAATTTGCAGATGGTTACGGTCTACGACAACGATAAGATTATCAAGCTTGTACTTGGAGGCAAAGCGAATGGCTTCAATAACCTGACCTTTCTGCTGTTCTCCATCTCCCATAAAACAGATAACCTTGTTGGGACGGTTCTGGATTTTGAATCCGTGAGCAAGTCCGACGGCCGTGGAAAGCCCCTGACCAAGATTCCCTGTGTCCCACTCTACACCGGGAACTATCCGTTCGACATGACCTGGAAAACCAGACCCTGTACGGCGAAAACCTGTGAGGAAATCTTCCTCTGTAAAATACCCGTATTCTGCAAGAGTGGAGTACACACCCGGTGAAACATGGCCGATACTCATAATAACCCGGTCACGATCTTCCAAGGCGGGATCAGCTGAGTCATGCCGCATACAGCCATAAGTTACCAAAAGATTGTCCAGCGTTGAAAGAGATCCGCCTGGGTGTCCTGAGCCGGCAAGAGAAGTGGACAGGAGAATATTTTTAGCGCAGCGAACGCGCATTTCCTGTAGTGTTTGTAACTCCTCACTGGACAATTCTTTGGATTGCATAGTAAGTTGCAAAGTCATTGGGGTCTCCATGAAATAATGGGTAATCTGCCAGAAATTGACAGGGGTTGAATGCTATTCAGCTCTAACGAGTTCCTATGAAATTATTATTTTGTTTTTTCAAAGAAAATAATTTGGTAAAGGCACGCATACCTATTAGGGGGTATACAACTGAGTTCCGGCTTATTTCCTTATTTACCGGAGTTGGTACAACAGTAGCCGATTACGAATGGGCCTTGATAAGGCTGATAAGTCTAACTTGTTTACAAAAAAAAATCAGCAGTAAAAAATATGTTTAGTATCGCTGGGGTTCCATTTGAATCCCCTTTTGCTTTAGCCCCACTGGCTGGCTACAGTGACCTCCCCTTCAGGCTTCTTTGCCGCAGGTATGGAGCAGGACTGGTTTTCTCAGAGATGATCAGCTGCCATGGCCTTGTGTACCGGCAAAAAAAAACACTGCAGATGCTGGCCTCCTGCTCAGATGAAAAACCTGTAGCTTTTCAGCTTTTTGGGGCTGATCCGGTCATGATGGGAGAAGCAGCCGCTATTTTGAATGAATTTTCTCCAACATTTATTGATATTAATATGGGGTGTCCGGTCCGAAAAGTTACCAGGCGGGGAGCCGGGTCAGCTCTGATGAAAGATATCACTCTTGCTGGAAAAATTCTTTCTGCTGTTATTGCTAACGCAAAAGTTCCGGTAACCGTTAAAACCCGTGCTGGAATTGACAGTCAAAATTTAACGGCCCCAGAATTTGCCAGGATGAGTGAGGCCACAGGTGCTGCAGCTATTACCATCCATGGCCGCACCTGGGCTCAAGGCTTTTCAGGTAAAGCTGATTGGAACATTGTTCGCGCAGTGAAGAAAATAGTAAATATCCCTGTTATTGGAAATGGTGACGTTGAAACTTACGACCAGGGACTTTCGCGTATTGAAGAAACAGGCTGTAACGGAATCATGATTGGGCGCGCAGCCTTGGGTAACCCATGGGTTTTTCAGAAGAAAGGAAGGCCTGAGCATCTAGAGTATATTCTGCCTGCCGTTAAACAGCACTTGCAACTCATGGAAGAACATCTCGATACCAACAGGGTGCTGGCCTATATAAGAAACCATACAGGACGATATTTTCGCGAATTTTCGGGCAGTTCCCGGATACGAAAATCCATCCATGATTGCGGCAGTTTCCAGATACTTCAGGATTTAATCAACTCTCTCAATTGATGGCGTCGTATTTATCCTCCTCGGGGGTGTAACAACATTACGCCATCAATCTTTATGAAATCCTATTGAGAAGATGTCCCCTCAAAATCCGTTTCTAAATGTTTTTTCAGAATAAAAATCAGTAGCGACAGATTGTCTTACACCGGAATGAATTGCTATTCATTCTCAATTACTTGTTTTTTCAAGGCTCTCCACAGCATTTCATTGACAATCAAAGTCCAGTTGGATATGCTGGCTGATAGTTAAAGACAACCGACTAGAAAAGAATATTGATAATCCTAGAGAATTAAAAGTGATGGCGTCGTGAAAACTCTCCATCTGCTTCGTTGCTGCATTTTTTATTTAGCCATCCTAGGTTTGAGGTTTTTACGAGTTTATTAAAAGTAACTAAGTGACAAAGGCATTTCCTGCTGATTTGTCATCCCTTATTTATAATGTCACCATCTGAAGACATAGCCCGAGTATATCGCTTTCTTTCACAGTGTATGCAGTATCCGGATACAGAGTGGATGAACGAAGAATTCTTCAATGTATTGTACAATCTGCTTGGCACTCTGGGTGCCCTGGAAGATGGTGTTACAATAAAAAAAGAGATTGACAATTCTGCGGATCCCATTGAGGACCTCCAAGTGGAATACACCAGACTTTTCATTAATGGTGTTCCCCACGTGGTTGCCCCTCCCTATGGCTCTGTCTATATGGATAAGGCTTTGCAGGGAACCTTTGCAGGAAACACACTCGCATTTTATCGGGAAAAGGGCTTTGGCATGGAAGATGACGCCGATTTCCCCGATCACTTAATACATGAACTTGAATTCCTTTCTCTTATGGCTGAAGAACATGATTTGGCCGGCGAAGAGGAATTTCTAAAAAAACTATTTCGCCCATGGTATGGATTATTTCAGGCCAGGGTGACGGAAGAAGCTCATCACCCATATTACAGGGTGATTGTACAATTAATAGATTTCTTCACTAAGGAGGAAGAGAAAGATGGCTTTCAACCTAACAAGGCGTAAATTCCTTCAGACGGCATCCCTGGCAGCAGCCTCGGTTCCTCTGGCCAAGGTTGTTTCCGCAAGCACCGGCATCTCCAGATCTGCCCTTGAAGCAAAGGGAACCTTTGGAGATAAAACCGTTACTGGTGGAATCTGCGAGATGTGTTTCTGGCGTTGTCAGTTAGTCGGTAAAGTTCGCGACGGCAGACTGATGAAGCTTGAAGGAAACCCAAAATCCATTGACAACGGTACTGCGATCTGTGCCCGCGGAAATGCAGGGGTTCAACTGCTCTACGATGTAGATCGGCTGAAATATCCCATGAAAAATGTTGGAAAACGCGGTGAACCTAAATGGAAACGGATTTCCTGGAAAGAGGCACTGGATGAATGTGGCTCCAAACTGAAAAAAACCGTTGACCAGTATGGTGCCCAGGGTATCTGTGTCTTCCCTCACGGTTCATCTGCCAAGTACCCCATGCACTATTTTGAGCGAGCTGTCGGAACTCACAATGTTTCCGAGGCCTCGTTCTTTCAGTGCCGTGGTATCCGTGATACCGCTTATGTTGCTACAATTGGAAAAGCACCCGGTGAAAAAATTGATATGCCAAACACCAAAGTGCTCTTTTTTATCGGAGATCATCTCGGTGAGAACATCCATGTTTCCCATATCAAACAATACATTCAAGGCTTGCAGAATGGGGCCAAGCTGATTGTCGCAGATCCCCGTTTCTCCGCATCTGCTGCCAAGGCGGATATCTGGGTACAGATCAAACCTGGAACCGATACTGCCTACATGCTGGCCATCATGAACTACCTTGTCAAAAACAATAAATATGATAAGGCTTTCGTTGAAGACCATACGGAAGGTTTTGACGAATTTTTCGCAGCCATCAAAGAGTGGACCCTTGAGAAGGCTGCAAAGGAATGTGACATCCCTGCCGAGCAGATCAAAGAAGTTGCAGAAATGCTAGCGGCAAATGCCCCGCATGTTGGTATTCATCCCGGTCGTCACGTCTCCTGGCATGGAAATGATTTCCAGCGTCAGCGCGCACTTGCCTGCCTGACAGGAATTCTCGGAGCCTATTATGTCAAAGGCGGCTGGGTTCCCGCCAAGGGACCAAAAGTTGGTGGTGTTAGCTGGGCCAAGGAGGATCATGGACAAGAATTTGATCTCAACCAAGACCACCAGAAAGACGAAAAAATTTATCCTTTCAAGCCTCCGGGAACACCTACAGAACTCATCCGTGACTGTGCTATCTCCGGCAAACCTTATCCTATCAAGAGCTGTGTGGTCTGGGGACAAAATCCCCTGCAGACCATCCCTGGCCAGCAGAAGATGAAGGATCTCTTCAATGCTATGGATTTTGTGATGTGTGTTGATGTTATGCCAACAGATGTTACTGCATGGGCTGACATTCTCCTTCCTGAACCCAGTTATCTTGAGCGTTTTGATTTCATCAAAACAGGAACTCAGTGGGATCTTTCCAAAGAGCATCAGCAGTACATTTCTGCTCGTATGCCGCTGGTACCCCCTATGTTTGAACGTAAGGATCAGATTTACATCACCAATGAGATTGCCAAGCGGATGGGACATGAGGCTAAAATCCCGGTGCAGACCATTGAAGAACTGGTCGACAAGAGCCTTGCCACTGCCAATCTCTCCATTGAGAAGCTGAAGGCTGAGGATGGCATTCATATCCAGCCCGGTAAGGATCCATACGGAGTTCCGGAAGACTTCACGGTTATGCTCTTTAATGAGGAGATAGAAGACACCGGACATCCTGGTGCTCCGACTTACATAGCTGTTCCCGATACTCCGGAAGGATATGCCAGGCTGCTGTATGGACGCGCCCCGGTACACACCTTCAACAGAAGCCAGAACAATGTCTGGCTGCACAATGCCATGCCTGACAATCCTGTCTGGGTGAACGACAAGGTCGCAGCAAAGATTGGCCTCGTTGACGGTGATACTGTCGGTTTTGTCAACAGTGAAGGCGTTGAATCCCGTACTACGACTACTGTAAAAGTTACAGCAGGTATCAGAAAAGACTGTGTCTATATGTATCACGGTTATGGCAGTGCCAACCCACTGATGACCATTGGTGTCGGTGCAGGCGTTGATGATCAGAGCCTTATCACTAAACTGGCCATTGATCCCGAAACCGGCTGTAGTGGCATGAGGAACAACTTTGTTAAACTGATCAAAGATGGAAAAGTTCTGGACCTTTCAGCCTGATCTAATCTTTAAGCCTTTTTAGGAGGATATATTCAATGCAATATGGAATGATCATAGATCTGGAACGCTGTGTCGGCTGTCATGCCTGCACCATTGCCTGTCGGGCAGAGTGGGAGGTTCCGGTTCCTTACCAGCGTAACTGGGTCAAACGCCTTGGCCCCACCATGACTGATGACGGCATGGCCTCAACCTATTACCCCGGTCTCTGCAATCACTGCGACAAGCCGCCCTGTGTTGCTGAGTGCCCTGCAGATCCCGTGGAAATGACCTTTACGGCAAAAAATAGCAAGACTAAAACCATGAACGTAGCTGCCACCTGGAAGGACCCTTTTGATGGCTCCGTTCAGATCGACAAGGACCGCTGCCTCGGCTGTGGTGCCTGTGCTGACGCCTGTCCTTATGGCGCACGTTATGTAAATCCTGCTCTTGCCGATGATGACAGTGCAGGAAAAGCTGACAAGTGTACCTACTGTAAGCCGCGTGTTGAGGCCGGGCTTGATCCTGCCTGTGTTCAGACATGCATTACCGGTGCTCGTATTTTTGGCGATCTCTCCGATCCAAACTCAGCAGTTTCACAGTATGTGAAAAAGGGTGCCAAAGGCCTTGAAGTTAAAGGTGGGCATATCGGCCCCAACTCCCGTTACTACGGGAATAAGAAAGATATGGGCCTGCTTTTTGCCGATTACACCCCGGAACTTGCCGACATGGCCAGCGTAAAACGCCGTGCCATGATGGCTTCCATGGTGAAACCAGCAATGAAGAAAGCCAAAGACATTGGCATCCTTGGGCTTGCCGGTGCCATGCTTGTGAAAGGCTTTTCTGAAAACGAGGACAACAAGTAAGACGTTTTTCTTGGAACAGAAGAGTAGTACAAAACAAAAGGGCCTTTCGTTGTTTCAACGAAAGGCCCTTTTGTTTTTAGGCTGTAAGGATTTAAATTTTCGCCCCAACTCTTCGTTGCGAGAAGAATTTTGTCCTCGGAATATCAACTATATACCTGTGGCAAAATCCCCACACGCCTCGATTTGGAACGAAAATACTAATTTTTCAAGGTACCCTTCAGTTTATTATCCTCTTTCACGAATAAATAAATACAAACCGCTCATCATCAAAGGATATCCGCAAACGCCCTTCATGATTTCTTCCATAGACCTCCCAGCCAGGTTCACCTTTTAACTCGCATTTTAAGCAACAGGGAGAATGTACTCCTTTGTCGCGATCACACCAGGAAACCAGCGTAGCAAAATCATTACCCTCGTCTGCAATAACTCTGCTAATCTCTCTTGCCTGATCGAAATTCACTTCATAACCATGGATTGTACATTCTATTTTTTCCATCATCCCCAACCACTTATTCACTTCTTTCCAGGCTGTTGCTTCAAGCGCCAGTTTAGAGCCTGCCTGGTAATTCCAAGCATTTGAGCAGCTATGGCCTGGTTTCCCTGAGATCTGTTAAGAGCCTCTTTAACCAGGAGACGACTTGATGCTTTCAAGGTTGGGAGAGAACCAAGTATGCTGAAGACAGTCTCACCGGTGACATCTTCAACCGTTTCATCACTGTCCCCTGCTCGGCTCTCAATATATTCTTTAAAAACCCCCATGGAAAGCGTTCTGCTTTTATGCTTAGAGAGCGCATCAAAAACCATTGATTGCAATTCACGAACATTACCAGGGTAGCTATACGTTCCAAGGAGAATAGGCAACTCACTGGGGTATGAAGGTTTCGTTTTATTGAGCCGTACTGCCGCCTCCCCAAGAAAATAATCGAGGAGCAATGGCAGGTCATCCAATCGTTCACGTAATGGTGGGATATGAACATGATGGCTGCGAAGCCTGAAGAAAAGGTCTTTTCGAAACTCACTTGATTCCTGGAGTGAATCAAGACCAAGGTGACTGGAAACAATCACACGGGCGTTGGTTTTTAGTGCCACATCAGATCCAAGGGCATAATATTCACGATCCTGGATCAAGCGCAGTAATTTAATCTGAGAAACAGGGGTGAGGCCGCAGATCTCATCCAAAAACAGACTTCCATCTGCGGCTTGCGCTATCACTCCTTTACGATTCTGATCGGCTCCTGAAAAAGCGCCCTTCTTATGGCCAAACAGGGTATCTGCCAGAAGAGTACTATCCAGTCCAGCAATATTGACCTCAACAAAATTACCACTCCGCCCTGAAAGGTAATGAATGGCCTGGGCAAAAAGTTCTTTTCCGACACCTGTCTCTCCCGTTATCAAAACCGGCTCGCATGTACAAGCTATGGCTTCAATGTACTGGAAAACGGAGCGCATTGATTTGTTGTGGGTGATGATGTGAGAAAAAACATCTGGGTTATTCAGTTTATCTTGCAGGAAGTGTTCTTTCAGTGAGCTGTTCTCACGACGCAACAGGCCAAAATCTATGGCCCGCTTCACCCCTGTAACCAGGCGAGATTCCTCTGTCACTTTCGTGTAGAAATCGTAAGCCCCCAGTTTCATGCAGGCTACGGCGGTTTCAACCTGGTCAAGGCCGGTGATGATAATCACAGGAATCTCAGGAAAAGCCTCTACCACCTGGGGAAGTAATTCCTTTCCAGCAAGATGAGGCATGGTAAGATCGAGAACCAATACACTGACATCATTCGCCTGCAACAGATCCATGACTTTTCTGGAATCGTTACAGGTCATGACATTGTTAATGCCAGAAACCTGAAGCGTCAGTCCAAAGCTGTTCAGCCAGGCATTTTCATCATCAACCAGGAGTACCGGCAGCGATGGGTAGAGTGTCTTAGCCATAATATTCTTCTGTGTTGTTTATTTTAAATCTCTTCAACCTTATGTAATGCAGGAAAAACAATTACAACCTCAGTCCCTTTTCCAACTTCTGAGTGAAAATTCATCACTCCGTTGTGCTCCTTGACGATTCCGGCAGAAACCGAGAGCCCCAATCCTGTTCCGCCAATAGATCTCTTGGTGGTAAAAAAAGGATCGGTAACCTGCTTCAGATCTTCGGGGGCAATGCCCGTACCCTCGTCACAGATGGAAATCTCAACTGCGTCAATCTCTTTATTGTACCTTGTGGAAACGGTTAAAGACAGATCTGTTTTGTCCAGTGCCTCACAACTATTCTGGATCAGATTTATCACTACCTGAGTCAAACGTTGACGGTTCCCTAGCACCATAAGCGAGTCTGAAGAGTAGTTGGTCACAAAATTATTAGTACCTTTATGAATACTGTTTGAAGTCAGACGAACACCGGATTTTACCACTTCCGTAATATCCACAGGCGACATCTGCCCACTAGTCTCTTGCCTTGCATAATCTTTCAGGTCCGCAACAATTTCCTTGATCCGAATAGCACTTTCTTCCAGCTCAAGAAATATGCGGGCAAAGTTATGACGCATTTCACTATATTCAATGCCACCAATGGAAAAATCTCCATGTTCCTCGTAATATTCGTCAAGAATCGGTTTTGCACTTTCCCAGGAACGCAGGAGAATCGGAGTATTCAAGAGGGCAATTGAATTTGGATTATTAATTTCGTGAGCAACTCCTGAAACCAGAAGCCCAAGAGAGATCATTTTGTCTGCATGGAGGAGATGCTGCTGTTGTCGTCTTCTCTCTTCCTCATTTCTCTTTCGTTCGCTGATGTCCCTGACGATCCAGATCGCGTGCCATTGTCTGTTAATCGTGGTGGACGAGAGAGAAAGCTCCACGTGGACATCATTACCATCCTTATTTCTTGCAACAAGCTCAACAGTCTGAGCAATACTTGTTCCTGCCCCAACTCTCCCCAGAGGTTCCACGGGCAAATCATCCCCTTCTCTGCGGGGACTGATAAGCGAATGAACGGGGTGTTGCAAGGCTTCTTCTGAACTATAGCCAAAAATGGTTGTAGCGGCCTCATTCCAATAGGTAATATACCCTTCATTATCCATAAGGATAATGCCATCATTGGCAGAGGCGGTAAGACTCCTGAACTTATCTTCACTTTCACTCAGTGATGCTTCCGCTAGATTCCTGGCATCACAGGTGGCACTGTAACTTTCTGCAAATGCAGTCAAATCACGGGAGAGATTTTGGAGCTCCTGAGGCCCCCCCCAACTGAATTTTGTTGCTTTTTCTTTATTAATAATATCGTCAAGGCCGTTGAGTAAATCCTTCTGAATATGTTCAAGCTTCGTTGATATCCAGTTGGCAGAGATGAAAACGACAGCTGCCATAATTACGATGAGGAGAACAACATTGATGGTGAGTGTCATTTTCCATTTTTCAATGGCAC
Source organism: Desulfocapsa sp. (assembly GCA_021737265.1). Classification (GTDB taxonomy): domain Bacteria; phylum Desulfobacterota; class Desulfobulbia; order Desulfobulbales; family Desulfocapsaceae; genus Desulfocapsa. The sequence goes on along the minus strand of JAIPEF010000002.1, from coordinate 56,546 downwards.
TCTCATCTACAGCCGTTCCCACCCACATTACCACCTGGTCGTCTCTATTAAAGACAAGGGGCATCCAGGCAATTTTAGTTTTTGAATTACCAGGTAAAATCAGAGGGTCACTGCTATCTATTACCCGAAGACCTGGAAAATCCGCAAACGCGTTACAATCAGAGGCCGTGTTTTTAAAAGAGGCGGGAGGTTGACGCAATTCCTGCTGACAACCATGCACATAATTTCCATCTCCGGTAACCCAGAAGGAATCCATGAAATTTTTCAAAAACTCAGACAGGTCAATGCGCATCAGCATTGTCCCAACGGTTCCAAGAGATGCGTCTAGCACAGGTGCGGCCATAATCAGTTCATATTCGTCGTCACCTGTGCGGTGAAAAGGATCTGACTCATGATCTACAAGTTTTGCAAGAACCTGGTCTTCGTCAACTTTCAGTGACTCATTGAAAAACTGATGATTTTTGTGGTTTTCTGAAAAATCAGCAGGCATGAACATGGTACCTTTTCTATGCAATGAAAGAAGTTCTTCACCTTCAGCATCAATCAGCATCAATCCTTTGACCTGGTCGTCTTTTTCAAACCATTTTTTTACAACCTTCGATAAGGTATTTATTTCCTGAGAGCTTTGAACGGCAGCAAGCGTGGATGGAAGGGTGGCCGACCGGATAAGACTTTTTTTCAAACATTGAATCCTGGCATTGAGCTGAGTAAAATCTACATAAGATCTAGTCTGGGTTTCAAGTTCTGCTGCATACTCCAACCGATCCATTGTCTTGGGTAAATTGAGAGTAACAAGAATAAAAACAGGAAAAAGTCCCAGTGCGATAACAAACAGGAAAATAAAGCTGCGAATTCTCATGAGTGATGACAAAACCAGAAAAAATGAGTGCGCCCTTGTTGCTGACAAGTTTTTTTGCGTTCGTCAACCATATTACCAGTTTCTTACAACATATCAAGTACCAAGGAGACTGCCTAACAATTCAGTTAAACTTTACTGGTTACCGCCTATTCCATCTTTTCATTTAAGGGAAATCAGATTATTGTGATACCTGCAATCAACCGCAACCGCATTTAATTTTACATAATTGTGTTTTCAAACAAACACATTACTGCTACAGGAATCCAAAAATGAGTGTTGACGATAAAAAAGTTATCTATTCGATGATCAAGGTCAGTAAGTTTTATGACGATAAGCCTGTCCTGAAAGACATTTCCCTCTCCTATTTTTATGGTGCCAAGATAGGTGTCCTTGGTCTGAATGGTTCGGGAAAAAGTAGCCTGCTCCGCATTCTGGCCGGTATCGACACCGAGTTTAATGGTGAGACAGCTATTTCACCCGGTCTCACCGTCGATTACCTTCCCCAGGAGCCGGAACTTGATCCAGCCAAAACCGTTAAGGAAATTGTTGAAGAGGGGGTCCAGGGAACAGTTGACCTTCTTAAAGAATTCAACTCCATCAATGAGAAATTCGCAGAACCAATGGATGATGATGAGATGCAGGCACTCATCGATCGGCAGGGAGAAGTTCAGGAAAAATTAGATACCCTTGATGCCTGGGACCTTGACTCCAAATTGGAAATGGCCATGGACGCCTTGCGTTGTCCACCATCTGACTCGAGCTGTGAACATCTTTCAGGTGGTGAAAAAAGAAGAATCGCCCTGTGCCGTATTTTACTCAAACAACCCGATATCCTGCTCCTTGATGAGCCAACAAACCATCTGGATGCTGAATCTGTAGCCTGGTTAGAGCATCATTTGCAGCAATATGAGGGAACTGTGATTGCTGTTACCCATGACCGTTATTTCCTCGATAATGTTGCAGGATGGATTCTTGAACTGGATCGTGGACAAGGGATCCCCTGGAAAGGAAATTATTCCTCCTGGCTTTCTCAGAAAGAGAAACGTCTCGCCACAGAGGAAAAAAAAGAAAGTGATCGCAGGCGAACCTTGAAAAGAGAACTTGAGTGGATCAAGATGTCTCCCAAAGGCAGGCGTTCCAAATCAAAGGCGCGTATCAGTTCATACGATCAACTCATGGGGCAAGAAACCGAAAAGCTTGCCAAAGAACTGCAGATTTTCATTCCCCCGGGACCACGTCTAGGGAAGGTGGTGATTGAAGCTGACCATATTCGCAAAGGATTTGGAGACCGACTGCTGGTGGATGACATGAACTTCAAACTCCCTGCAGGTGGCATTGTCGGTGTAATTGGACCCAATGGTGCCGGTAAATCCACTCTTTTTAAAATGATCACCGGCCAGGACACCCCAGATGAAGGGGAACTTCGCATTGGTGAAACCGTCAAGCTCTCCTATGTGGATCAAAGTCGTGAAATACTTGATCCGGAAGCTTCCATCTGGGAAGCTATTTCCGAGGGGCAGGAAACAGTTTGGCTCGGCACCCGCGAGATTAATTCCAGAGCCTATGTCGGAAAATTCAATTTTTCCGGTTCAGATCAGCAGAAAAAAGTCGGGCTCCTTTCCGGTGGGCAGCGAAACAGGGTCCATCTGGCCAGAATGCTGAAAGAGGGAGGAAACGTACTGCTTCTTGATGAGCCAACAAACGATCTTGATGTCAACACCCTGAGAGCATTGGAAGAGGCCCTTGATAATTTTGGTGGATGTGCCGTTGTTATCAGTCATGATAGGTGGTTTCTTGACAGAATTGCCACTCATATCCTTGCCTTTGAAGGAGACTCCAAAGTCGAATGGTTTGAGGGGAACTACTCCGACTACGATAAAGATCGGAAAAAACGCCTCGGCGCCAGAGCTGAACAACCCCATAGAATAAAATATCGACAACTCACAAGATAAAGGGCTAAACAGGTGTTTGCAGAATAACTGATTTCCAGGTGAAGCTTCCTACAGGAATCTGATTACCACCAATCTTCAGCCGGTAATGATTTACCGGTTCTCCGATAACGACACTCGGGGATGACGTAAAATTGCAACTCTATGATATATAACCCATCAGAGTGCTGCCCACGACTGTCATTCCCGAATTCTTTTATCGGGAATCCAGCCTGCAATATCATCTATATCAAGAGATAACACCTGTCTCTGAAACAAAGAAGCATTTGTCGTGGTGGTTATACCTGGATGGTGTAGTAATCCAGGTATACTGTCCGTCTCCTTATTTATAGGCGGCAAGCATATATTTCCCTCCCTCTTCTTTTATTAGCCTGCCAACAACCTCATCCGACGAAAGTTTAAAAGTTTTTTTCTATTCCTTTCCGTACCCATTTTTCCTTAGTAAAAATCTGTACTGCACAAATAGAGTACACACTTTTTACGCCATCCTGCCTGGGGCTGTTTTTAGACAGCTTGTTAAGACGAGCCTCTGTGTGTATAAGTTCGTCTTACGCTGGCGCCTTAACTGTCTACGCCAACTGCAGCCAATCAAAACGCGTACACCTACTTACCCGTAATGCCATCGTAAAAATATTTTTAGACACATGCTGTTTTTTTATTGACATTGCTGTCTACCTATGTTTTTATTTAGACAGTACCGAACTTACGTGTCCAAATAGACGCGCCCTTTCGGAACCCTATTACTCTAAATTCGAATGAGAAATGTTATGAAAAGCAACCTGGTCACAAGCAAAGAAATACTTGAACAGGCTGGTATCTCAAGAGCCACACTTAACAATTACATTAAGTGTGGCATACTCCCTCGCCCTATTGTAAGCAGTCCTGGGCCTGACCAGGAAGGAGTTAAACAAATTGGTTATTTTCCAACCAATTCTCTGTTGTGGATTAAACAGGTCAAAGTTTTAAAACAACAAGGTAAGTCCATGGAAGAGATAGCCACGCTTTTCCAGGATAAAGATTGGGTAAAGAGACTAAGTCTCAAAAATGAAATCACTGCTGACCGAAGAAATGAGCCAAGTATGCAGGACTCAGCTGTAAGGCGCCGTCGACACGATGAAAGGAGGGGACTGAAAGTAACCATTGAAAACATCACTTCCCCAGCCTATCTGGTGAACAACAATTTAGAAATTGAATGGATTAATGAACAAGCTGAAAAAAGTATTTTCAATCGGAAAATCAATTCCATTAATGAAATAGAGTCCCGTAACATTTTCAAATTAATACTGGACCCTGCCCTTCATGGTGTTATGAGAAACTGGAGGGATATGGTGGATCTCCACTGTACACTTCTTCAAAGGAATATGAACAGTGATGACTTGGCCCAGACATATGCTGGAATTACTGATAAAGACACAGCTCTTCTTTCAAATGCATACCTAAATAGACAGGCTCCAGCAATTGACAACCTCTATCGGCTGCCATTTTCTTTTATGAGGACAGGTTCTAGAGGGTTGAAACATTTTATTGTCCACAGTGAAGCCTACCGTGAAGGAACGTTTGTTGTTTTTATACCTGGCGACAGTAACAGTGCATCGGTCATTGATATGCTCAGCCAGCGTGAAAAAATTATAAACGAACTGTTACACAATAGAATGCCTTCCGTGGTTTCCCTATGTTCCATGGTTGCATCCATCCAGGATTCTGAAAGACTGTGCGCAAAGCTACTCCCCTCAAAATATTTCTTGTTAATTAATGACCTTTGGCAGGCAGTGAGTCCTGTTTTTGACAAATATTTCGGAACCTACGGCAGACATGCCGGTAACGAGATGGTCTATTATTTCACAAAAAACAAAGGCAACGACTACCTAATAAACTCCATAAACTGTGCCATGGAAATACGTGATATGGCGTCTAGATTATCACACTCATGGAATCGTAAACATGGGTTGGACCATACGTTAAACATGAACATCGGTATCCATGAAGGACGAGAGTTTTTTGGAACCATTCGTTCTGCTGGAAATATTGAATTCACAGCATTAGGTGAATCTGTCAAGGTTGCCCGCAGACTCTCAGAATTCGCCAACAATGGAGAGATCTGGGCAACAAAAGATTTAATCAGCAAGATATCCACCGAAGACAGGCATGGTTTTACTTTTGGCGTGTACAGGGATCAAACAAAAGGCCAGGTATTACAACCGGATTCGTTTTCCTTGGCAGGAGATTATCTTAATTCAGACATAGCTTCCAGCCAGGTTTTAGCACCAATATCCGGTTTTGCAATAACAGAAATTAGAGACCGGATACATCAACAGCAGGTCAATATTTCTATTAAAAATTAACATTATCAAGAAAAAACAGGGATTCTACCGCAGGAGACAAACGTGAACACAGGACATCAGATACAAGAAGGGATATCCCGGCATATTACTAAATTTGAAATGCTGAACAGACCCTTTATATTCGATTTTGATGAGGATTCTCCTTCATCGCATGAACCAAACTCTAACACTATCCTTGATATGGTTGACGTCCATGTAAGTATTGTCGGTCGGAATTTAATGGTATTGTGGGCCAATGAAAAAGCCAAGGATCTTTTTGGCAGTGATATGGTTGGGAAACAATGCCACGAAATATACACTTCCCCTATCTGGGTCTGCGACGAGCAATCTGACTGTCTAATTAAAAGAGCCCTGTTTGAAGATCACACCCAGGAGCATGAAGTAAAGTTATTCGACGACGATGGAAAGGAGAAATCTTTTTTTGGCAAGGCTCAGGTTGTTTCAAGAGATAAAGACGGTACCCCTCTATCCATTGCAATGATTTACAAAGAAATAACAGAACACAAACTTGCCAAAAACGAACTGGAAGAATCCATAATTAAACTGGAAAAAAATATTGGTGATACCGTTAAGGCGATATGCAGAACAATTGAAACAAAAGACCCATACACTGCAGGACATCAACAAAAAACCATGATTATTGCTAGAGACATTGCCACAATTATGGGACTCAGTCAAAAGCAGATAAAAGGTGTAAGCATGGCCGGAGCTGTTCATGATCTTGGAAAAATATGTGTTCCTGCAAGCATATTAAGTAAACCTGGCAGGATCACCAATTCGGAATTGTCTCTGATTAGAGAACACCCGGAAACAGGCTTTAATATACTGAAAGATATAGATTTCAATTCACCTGTTGCTGAAGTTGTTCTGCAACATCACGAACGGCTGGACGGCTCCGGCTACCCTTATGGTCTTGTAGGCGATGCTATTCTCATTGAATCAAAGATTGTTGCGGTAGCTGATGTCATTGAAGCAATTGCCTCACCTCGTCCCTACAGGGGTGCTCTTGGCGTCAACACAGCCATTGATGAAATACAAAAGAACAGTGGTAATTTGTATGACCCCAGAGTGGTGGATGCTGCACTCGAGCTCTTTTCAAGCAATAATAACAAAAGTTTGGTAGCGTAGAAAAAGAGAGCCCTTGGGCATGAGAGAGCAAAAAATTACCCCGAAATTTATCGCAAGTTATCGGGGATCCAGAGCGTAGCTAAATTCCTGGATACCCGATAACGCTTGTCCCAGTATGTTTTAAGCAGGGAGCACTCGGGTATGACGGACGAAACCACCCTCCTTGTTTCTCCATTGTAACGGCAGCAGCAAAGCACTGAAGTTTGTATCTGATGCTTCTTGCTATTTTGCTGCTGCCGTTTCGGCTCATTGGAGAATTTTATCTCCTTTGATATCGTCGGCAAACAAGTTTCCCCCATTCTCCATTGCACAAAAATCACCACACATGGTGCAGGTTTTCGGGTGTTCGTGACCTACCTACCTGTTCTGCCCGTCTCGGTCGTCATCTTCATTGGAAAGCGCAAGGTGCTCCGCCAGGGTAATGTTACGGGTGATGTATATCCTATATCTTGCCGAATCAGCGACAACTTCAGCCGATCGTATGTGATCGTAACCAGTCCCCGGAGTCTGCGGGTAACGGTACGTCGAAATTAAATAAAAAATGCAGCAACGAAGCAGATGGAGAGTTTTCACCCGAAAAAAGGGTACTCTTTTCAGTCCTCCCTTGAGGGGGGGATAAATACGACGCCATCACACATGCAACAAGAATATTTATGTAAAACGTGTTAGCCCAAATACTTGTAATGCACAGCTATCAGAATTATCATGTTTTCAGGCATCCACTTAATAAAACCCTTTCAACCCTCAATAAACATTATGTTTCCTGCTGATTTTCTAGAAACCGTCCCTAAAACACCTGGCGTTTACCTGATGCTGGACAAACAATCACGGGTGCTCTATGTGGGAAAGGCCAAGAATCTCAAAAACAGGCTCACTTCCTACACCCGGTTTTCAGGTTCGGACCATAACAAAACCACGGTCATGCTCAGTAAGGTTGTCAGTGTAGACACCTTACTCACAAATACCGAAAAAGAGGCCCTCATCCTGGAAGCCTCTTTAATAAAAAAACATAAGCCAAAGTATAATATCATCCTCAGGGATGACAAAAACTATCCGTTTATTAAGGTCACCGTGCAGGATACGTGGCCCAGAGTCCATATGGCCCGGCGGAGAAAAAAAGACGGCGCCCGGTATTTTGGCCCCTACGCCTCAAGTTCTTCCATGTGGTCAACTATTAGACTCCTTGCCAACCTCTTTCCTCTGCGAAAATGCAAGGGTGCTAAAATACGCCCTCGAAATCGTCCGTGCCTGAACCTGCAGTTGGGGAAATGCCTTGGCCCCTGCGTCGATCTCGCAGATCCAGAGGTGTATCGGGACCAGGTAAAAAAAGTCCTTATGGTTCTTGAAGGTCGTAACAGGAGCCTTGTCAAAGAACTGACCCGGGAAATGGAAATCTGCGCAGAACAACTGCTGTTTGAAAAGGCAGCAGAGCTGCGAGACCAGATAGGAGCCCTCTCCAAGACCCTTGAAAAACAGATAATTGCCTCCTCAACGATCAAAGATCAGGATGTCTTTGGCTACTTTCGTGAAGGAACCTCAATTGGAATAGCTATCCTCTTTGTAAGAGAGGGTTTGATTACCGGCCATCGCAACTTTTTTCTCAGTGAGGCCATGGATAGTGATGCAGCGATCCTTTCTCAGGTTCTGAATCAGTTTTATGATGAAAACATGGCCCCTGCCAAAGAGGTTATCCTTCCATTTGCCCCAAATGATGGTCCTCTCTTGAGAGAGCGATTTTCTGAACTGTCAGGTTCAAACGTGACCTTTACGGTTCCTCAACGTGGAGACCTGGTCCAGCTTCTTAATATGGCCATTACCAATGCAGGCCATATCTTTGACGAAAAAGAGAAGAAAGAACGATCATGGCAGAGCCTCAGTTCATCTCTTGCAAAATCCCTTCATCTTGCCTACACACCCACCATAATTGAATGTCTGGATATTTCCAACACCAGCGGCAAACAAGCCGTTGGCTCCCTTGTCTGCTTTAGAAAAGGTGAGCCATTAAAATCCCTGTACAGACATTATAAAATCACAACAGTCCCCGGGCCTGATGACTATGCCATGATGGAAGAGGTTTTACGAAGACGCCTCGGTCGCGCCCTCCAGGAAAAGACGCTGCCCGACCTTTTTATTGTAGATGGCGGCCGTGGACAACTTGGCGTTGCAATGCGTGTGGCCGAAGATCTGGGTATTAAAGACGATCTCGACTGGATCGGTATCGCAAAGGGAAAGAACGATGAAGGGGAAAAACTGTACAAACCCGGCCGAAAAAATCCAATCCTCCTGAAAAGTCACCACCCGGTCCTTCTTTATCTTATGCGTATCCGTGACGAATCGCATCGCTATGGGATAACTTTTCACAGAAAACTGCGAGGCAAAGACTCCGTTACCTCTACCCTGGATGACATACCGGGTGTCGGCCCTGGGCGAAAAAAAACGCTGTTAAAACATTTTGGCAGTGTGAAACGGATCCGGGAGGCAGGGATAGAAGAATTGTCATCTGTTCCGGGCATTGGCAGGGATACAGCTGATACCATTCATAAACACTTTATCCTCACTTAAAAATAACTAAAAAAAAAGGCATGGCAACAGAAGAAGAGATCATAGCCCGGTTAAAACCCGGATGCATCTGTAAGGGGATCAAGCTTTACGCTATACTGCAGGCCATTGAAAAAGGCGCTGCAAGCTATGAAAAAATAGCAGAAGTTACCGGCATCGGCGGGGGATCGTGTAAATCCAGGCGCTGCAGGGCTAAGGTCGCCGAACTCTTGGACACCTCTCTCCAAGATTCCGACTCCAGTATTCCCCTGTAAACAGGTCAACCACACGCCTTAACTCACCGGCAGTTTAACAACAAAAGTCGTCCCCTGACCGACTGTGGACTTGACACTCAATGCCCCTTTGTGCTGGTCGACAACGATATAATAAGAGACTGTAAGTCCTAGTCCTGTGCCCTCTCCCACATCTTTAGTGGTAAAAAACGGTTCAAAAATCCGCCGCTGCAAATCTTCTTCTATTCCAGGGCCATTATCAATCACCTCTATGGTGACAAAATCCTCATCCCTGGTTACAATAATGGTGATCTCCGGTGGCCGCCCTTCTTTAAAATCTTCTGCTTTAAATGCCTGTGCTGCATTTATCAAAAGATTAAAAAGAACCTGTTCAATTTCAGCTCTGTTGCATTTCACCACAATATCTGAATTGCATTTCCGGTTTATCATTAAATTTTTAAAGTCATATTTGCGTTTTAAATCATAATCATTACCAACAAGTTCCAGTACGCGATCAATGATGTCAACCAGAACACAACTCTCCATTGTCGAACCGCTGTATCGTGAAAATTTGAGCATGTTTTGTACTACTTTTTCGGCTCGCTGACCTGCTTCATGTATTCCTTTGAGCATGGGAAAAATATGCCGTTCCTGTAAATAGTTTTCCAGGGCCTGAGGGTCAAGATTGCACTGTTCAGCAACTTCTCTATTTTTAGGAAATGTTACGGAAAGTCTCCGCTCAACATTCTGGACAGCCTGTAGAATGGCAGCAAGGGGATTGTTTATTTCATGGGCCATGCCTGCCCCGAGGCTGCCAACAGACATCATCTTCTCTGTTTGTACCATTACTTCCTGTAACTGTATCCTTGTGCTGATGTCATCCACACGAACAACGGCCCCATCATTAAAAGAGGTATGGAGGGGGTATACTGCAATTTCGAGATGTTTTTGCTCACCGAAAATCTGAGTATTTTTCTGTATAATGGTAATGGGTTTGTACTCGGATATGGATTGAAGAATATTGTCAACCACCTCTCCTTCCAGCCAGGGAAACACTTTGGCAACCGGTTTCCCTGTAAACGGTCTGTGTTTTTTGTCAGCATTGTGGATCGCAGTGAGATTAACATCGGTAATACAACACTGACTGTCAACACCAATAATAATTGATGGCATGGAATTAAGAACGTTCTTTAAAAAGTCCCTGGTTATTTTTAGTTCTCCAACTACTTTTTCAATCTTGCCGGCCATTCTATTAACAGCATCAACGGAACAATTCAGATCGTCATGCTGTACACTCTGCAACCGTGTCGAATAGTGTCCTCCGGCAATATCAGCCAAACCAGTATTGAATTGCTCTAATGGCGTCGTCAGCAGATAGCGCATGATGATATGGATACCGACAGCTATAGTCAATATCAGTGCAAGTCCAGTAAAAAGAAGGAAAACAAGAGCCTCCTTCCGCTCTTTTTTATGCTCATTATCAGAAAGCACCAAGGTAACGTGGCCGAGGTAAAGCTGTCCTTGATAAATACCAGTGTCTCTTGAAATACCACTAGAGTTCGCAGCTATTGAATTGAATATTTTTCTTCCCTGTTCATCCTCGACCAGGATTCCCTGCAAATCCGGCATTTGTGAATAAATTTTGCAAATATGTTTTACACCTGCAGTGTCAATATGATAGAGAGGAACGGAAAGAATTGAAGAGATTTCCCCAACAAGAGTGTCCGCACGTTCGGTAACTCTCCGCATCATCGTATGCTCTGCGTACGTGTAAAAACTGGCCGCAGCAAAACTGACGACAAAAGTCACCAGTACAACCAGCCACAGGAGAAGGTCGTGGACAATGGTCTTTTTGGAGTAGTAGACAGAAGTGTTATAAAGTTTTTTTAACAAGGTTGACAGAAACGAGTTTGCTTATTTTATTAAATTAGGTGCTATGCTATACTGGCGATCGCATATAAAAAGAATATTCCCTCTTTTTCCTAATGTTCTTTTTACCCGTTCGCAGCCCGATGCTGTTTAAAATGATAACTGAAAAAAAGAAATTGCTATTTCCACCTCTGTGGGGCAAGAATGTCATGCTCCACCGGTTTAGACATACGAACATAACTTATTGATACCCTTTTATACTAATATAATTAATTACAGAAAACAATTATGATGGCGTCGTAAAAACTCTTCATCTTGTTCGTTGTTACAATTTTTCGTATCATTACGACGTACCGTATGTACGCCGAAATGATAGAAAAATTGCACGCCTCCAATATGAAGCTTTTTACTTATCCATCGGAAATCGAAGTTTTTACGAGTTTATCAATTATGACATTTTCCGAAGAACCTTTACTCATCTGCGACGGTGGCTGCGGAACAACACTGCAGACCATGGAAATCAACCCTGCTGTCTGGGACGGCCATGAGGGGTGCAACGAATACCTCAACATCTCATCCCCTGAGACCATCATTGAACTGCACCGTAAATTTCTGGCTGCCGGGGCCATGGCCATTGAGACCAACACCTTTGGAGCCTCTTCCGTGGTTCTTGCTGAGTACGATCTGGAAAAGCGGGTGAAAGAGATTAACCAGGCGGCCGTAGCCTGTGCCAGACAAGCGATTGCAGAGTTCTCAACTCCTGGACAACCTCGCTATATAATGGGCTCTATCGGCCCCACCACCAAACTGCCTGTTCTTGGCCACATTTCTCCTCAGGATCTTGCCGCAACGGTCACTGAACAGATGGATTCCCTGCTTGACGCCGGCGTTGATGCATTGATAGTGGAAACCTGCCAGGATCTTCTGCAGATTAAAACAGTGCTGATTGCCTGTTTCGATCTTTTGGATAAAAGGGGGACTGATATTCCGGTTCTTGCTTCAGTCACCTTTGAACAGCAGGGAACCATGCTTGTTGGAACTGATATCGCTGCGGTCTGTGCTACAATTGCCCCTTTTCCAGTGTTTTCTCTCGGTTTAAACTGTGCTACCGGTCCCACTGACATGGAACCCCAGATAGATTACCTGTGTAAAAACTGGAAAAAAAGAGTTTCCTGCATCCCCAACCAAGGGATGCCTGAAGTGGTGAATGGGAAGACCCACTATCCCCTGACTCCTGAGGCATACGGCCGGCACATGCTGGATTTTGTCACCCAAAAAGGGGTCTCCATTGTAGGAGGCTGTTGTGGAACTTCACCTGCCCATACAAAAGCTCTTGTTAATGCCTTGCAAGGCGCTGTCCCTGCGGATCGCAAGGAGGCACTGTTATGAGGGAGAGAATAAATAATTCGAAACTTGTCCAGGTTGCAAGTCTGTACCAGGCAGTTGATATAAAACAGCAGCCCGCCCCTTTGATCATTGGTGAACGATCAAACCCCACCGGATCAAAGAAATTTCGAGATCTGCTCATTGCCGATGATTACGAAGGCTGTCTGCAGATCGGCATCGATCAGGAACGGCTAGGCGCCCATGTTGTGGACCTGAGTGCTGCCTGGGCCGGTCGCGATGAAGAAAAGGACCTGGTGCGGCTGGTACAGATGTATGGCCGGACCCTCAAGGCCCCGCTGATGATTGACTCCACGTCTGCTCAAGTCATAGGCAAGGCACTTGCTGCCTATCCCGGGAGAGCCATTGTCAACTCCATAAATCTTGAAGACGGAGGGAAAACCCTTGATGAGATATGTTCCCTTGTGAAGAGATATGGCGCCTGTGTAACAGCGCTTACCATAGATGAACACGGAATGGCCATGGACTGCGATTCTAAATTTGCAATTGCAGAACGCATCTACAAGCTGGTAACGGAAAAACACGGTATCAGTGCGGATGCTCTTTTTTTTGACCCACTGACTTTTACCGTTGGCTCCGGTGATGAGAACCTGCGGACTGCCGCTGTGGAAACACTGAATGCGATTAGACGAATCAAAAAGGAACTCCCCGCCTGTCACACTATTCTTGGCCTTTCCAACATCTCTTTTGGTCTCCCGGTTCCGGCTCGTAAAGTTCTCAATGCGGTCTTTCTCCATGAAGCTGTTGAATATGGCCTTGATGCTGTGATCATCAACCCCACTAACTGCATCAGCCTCGACGCCATTGACAAAGACGCTACTGCCCTGGCCCTTGATCTTCTCTATAACAGGACAGAGGAAAATGTCCAGCCCCTCATGGTCTATATCCAATATTTTGAAGACCATGACCTGGAAGAGGATAAGCAGGTTGATGAGGATGCTTCCCCTGAGCAGCTGATTCGGGAACGGATCATGCACGGTAACCAACAGGATCTACCGGACATTTTACGAATGCTCCTCGATCGCTACTCAGCCCTTGAAATCGTCAACCAGCATCTGGTTGCTGCCATGCGTGAAGTTGGCGTCCTCTTTGGTGCAGGAGAGATGCTGCTACCGTTTGTCCTCCAATCAGCGGAGGTTATGCGTAAATCTGTAGATTTCCTTGAGCCCTTTATGGACAAAAGTGATCGAAACGATGCCCCCTGTGTCCTGTTAGCCACCGTTCAAGGGGATGTCCATGATATCGGCAAAAATCTGGTTAACATTATCCTCAGCAATAACGGCTACAGGGTTATTGACATTGGCATCAAGGTCACAGCAGAAACCATCATAAAAACTGTCCATGACAATCCTGAAATTGACATCATCTGCCTCAGTGGTCTGCTTGTGAAATCCGCAATGATTATGCAGGAAAGCATGACAAAATATAAAAATGCCGGACTCAAGCATCCTATTCTTTTGGGTGGTGCAGCCCTAACCCGGAAGTTTGTCGCCAGTGACTGTGCGCCGCACTACGATGGTCCGGTTGTCTATTGTCGAGATGCCTTTACCGGCCTGAAGGCCATCCAGGATTATGAAGCCGGAAGCCTGCAATCAAGTCAATGGGAGAAGAAAGAAAAAGATCCACAAAACGCTGTCAGCGAGAAAAAATCCGCCATTCAAATCCTGGCAACCATACCCGAGCCGCCTTTTTTTGGAACAAGGACCATGGACGTTGTTCCGGAAGATTTTCTCTCATTGTTAAACCGGCAGATTCTGTTTCGGGGTCGCTGGGGATACAGGCGGGGAAAGCTTGACGAAAGCTCCTACCGGGAATTACTGGAGAGTACAGTGATTCCCGAATTTAATACTATCCGGGACAGGGTGTTATCTGAGAACATGTTGACACCTAGAGTCCGTTACGGCTGGTTCCCCTGCAAACGTGCTGCTGAAAATCTTCTTGTTGAGCAGGGAAACAAAGAATATCACTTTCCGCTTCCCAGGCAAATGCGAGAACCTCACCAGAGCCTTGTTGACTTCTTCCGCACCGAAGACCAGGGGAGTGATCTGATAGGTTTTTTTGTGGTTACCCTGGGTGAAAAAATCGCAGAGATATGCCGGGATCTCTATGGTAAGGATAAATATCATGAGTACCTGCTCCTTCACGGTTTCGGAGTGGAAGCGGCTGAAGCTCTTGCCCAACATACCCACACCCTCATGCGCAAAGAGCTGCGACTTGAAAATAGTGGCCAACGCTACAGTTTTGGCTATTCCGCCTGCCCGGATCTGGATCTGCAGAAACCACTTTTCGCGATTCTTCAGGCAGAGGAAATAGGTGTGCAGCTCAGCTCTTCCATGGAAATGGTCCCGGAGCTAAGTGTTTCTGCCATGGTGGTTCATCACCCCCAGGCACATTATTTTGCGGTATAGTTAAGGACCATCTTGGGAATAGTATTCCAGGAGTGCGACTCACATCATCCCTGGAATTTCTTCCAATTCCGGATCAAATCCACCAATGTTCTCACCCCTGTCCCTGAGGGACCTTTTGGGATATAGGTTTTTTCCGTAAAATTCCACGCAGTCCCTGCTATGTCGAGATGGGCCCAGGGAGTGTCGTCCACAAACTTCTGTAAATAGGCAGCCGCCGTAATGGTTCCTGCCGGACGTCCTCCAGTGTTTTTTATATCTGCCACATCCGAATCAATCTGTTCTCCATACTCTTTATCAAGGGGGAGTTGCCACAGGAGCTCCCCACAGTTTTCCCCTGCAAGGAGAAGACGATCAACCAGTTCCTGGCTGTTGCCAAGAAGGCCTGTGCGATGATGACCAAGGCCCAGGATAACCGCCCCTGTCAATGTGGCCAGATCAACCACACAGGTGGGATTGAACTTATTTATTCCGTATGCTAGGGCATCGGCAAGAATCAGGCGTCCTTCGGCATCAGTATTTATAATTTCAGACGTTATCCCGCCATAATGGCAGATAATATCTCCCGGTTTCAATGCTGAACTGCCACTCATATTATCAGTGGCGGGTATTATGGCCACCACATTCACATCCGGTTTTTCTTCCCCAACAACACCCATAGCAGACAAAGCGGCAGCCCCGCCACACATATCATACTTCATCTCCTCCATTTTCGCGGCAGGCTTAAGACTGACACCTCCAGAATCGAAAGTGAGGCCCTTGCCGACAATAAGAATGGTCTGTGCCTTCTTTTTCAGGGTTTTATATTCCAGAATAACCATCTTTGGAGGTTCCGCAGAACCCTGGTTTACCGCTAGAATCCCCCCCATTTTCAGACGCTTCATATGACTTTTATCAAAAACTGTGCATTTCATGTTATGTTTCACAGCCAGTTCCTGGGCATAGGCTGCGAAACTCTGCGGTGTCCATCCATTACCGGGCTCGTTGGCCATATCCCTCGCAGCTCGAGCTGCGTAGGCAGAATGCAGTGCTCTACTCAGTCCCCGTCGAATTCCTTTTTCGCCTCCAGCGGCATGGACACCAAGTCCTTTAATGCCGGTAAATGAGGGATCTTTTGTTTCTTTCTTTTTATATTTTAGAAAACGGTAATCACCGAGGAGAATCCCTTCCACCAGACACTCTCCGACTACCTCCCCTGGCACCAATGAGATGTCAGGGAGACAGAGACAGATTTTTTCAGCATTTAATGCCGCAGCTTTCGCGGCAATAGAACCACCAGCCTTTCGAAACCGTTCCCGCAAATCACTCTGTGAGCAACCATCCAGTTTTCCAAGACCCAAAAACAGAATACGCCCTGCAAGAACCTTCTTTCTTCCTGTGCCCTGGGGGTAAATATGCAGTAAATCGCTCTCCTTCCCCTTGAAGTCACCTAATGCAACCGCCTTTTTCAATTCTTTTGTGGCAAGAGTTGACCCCATTACCAGCTTTTCTTTTTCATCCTGATGCAGACAGTACACAAGCAGATCTCCACGATAATTCTCAGGCGCTTTTCGTATAAGGCTTATTTTTGTTGATTCCATTGTGATTTCTCCAAAATATTTGTTACAAAACCGGAAGGATAGTGTTGAAAGGTTTGAGTATAACCTCTCACATCTGTTTGGCAAAGAACTAAAAGGGTATCAGATAGTACTTCTTTTAGTTCTGAATTGGTCATGGTGTCTTGTATTTTGTAGCGGAGAGAAATATACTGTTGATAAATTCGTAAAAACTTCGATTTCCGATGGATAAGTAAAAAGCTTCATATGCGAGGCGCGTATCTTTTATTTAATTTCGGCGTACTAAGGTACGTCGAAATTAAATAAAAAATGCAGCAACGAAGCAGATGGAGAGTTTTTACTACGCCATCACTGTTGATTATGGATAAAATTTTAGAAAGTTGCGTGAACTCCATGCAAGCAAGAGAAAGTTTAAACTAAACCATCAATGCCCAACAGTGACAAAACAAGCATAAAGGATTCAATCCTTCAGAGGGTTTACGAGGATAATCTGGCAATATCAGATCCTTATACGAAAAAAAGCCACCCAGCCAGATCGCCGAGCAACCGAGTTATATTCCATGTTCTGCCTGTGTTGTTGATCACCGTGCTGTTTGCCCTGATTCATTTTATTTCAGACCCAATTTCCCGGCGATTAACGGATCCGGTTGCTTTTTCTGCAAAAGACTCAATTTATCCATGGGCGAAAATCATACGTGATCAGCAGTCTGCACCTACTGGAGGTCCCCTCATTTCCTATGGTGGGGATTCAATTCCCGGATCTGAGATTTCTTTTGATGCACAACGGCTTTTAAATTATGACTTCCTTCTGAATCAGAATCACGTTCGTGTCAGTTCTATTTTCGGTCTTGATATCCAAACCATTGTTATTGATCCCGGCCATGGGGGCAAAGACCCGGGAGCGCTTGGCAGTCAAGGGACCAGAGAAAAGGACATTGTACTGGATATCGCCCTGCGCCTGCGGGATCAACTCATGGAGAGTGGAAGATACAGGGTTCTCCTTACCCGGGAAACCGACACATTCATATCTCTGAGTGACCGGGTCAAATTCTCTAATTTCAATAAGGCTGACCTGTTCATCTCTCTCCATATTAACGCGCTGGAACAGAAAGAATTCAATGTCACAGAGACCTTTTATTTCGGGCCGCCTTCTGACGAGTATACTTTGCGTCTTGCAGAACAGGAAAATAGTGGATCTGAGATTTTGGCCAGAGACTTTAAAAACATGATCAAAAGAATCGGAGACGTACTCAAAGAGCAGGAGTCAGCTACCCTTGCCTCTTCCATCCAGCGCAGTCTCTTCTCCAATATGGAAAAATATGATAGAGAAATAGCTGATAACGGAACCAAAATAGCCCCATTTGTAGTCTTACTCGGTGTTGACGCACCAAGTGTGCTGGTAGAAATTTCATGTATTACCAAGAGTGAAGAAGAAGAAAACCTGAATAATCCGGTTTATCGAGAGAAAATTACTTCCTCCCTGAAAGGAGGAATAAAAGGTTATCTCATTAAAAGACAGACACAAGTAGTGAAAGGAGACGATGATGGCGAAAAATTCCTCAACAAAAAAAGCTGACGAAAAACTGCTGGTCGGCATAGATCTTGGGACATCAAGAAGTACCATCTCAGCAGATAACAATAAGAAAAAATGGGTTGAAAGTTATGTCGGCTGGCCCCGGGACTTTATTTCCAGAAAAGTGGTTGGCAAACCAATTCTTTTTGGTGAAGAGGCGGTCAAGCACAGATTGTCTCTGGATATGTATCGTCCCCTGAAAAATGGCGTCATTAAAGAAGGAACCGCCCGGGACGAAGAGGCGGTCAAGGAACTGATCCGCCATCTCATCAGCCTGGTTCAATCCTCAAAGAGTGACACTAAAATCAGAGCGGTCGTTGGCGTTCCTGCGGAGTCTTTCAAGATGAACAAAATCGCTCTCAAGAAAGCGGTGGCAGAGTTTGCAGAGGCACTCTTCGTGGTTTCCGAACCCTTTGCAGTAGCCTACGGCGTTGGTGCCCTGGACAATACCATGGTAATCGACATTGGTGCCGGAACCGTTGACTTCTGTATCATGCATGGAACCGTACCCACAGAGGAAGACCAGAGAACCGTGCTCACTGCCGGCGACTATATTGATCAGCAGCTTTTTACCTTTCTCAAAGAACGCTATCCACAAGCTGACTTTAACCTGAACATGATACGTCGCTTTAAAGAGGAGCACAGCTTTGTCGGCAAGATCGAGAAGAATGTTGAAGTGGAGATCCCTGTGGAAGGGAAATCCACTGTCCATAACATTACCGATGAAGTAAAGCGGGCATGTGAGAGTATTTTGCCGGCCATTGTGGAGTCCACCCTTGAGCTTATTGCCAAGTTTGACCCCGAATACCAAGACACCATCAGGGAAAACATCATCCTGGCAGGGGGAGGGAGTCAGATCAATGGGCTTGCTGAATATCTTGAGGAGGCCATTGGTGAATATGGCCCGACTAAGGTGCGGGTTGTGGAAGATCCTCTCTATGGTGGTGCAGATGGTGCCCTGCAGCTTGCGATAGAAATGCCGGAGGAATATTGGACGGAGTCGTAGTGCAAGTATGTCTGCAGTTTCAGCTTGTTTCTCTTTATCTTCTCTATAAGGCTAAAAGCAGGGCGTTCACGCCCTGCTTTTCTTTTAGCTAAAATACCGGATTGTAGTCAAAGAAGTGATTGGTGGTCAATTTCCGATAGGTACGGGTTTCGCTTCTGGCCACAAAGGAGTGGGTCACTCCACCTGTCGCTGTAAATCGTACCCCTTCTAAAAATTCACCGTCGGTTACTCCAGTGGCGGCAAAGGAGATCTTGCGGGAATTAATCAGATCCTCCACTCTGAAGACCTTATCGAAGTCATGAATATTGTGGCCAATGGCCGCTTGCCGATCCTCATCATTGTCGTAGGATATCTTGCCTTCCATGTAACCACCGAGGCAGCTGATGGCAGCTGCCACCACAGTCCCTTCAGGAGCATAGCCGTATCCCATATAGATATCTGCCTTTTCCCCATTGATGGCAGCCAGACAGCCTGAAATTTCGCCTTCCTCTATGAGTTTTATTCGGGCTCCGCAACTTCTCACTTCATTGATCAGGTCCTGGTGCCGTTTCCGGTTAAGGATACAAACCGTCACATTTTCTGTGTACTTTCTTAACACCCGAGCCACCCGCTTGACATTGGCACTCGGACACTGGTTGATATCAATGACTTCACCGACCTCAGGGCCAACAACAATTTTAGACATCCGCAGATTAGGGACCGGAAGAATGGAGCCATCTTCACTTATAACCGTATAACAGGTTGCATTGTTACGACCATCGGCAGCTGCATGCTGGGCCTCAAGAGCAACCACCATCAAGTCCATATCCGGCCCTCCCTCCCCAAGGACATCGGGCAATCTGCAGATTTCTTCACGGCCTCTAAAACGATCATTGATCACAGTTCCCTTGATCATCAACCGGTTAAGGGTCTTGATCATTGCCTTCCGTGCCTGGTTCAGGATATCATTATGATTCCCAAGCCCTTGAATTCTGGCGGCGGTAAGAGCAGCAATCTCCGTGGCTCTGACAATTTCCATTCCGTAGTTTATATTCATCATTCAATCCGTTATGCCATTTTCATAAAACAAGAAGTTGTCAGCACTGTTCCCCAGTTAACTCTCTGATCCGGCGGAGGAGCGCATTGCTCTGTTGTTTCAACGAATCACCCTTGGCCGTATCTTTAATCTTCATCGGCTGTCTGAATTCATCAATAAGCTCTATATCAAGAGGTGCAGATTCCAAGTTCTGAGCAGCCTCCTTCATTTCTTCAGGAGTAGGCAGAATAATACCGAATAATTGATATGGGGTATGGACCAGGGCATGACCCCGGTTATAATAGGCTGCAGCAAAGCCTCCATCTACATTAATTGCCATCCCGTCACTGGAAGCCATCTGTTTCCCTTTTAAATAGTCAACCGGTGTGTGGCCGAAGATCACCCGTTGAATACCAAACTCATCTTTCAGTTTCTGTTTGAATGCTTCGGTCTGTAGATTTTTCTTCCAATAGAGGGTTCTTTCAACATGGCTTTCTTTATCGATGAGGAAATAGCGTTCAAAGGTCTTCATGGCATGTTTTCCAAAAAAAGGAGATTTAACTCCGCACCAGAGATAAAAAAACAGGGCCTGATCTTTTACTTCCTGCTCCCCTCCTTCTATATATCTGCGACCAACCCGCTCAATAGTCTCTTGGACAAAATCAAGAAGTCCTCTTCCCTGTCTTCCAAGAAATTCTTCAAACGCGCCATCTTCTGTTGATGGTACCAACGCATGAATGTTGAGGCTGTTATTATGGATGTGATAGGTTTTCCCTTTCTTGAAAAAATAACTAAGCAGTCGTTTAATTATTGTGTTGCTGGTGAATTGACGGGTCAGGTCGTCTATGATTTCCTGCTCTTCCGGGGTCAGTTTTGCTGGATCAGCCCAGTCAACGGTTGGGAAATGGGTATCAGTCAGCCCTGCTGTTTTTCCTGTTTTGAGCATTGTTGCCAGACGATCCAACCAGAGTCTTGACTCCATCTCATATTCGGGAAAATCCTTTATGGTCTGCTCTTCAAGTTTAAACTGGATAATCGCCAGGGCCTTTTCCATACTTCTACCCTTTCCGGTTTTTGCCTTGAATTTACCTGTTACTTTCTTATCAGGATAGGTCTTTTTAGCAAAGGCCATCAATTTGGAGCTGTCAACCTTGAAACGTTCCATTAATTGAAAGTGATCATAGCGGCAAGTAATACGCATTGCCTCAGCAACTAATGACTTATTCCCGGATACCGCACCCATCCATAAAATATCATGGTTACCAAAAACATAGTCAACCATATCCCGGTAAGCAAAGCAGGAAAGGATACGGATAATTTTATCCGGTTGGGCACCACGGTCAAAGATGTCACCAAGCACAATAATGCGATCAAGAAGGACCTGGCTGATGCTGTGGGCCAAGTGACTGATCAACCGTTTGGAAAGTACCTTTTCTTCAAAAATCTGATCAGGTACAGGAAGTCCTGAAATAAGGCGTTTAATAGTATTGCGGAATTCCGGGGGAAAAATGTTTTTTGTCCGATGTCTGATATTGGCCAGGCGGTATTTCAGGATCTGAACCAGACAAAAGATAACATCCTGGGTGTCCATCAGAATATGCTCTTCTTCAAAGTACTGCCTTTTTCTGATTATCTGATTAAGATATTGGATTTTATCAACACTGAAGGTATTAGGAAGAGCTTCCCGGCAGGTCTGGTACAACATCCCGAAACGGCCGCGAAGAATGGTCATAAAACGATCCCCTTCACCATGCAGATCACTGATCCAAAGGGTGACTGGAATGTTGGAGTTTAATTCATTTTCAAGGTGCAGGAGTTGCTGTGCCAATTTATCAAGCTCACTGGTCTGCAGACGAAAACTGTCTCCACTCATTTTACTCTCCTCCCCATCCTGATAAACTCGTAAAAACTTCGATTTCCGATGGCTTAGTACGCCGAAATTAAATAAAAAATATGCGCCTCGCGCCCGTAGGAAGTACTCTTGGGGTGCATATGGAGCTTTTCACCCTAACTACCGGGCATAAATACTTAGCCATCCTAGGTTTGAGGTTTTTACCCGAAAAAAGGGTACTCTTTTCAGACCTCCCTTGAGGGGGATAAATACGACGCCATCATCTTTTATACTTTCTCTACAGTATAGGAGTGAATTGAATCATACAAGGTTTAGTCACTAAAAATAGCGTTAGTTTAAACTTCCATATATCCTCCC
Source organism: Desulfocapsa sp. (assembly GCA_021737265.1). Classification (GTDB taxonomy): domain Bacteria; phylum Desulfobacterota; class Desulfobulbia; order Desulfobulbales; family Desulfocapsaceae; genus Desulfocapsa. The sequence goes on along the minus strand of JAIPEF010000002.1, from coordinate 34,460 downwards.
AGAAACTCGAGAATGCTGACATCTCAGTCTACTGCGTAAGAACAGAAAGGCGCAGAGTGAGTTCTGCAGGGGATCCATCACGTATAATATTGACAATGATCTGATCCCCAACTGCGTGTCGTTCAATTTCAGTTCGGATATCGTCATAGGAACGAACCTCCCTGCCCTCAATTCCTGTGATAATATCTCCAAGAATAACGTCATTACCGTACTGTTTGGTCGGCCGCATACCAGCCTGATGAGCTGGTCCGCCGGGCTCTACCGCCAGGACCAAAACACCTTCTATCCCAAGACGTTTTACCAGACGCGCATCAGCTAGAGATGCTCCGATAGCTGGTTTAATCAGCTTTCCACTGCGAATCAATTGAGGCACAACTCGATTCACTTCATCTACCGGTACAGCAAATCCAATTCCAGCATAGGCACCAGAGGGAGAATAGATGGCAGTGTTAACACCAATCAACCTTCCTGCGCTATCAAGAAGCGGCCCCCCGGAATTTCCAGGGTTAATAGCAGCATCTGTCTGAATCATATTTTGTATGGTCCGGCCGGTAATGGCCTTAATTTCCCGGCCCAGTGCTGAAATTATTCCGGATGTAATTGTCTGGTCGAGACCAAATGGGTTTCCCACGGCAAAAACCTTCTGGCCAACCAAAAGTTTGACAGAGTCACCGACTGGAATAGGTTTCAGCAGATGAGCCGGAGCATCAATCTGCAGCACAGCCAGATCCTTATCGGGGGCGGCACCAACCAAAGCTGCTTTCCAGATAGTGCGATCAGCCATGGTGACTTCAATACGACTGGCGTCACTGATGACATGATAGTTGGTCACCACCCTTCCCTTACTATCCCACACAAAACCTGATCCGGTTCCCTGCGGAATCTCCACGGCATTCAATGAAAACATATTTCTGCGCAAGGCAATGGTGGTGATATAGACAACAGAAGGCGAAACATTTTTAAACAACTCTATGGTGTTCTGTTCATCTTGGGCTAAATCTCCCCTGGCTGTGACGGCTCTTGGCTCAGCTGTAGGATCGAAGCGCCTAGTGTCCAGTGGTCTAAAAAGCAGCCATGTGCCAAGAAAGAGAAGAACAATGATGGCAAGAGGAGAGACCTTGCCGGAAGAAGAACGAAGCATGACTATGAGGAGCAATTAGAGATTAAGAAAAAACTTGGCAATCATAAAGTAGGCAAGTACTCCAAGGATATCGATGGCAGTAGTGACAAAGGGACCAGTGGCAACAGCAGCATCAATATCAAAACGCTTCAGGACCAGGGGAATCACAGTACCAACGGTGGCTGCCATGGTCATGGAGAAAAAAATGGAGAGGCCGACGACCACTCCAAGGAGCTTTGTTTCTGTGTAGCCGAAATAGGCAAACATCCCTAGAAATGCGCCGTACAAAATGCCAAGAATAATACCGACCCGCATCTCTTTGAATACAATTTTTCTAAACTGATCCATGTTAATACGTCCAGTAGCAATCCCACGAACTACAATGGTGGAAGACTGGGTGGCAATATTACCGCCCATACCCATGACAATGGGTATGAAGGCTGCCAGGGCAAGTACCTGACTCAACTCCTCTTCAAAGGCACCGATGATAAAAAGGGCCATAACTCCGCCAAGCCATGAGGCAAAAAGCCAGGGGGCGCGAATCATGGCATTTTCTTTGGTGGATTTCAGGAGGATCTCAGTGTCTTTACCGGCACCGGCCATTTGCAGAAAGGCCTCTGAGGCCTCCTCCCGCATGACATCGATAATGTCATCGACAGTTACAATACCAACCAGCGTATAATTGGAGTCAACAACAGGTACAGCCAGGATATTATATTGGGATATAACATGAGCGACCTCTTCCTGATCAGTATCGGTAGTGACGGAGAGGACATTTGACTTCATGATATTTTTCAATTGCCTGTGGGGTGGATTGGTCAGCAGTTCACGCAACGAGACAACACCAGCAAGCTTTCCATCACCAAAGGTAATGTAGAGATAGAAAACCATCTCCTTTTCTTCACTGCGTTTCTGTACCTTGGCGATGGCCTCTCCCACACTTAATTCTTCATCAAGATACATGAAATCCGGAGACATGAGACCACCGGCAGTCTCGGGATCGTACTGAAGGAGCTCATCCACTTCTTCACGGTCAGCCTTTTCCATATGTTTACGGATTTCGGCGGCAAACTCATCGGATAACTCTTCAATAAGATCAGCGGCATCATCAGAGGCCATCTCACTGACCACATTGGCCATGAACTCAGGGGTGAGGGGGTCGACCAATGCAACCATGATCGAATCATCGAGTTCACTCAAAAACTCACCGACTTGATCTGTCTGGGCAAGGATATTAAAGACTTCGGTGCGTTCTACTTCGGACAGATGCCTGAAGACCCAGGCCATATCAGCAGGATGGGTTTTAACAATTAACTTGAGAAGATGATCTGTGGCATTCCTCCGGTTCAACCTGCGGATCATATCCAGCAGGACCATCCCTTCGGACCCTATAAGTTCTTTTTTCCCGGATTTATTCATCACCTGCCACCAGCTAATGTATTCTTTCTGAAATGCTTCAGGGGAACCCCACACTCTTGACTTCAAATATGATTAATATTACATACTACAATCAGTTAGCGGATTACGTCAATTTGAATTAACCCTTTTTAAAATTTTACCAGATTTTAATTCCATGTCTCAAACTGTGAGTGGTTCAACACCTTCGCCACAGGAGCTGATAAAACAGTTTAACCACGCCTGCAAGCTCCACGAAAATAACAAAATCAGGGAAGCGATAGACGAATACAAGTCTCTACTAATACTACTCCCCGACTCCCCTCTTCTCCATTTTAATTGTGCATTGGCTCACTTTGATATTCACCAGTTCAATGAGGCTGAAAAACATTATCGGGAGGCATGCCAAATAACCCCTGAAGACCCTGATGTTCATTATAATCGGGGCCTAAACTTCAGACGTCTTGGAAAGATCAAAGAAGGTGCCGAATCCTTTGCGCAGGCTGTCAAACTTGGAGACAGTTCAGTAGACACCCTTTATAGCCTGGCTCTCTGCTACCAGGATCTCCATGATAACGATGGAGCCGCCCTCTCCTATGAATTGATTCTTTCCCGAGATCCAAACCATCTTTCTACCCTGAACAATTATGCGTACCTGTGCCACAAAATCGGTGAGAGTAAAAAAGCTGAAAAACTATACAGAAGGCTATTAAGGTATAAACCTGACCATCAAGCCGCGCAACATATGATCAATTCTCTCTCGGGGCAAACACCTGACAGCGCACCTCTCGATTATGTGGAAACAGTCTTTGACAATTATGCAAAAGATTTTGAAGACAGTTTACTGGGACGACTCCAATACAAGACCCCTATGGCATTATGGGACAGATACTGCCATTTTTTCCGTGAAGTCCCCAGAAAATACTGCCTGGATCTTGGTTGTGGTACAGGGCTTGCCGGGGTGCAGTTTGCACCCTGCTGTTCACATATGGTAGGTGTTGACATATCTGAAGAGATGCTCGCTGTGGCAAATGAAAAAAACCTCTACAACGAGTTAAAAAAAGATGACATTTCTCATTTTTTATGTACCGCTCAACCTTTTTCTTTTGATCTGATTATTGCGGCCGATGTATTTATATACCTTGGTGATCTGAAGAAAATTTTCACAGCATGTTTCGAAAAAACAAAGGAAGGGGGAGTCTTCCTCTTTTCAGTGGAAGAGTCGACGAGTGAGCAATTTGAGATCAAGGAAACCGGGCGATTTGGTCATTCCACCCAGTACATTCAAAACCTGTGTCAGAAAACAGGCTGGTCCATTTTGGATATGCACCCCTCCAACCTCCGTCAGGAAAAGGAGGAATGGATAAAAGGGTACCTTTTTATCCTCCATAAATAACAGAGGCCCTTGCAACTGCGATATCTAATCCCTTTACTGAAAATATCCACTGCGTTGCACAAACCAGCAGATCATTAACCCCGAAGACATTGACAATAGCCCCAACATTCGTAAATGTTCCGGACTCATCTCACTGATTTTCTTCATCCACTTTTGCATGGATTCAGGTGAGGCGACATAGGGAATTCCTTCCAGAATAAGCACCATTCCCAGCAACAAAAATAATATTTTCATAAACCTTTCCTTGTCAATACGATACTATTCACTATAAAGTCGGAAAACAGTACCATGTTCCCTTGCAATTTTACACGAGCCTTACTAAGATAGCGTGGATTTTATTCTTTATCCTTACAGTCCTGCAAACACAACAAAAAAATGAGCGAAATAAAACAATCAAAATATAGCGAAGCCGGTGTAGATATTGACAAAGGCAATGCATTTGTAAAAGGAATCAAAGACATTGTCAGTTCAACCCATCAACCCGGAGTGCTGAATGATATCGGCGGCTTCTCCAGTCTTTTTGCCATAGATACCAATAAGTACAAGAAACCGGTGCTCGTGACCTCAACCGACGGAGTAGGAACCAAACTTGACATTGCCAAACAATGTAACAAGCATGACACCATTGGCATTGATCTGGTCGCTATGTGTGTCAATGATATCATAGTTGGTGGCGCCAAACCACTCTGTTTCCTGGACTATTTTTCTGTTGGTAAGCTGGAACTTGATGTCGCCACTGAAGTTGTGAAAGGAATTGCCGAAGGATGTCGACAATCCCAGTGCTCACTAGTTGGTGGAGAAACTGCAGAAATGCCTGGTTTATACAAGGCAGGAGACTATGATCTTGCCGGTTTTGTGGTTGGCATCGGTGAGCGTGATAAAATAATTGATGGATCTGAGATCAAGGTTGGTAATAAAATACTTGGTCTCAAATCATCCGGTCTTCATTCCAACGGTTTTTCCCTGGTACGTAAAATCTGTTTTCAGGATCATGGATTGAGTGTTGATCAATATATAGAGGAACTGGGCTGCACTTTGGGTGAAGAGTTGCTCAAACCTACTAGAATATATGTACAGTCCGTTCTTGCTATCCTTAAAAATTATAAACTTAATGGACTGGTACACAATACCGGCGGTGGGTTTATCGATAATATACCCCGGATTCTACCAAGCGGCTGCAAGGCTGAAATCAACTGTAATCGTTGGCAAGTCCCACCAATATTTAGTTTTCTTGCTGATAAAGGTAATGTTCCCAGAGAAGAGATGTATCGTACCTTTAACATGGGGATCGGCATGATGGTTATTGTGGATGATGATGATGCAATTGATGACATCATCCATCGTTTCAAAGGCCATGGCGAGGATGTTTCCATAATTGGAGAGATCAGTGCCATGCCGGATACAAACGGTGAACAGGTGAAGCTGATCTTTTAATTCGCTGCCACATACAGTACAAAAAAAGGGGGTATGACATAAGTCGTACCCCTTTTTTTTTATCTTTCCGTTGAGTTGTGCGCTACAGTAACGCGCCCTCAGGTCCCACAATCACTGACGCCCCCCTGAATCTTGTCAAGGGCATGGGCAAGGGCAGGTAAAAGGACCGCAATATTTTCCCTTGCCGCCTTTTCACTGCCCGGCAGATTAATAATCAGACTCTTCCCTCGAATACCAGCCTTTCCACGTGAGAGAACAGCATTCGGTGTTTTTTTTAAACTTTCCGCCCGCATGGCCTCTGCCATTCCTGGAATCTCTTTTTCCAGGACACCTGCCATTGCCTCTGGAGTCACATCCGTGGGGGCAACTCCGGTTCCACCGGTGGTAATAATGAGATCGACTTTCTCCTTATCCACCCATGCTATAAGTTTCTCCCGGATATGGTCCACCCTGTCAGAGATAATGGCATAATTTGCCTGTCTGTAGCCCTGTTCCGCAAGGATCTTCTGCAGCAAAGGTCCGCTTGTGTCTACCCGTTCACCGCGTGATCCCTTGTCACTCATCGTAAGAACAGCAAAACTGAAGCGACTGGTATCGATATCCATCGGATCTCCCTATTCTGCCTGTGCTTTTGCGACTATTTTGTCAGCAAGCTGGGAAGGAACCTCTTCATAATGGGAGAAAGCAATCTTGAATTTTCCGAGCCCTCCGGTCATCGCAGTAAGATCCGCAGCATAGGCCAGAACCTCTGATTGAGGCACCTGGGCATTGATCACCTCTCTGCCCTGGTCGTCAGAGTCCATTCCCATTACTTTGCCACGCCGTGAGTTCAGGTCACCCATAACATCGCCAACATGATCCTTACCCACCATAATGGTCATATCCATGTAAGGCTCAAGAAGTACAAGGCCTGCCTCCTGGGCACCCTTCTTGAATGCCAATGAACCTGCAATCTTAAAAGCCATCTCCGAAGAATCGACAGTGTGATAAGAGCCATCAATAAGTTTCACTTTAATATCAACCATGGGATATCCAGCCATTACCCCTTTTTCCATGGCTTCTATAATGCCTTTTTCAACGGCAGGACGATACTGTTGAGGAATAACCCCACCAACAATATTGTCTTCAAACTCAAACCCTTTGCCACGGGTAGGACTAATCTCTATGGTACAGTCACCAAACTGTCCCCGGCCACCACTCTGTTTTTTATGCTTACCCTGTACAGTTGCTGTGCCACGAATAGTTTCCTTGTAAGGAATTTTTGGGAGTGAAAGGTCCATTTCAACTCCGAATTTACGTTTTATTCGTGCTCCAACCACCTCGAGGTGGACCTGCCCAACGCCTGAAATCAATACTTCTCCGGTCTGTGGTTCCCTTGAAAGCCTAAGAGTGAGATCTTCGTCAAGCATTCTGGTGATAGAGGAGAAGAGTTTTTCTTCATCGCCCTTTGAAGCAGTTACTGCGTAAGAAATAACCGGATCAATAACGTCAAGATCGTCAAAAACAATGGGAGCAGATTTGTCGCAGAGAGTATCGCCAGTGGTTGTCTCTTTCAGCTTGGCGACAGCTACAATCATACCCGGCCCGGCACTTTCAACTGCTTTCTGTTCCTTTCCTTCAGGAATAAAAAGCTGCCCAAAACGTTCATCTGTCTCCTTACTGCTATTATAAAATGAATCACCAGAGAGGGTGCCAGAATATATCCTGAAAATAGTCAGCCTTCCAGCATAGGGGTCGGCCATGGTTTTAAAAACCTGGGCTGAAAATTTCTCCTCCGTGTCTGGTTTTCTTTCAACCAATTCTCCCGACATATCAAGTCCCATGGCAGAAGGTCTATCGGCTGGTGAGGGCAAAATTGAATTAATGGTATCAAGGAGTGGGGCTGTGCCGTAATTTTGTGTTGCAGCACCTATACAAACCGGGACAATGGCACCACTGGCAACTCCATTTTTGAGTCCTTTCTGCAGATCGTCCGGAGAAAGCTCGCCTTCTTCAAGAAAGTGCTCAATGAGATCGTCATCGGTTTCAGCTACACTCTCCATCAGGCTTTCCCGATAATACGCAATATCATCTGCCATCTCCTCTGGAACATCGGTTTCAGTAACTCCACCGCTTCCGTCCTTATCAAAGATGTAGCCTTTTCCTGTGGCAATGTCCACCAGGCCACGGAAATTTTCTTCTTCACCAATTGGAAGATGCAGCACCACAGGCTTTAAGGGGAGAGATTCAGATATCTGATCAAGAGTACGACCAAAATCGGCTCGTTCGCGATCAAGTTTATTGATCATGATAAGAGATGGCAGGTTTTGGTCTACAATAAAATCAGCGAATTTAATCGTCTGTCCCTTAACACCAAGCACGGCACCAATAATAAAAACAGCGGCATCTGCTACCTGGGTTGCGATATAGGTTTCATTAAGGAAGTTATCATCACCCGGAGTATCAAGTAAAAAGACGTTATGCTTTTTCCAGGTGTAGTTATGAAAGGACGTATTGATGGAGACATTCCGTTGTGTCTCTTCCTCTTCAAAATCGAGAGCTGCAGTTCCGTCATCAACCTTGCCCAACCGTTTGATTTTACCGGCTGTAAACAGCATGGCCTCAGCCAGAGAAGTTTTTCCACAACTGCCGTGTCCAATTATTGCTATGTTTCGTGTCTTACTGATATCCTGCATGCAGACCTCCTTGAAGAAAAAACTTGTGCCATACTTTTGCCGATAATAATCAGGGATCACAAATCAAAAGAAATTACACTGTTTTCAACCCCTTTTGTTTATCAAAAAACCTGTACTCATATATTCAATATTCTGCTCGAAAGTCAAGTATGATCCATAATTTCACTCACATTCCTGTCAGATAATAAAAAGAAAGAAATGAAATGGAGTTTAAGTGGCAATGGCAACCAAAAGATTGTAGACTTATGAGGTTAATCAAACCATACTTCCCTGAAAAAATCATCCTTGCCCCAACCCGTGAAAAAAGAAGCTAAACAGAGTGGGAAAATTGCAAAATCGGCCGGGACGGTATCCGTTGCTATTATGTGCAGCCGTGTCCTGGGCCTGATCAGGGAACAGGTATTTGCCGGAATGTTTGGCGCCGGCTTTGCCTACGATGCCTTCGTCGTTGCCTTCCGTATCCCCAACCTCTTACGGGATCTCTTTGCTGAGGGTGCATTATCTGCCGCGTTTATCACAGTTTTCACAGATTATGATACCAATCGTTCCCAGGAAGAGACGTGGAGACTGGCATCCAATATACTGATCTTTTTTGGCATTCTGCTGTCCATTCTCACCCTTCTGGGGATTGTTTTTGCAGGCCCCCTTGTAAATCTTCTTGCCCCGGATTTCTCACAAGTTGAAGGGAAACTCGAACTCACCACCCTCCTGACCAGAATCATGCTCCCCTTCCTGGTTGTCATCTCCCTGGCTGCTGTGGTCATGGGAATATTAAATTCCAGGGGAAAATTCTTCGTTCCTGCTATGGCCTCAGCTTTTTTTAATCTGGGTTCTATTATTGGTGGAGTAAGCCTTGCCTTGCTCCTGCCCCGATTTGGTCAACCGGCAATTATGGGGATGGCAATCGGCACCCTTCTTGGGGGTATGCTGCAGCTCGCTATCCAGTTTCCCACCCTTGGTAAGTGCGGATTTAGATTTACGCCACGCCTGCAGTTAAAGGATCCCGGCCTCAAGCGTATCATAACCCTCATGATTCCAGCAGTTATTGGTCTCTCCCCTACCCAGATCAATATTTTTATTAATACCAACTTTGCCTCATCCTGCGCTGAAGGCTCTGTCTCCTGGCTCAACTATGCCTTCCGCCTGGTTCAACTGCCCATTGGCGTCTTTGGCGTAGCTCTCTCCATTGCCGCCATGCCTGTACTTGCAAGACACGCTGCCAAAAAAGATGTCAGCGGTATGAAAGAAACCATGGTCTCGTCCCTTACCATGGTTTTCAGCCTTACTATCCCAGCAAGCATAGGACTCATGCTTCTTGCCGAACCTATCATTCATATCATTTTCGAGCGTGGTGCCTTTACAGCTTTTGACACGATAGCCACCGCCAATACTCTCACCCTCTATGCCATCGGACTCTTTGCCTACTCTGCAAATAAAATCCTGGTTCCTGTTTTTTATGCCCTTGAAGACACAAAATATCCATTGATTGCTGCATTTATTGCTGTGGCTGCAAATATTCTTATTATCAACCTCACCATCGACTCCCTGCAACACCTCGCCATTGCCCTCTCCACCTCCTGCTCCATGGTTTTGAATTTTCTCTTCCTGAGCACTGTTCTCTATCTCAAGACCGGCGGCTATTCCGTCAGTTACTTATCCAGGGGTCTCCTTAAAATTATAGCTGCCGGCCTGTTCATGGCCGGATTTCTCATCTGGAGCAGAAGTTTTTTTGCCCTCCAATTGTCCGCCGGTTTATTGCAGGCATCCGCTGTTCTGCTACTCATCATAACTGTTGCCGCAACCCTTTATACCTCCCTCCTTCACCTCATGGGGCTAAAGGAATTAACGGCTGTTACTGCAAAAATCACAGCTAAATTCGAACGATAAAGTTGCGAACCGGGTCCGAGGCGTCTTCAAAATAGATCTTGCGTTATCGTCAATATCGAGTAAATGAACCAATCAATAGAGATAATTATTTTTAGTGTTAAGGAATCGTATATCAACTGTGCAATCTTCTTCATTGGGAATGCGCAGTTTTTTTTGTTTTAAAACCGCCACCAAAAGCAGGCCATAAAGAAAATCATGAATACATTTACTGAACTTGGTATCCACGACAACATTGTTATGGGATTAACAGCATTGGGCTTTCAGGAACCTACCCCTGTGCAGGAACAGGTCATCCCCCAGGTGTTGCAGCATCAACATGTAGACCTGATCAGTCTTGCTCAGACAGGCACAGGAAAAACTGCAGCCTTTGGTGTCCCTCTCATTCAACTGACAGATACAAACAAAAAACATACCCAGGGCCTTGTTCTCTGCCCCACCAGGGAACTCTGTGTCCAGGTGGCACGTGACCTGGAAGCCTTTTCAAAAAATGTGAAAAACATTCATATATTGTCAGTTTATGGTGGTGCCCGCATAGATCAACAGATACAAAGTCTGCGTAAAGGGGTGCATATAATCATAGCCACCCCAGGTAGGTTAAAGGATCTGCTCACTCGCAAGGCTGTTGACTTGTCCCGTGTCAGCTATGTCGTGTTCGATGAAGCTGATGAAATGCTGCAAATGGGCTTTCAAGATGACCTGACTGCTATCCTTGCCTATACCCCCAAAAAGAAAAACACTCTTCTTTTTTCTGCGACCATGTCAAAAGAAGTTGCGGCAATAGCAAGCAAATATATGTCAGACCCCATCGAACTGACCATCGGCACCAAAAATGCCGGAGCTGCAAATGTTCGCCATGAATATTATATGGTTCACCCTCGAGACCGCTATCTCGCCTTGAAACGAATAGTAGACAACAGCCCGGATAACTATTCCATCGTTTTTTGTCGTACACGACGGGAAACCGGTGAAATTGCCAACAAGTTGGTTCAGGACGGTTATAATGCTGATGCGCTTCACGGCGACCTCTCACAGGTACAACGTGATCAGGTAATGAAAAAATTCCGCTGTAAAAACCTGCAAATCCTGGTGGCTACTGATGTTGCTGCCCGCGGCCTTGATGTGAGTGATCTCACACATGTGATCAACTATAATCTTCCAGATGAGATTTCTGGATATACTCATAGAAGTGGTCGTACCGGTCGGGCAGGACGCACAGGGATCTCAGTAGTAATTGTCATTCCACAAGAGTTGTACCGGATACGATTAATTGAGCGGAAAATTCAGAAAATGTTTACTCAGTGCTCCGTCCCATCAGGCGAAGATATCTGTAAGAAGCAACTGCTGAACATGATTGATACTGTGATGCAGGTGGAGGTGGATCATGGGCAGATCGACCCGCTTTATGCGGAAATTGCAGAAAAGTTTACCCAACTGGATCGCGAAGAACTTGTCAAACGGTTTGTGTCCCTGGAATTCAACCGTTTCCTGCAATATTACAAGAATGCTCCGGATTTGAATGTTTCAGCAAAACCACAGAAACAAGGAAGAGGCAATATGATAAAGGGTAGAGAATATATCCGCGATTCTAAGCCCACCCAAAAGTTTACCAGATTCAACTTGAATGTGGGCAGGCGTCAGGGCGTCATGCCTCAAGGACTGATCGGTAAAATCAATGAAATTCCTGATGTGGGTCGTATCAAAATTGGCAAGATAGATATTTTACGAAATTCTGCAGTCCTTGAAGCAGACAGCAAGTATGCTTCACAAATTATTGCCGCTTTTCAGCGTTCTGAGATTAATGGGAAGACAGTTGCCATTGAAGTGAGCAAATCGCCTCATTCGACAGGCCCAAAAAGAGGGCAACGGACAAAGACGAGTCATCGTAATAGACGGAAATCAATATCCTGATACGGCTAAATAACCGAATGCGAATATACTCGTCGCCGGGTTGACGTATTTTATTCGCCTTCGGTTGTGTTTACAAGCCTGCGTAATTCTTCAATCTCAAGCTTTAACGCCTCTACTTCACTCTTTTTCGCAAGATCCATTTTTTCCAGAACTGTTTGCACCCGCTGTTCAATCTGCTTTTGCAATTCCACCCTGGATTCTTCTGATCGTGCCAGAAGGTCATCAACGAGGGCCTTTCCCTCCTGCTCAGTCATCTTGCCTTTTTCTGCAAAATCTTTGGCGACTTCTTCAATCTTTTCTTTGCTGAGAACCGCAACACCTACACCTGTTAAGAGTACTTTTTTCACCAGTTCTAACATCTTCTTCTCCTTTCTAGGCTCTGATTGATTCATTACTTCGTTCAACTGCATCAAAAAACTGGGCAGCCCTGTCTCCTGCCTTTTCCAGCGATTTACTGTTTTGTACGCCGGATGCCAGGTGATGACCAAAACGGAAATTCTCTGCAAAATAGTAGGTAAACTGTTTAAGACGTCCAAGCCGCCTCTCCGGAAGGAAGCGATCCTCAAGAAGCTCAATAAAACGAAAATAGATTTTTCTCAGATCAGGTTCATTTGCACGATTTTGCTGTACCCCATAAACGCGTTCTGCAATATCTGCAAACAACCAGGGCTTTTTTATTGCCCCCCTGCCAAGCATGAGTCCATCAGCTCCGGATTGGTCCAGGCATGTCCGAGCATCTTCCACACTGAAAATACCACCATTTGCAATAATTGGTACCCTAACAGCTCTTTTTACTTTCCCAATCCAGTCCCAGCGTGCTTTTCTGCAAAACTTCTCTCCCTGCAGTCGAGCATGGACCGTGAGAAGATCGATTCCTTCATCTTCCAACATTTTACAAAAAGAAATCAAGCTATTTGCATCAAGGGTTCTTCCAAGGCGGATTTTTGCACTGATCGGTAGATGGGTGGCAGCACGTATATCAGCAACCACTTTCTTAATGCTCTCCAAGGGCATAAAAGACCCTGCACCTTGCTTACGAAGCGCAGGAGCTGGACATCCGAGGTTCAGGTCTATTCCCTGTGCGTTCAATAAGTGGAGCCGATCAACGGCGGGAAGGATATCCTGTCCCGGGCCTGTGAAGATCTGATAAATAAAAGGACTCTCTGCCGGGGTTCGACAAAGAAAGGGAGAAACAGTTTCGTTTTCTATGGGCAGCCTGCCTGCAGAGAGCATTTCACTGAAAAACAAACCCACACCACCAAGTTCAAGGACCAGTATGCGAAATGCTGAATGAGACAAACCAACCATTGGAGCCAGGGCCAGGGGTGGCCGGCATTCAATGGTGTTGGATGATTGCAAACTGCTGCTGCAGGATTGAAGCAAGAGCGACATGATTTACCAACCCGGTAAAATTATAAGTGAGATGGTGATAGAATGATCTATTCTACTTGGGGGTCAATTGTGATTTAGGGCCGACACTGGCTGTTGGTTTGCAATACGCCTGATCAGGGTTTCTGCAAGTTGTTCATCAAACTGAATATGAACAGAATAGCTGCTTTCAATTTCCTTTTGAAAACGGACAGCTACGATCTGACCATTACAGGTAACACTCTGCTTTTCATCAAGGGGAAAGATTGTTTGAAGTCGCCGGCCAAGGAGCAGCCTTGCATTCTCTTCCTTGGCTATTTTAATATGAAAGACAAGTCCGCCGGTGGAAATATCAAGAAGCTCTCCATTAAAGCTTCTCGTAGTTACCGCTCCGTCCTCGTCAATCAAAGCATATTTGGCAATAAGTGAAACAGGATATCGAACCGACTGTCTGCGATCTTTTCCGGTACTTTGAAGAATATCCGGGATAGATTCGTTTTTCTGACAATAATCCGCAAGACAACGTTCCAACTGTGGAGACTTACCAAGCAGAGTAAGGAATGTTTCTCTTTCAAGGACATGCAGATCTACCTTTCCAAGGGCAGTAAGAGAGGCAGTCCAGACAGAAACGTCAAAAAATTGGCTTCCGCCAATGATTTCACCGGGACCAATCTGTCTAAGAAAGATTTCCTCATTACCTCTCTGACAGGTAAGTTTTGCCTGTCCACTGTTAATGAAATAGAGAACCGGACTGTTTGTTCCCTGCTTTACAACAGTATCACCAGTTGAATAATTTTCTTGTTTCAAGGAATAGTAGAGTCCATTAAATTCTTCAGTGGTCAGAGTATCATACAGATCCTGCCAGATACTGATATGATTGCTGCTGACAGCCGATGATTTCTCCTCCTTAATGCGCTCACCTGCCCTGATAAGTTTTGCCACAGCATTGGGATCAACGGCTAAAATACGATCAATGAGCATCTCCGCAACTTCAAAATCCTTCATCATTGCTGCTTCTACACACTTTTCGTAGATAAATTGACTGGCATCATTCACTTCGTTTTCATCAAGAAAGAGAGCAACCTGTTTGTCAATTTGCTGAACCTTTTTTTCGGCTCTACTTAAAGGGCCTGGGTCCCCATCAGAAGTGGGAGTATCGTGCTTCTCATCAACGGAAAGTTCCGCACGTTTCTCCTCGATATCTGCACTGCCAAATCGGTAACTCAGGATGTGCAATGATTGTAAAGCCACACTCACCACAGGATCCGATTCAGGATCATAATGCTCAGCCCGCTCTTCAATAAGTAAATTGAGCAGGTTTACAGCCCTCACAGAATCACTTAAACGCACTTGAATTGCTAAAGCCTGTAGAAGTTCGTCCCGTACATGAGACGACATTTGTTCACGTTCGGCAAGAAGATCAAGAAAAAGATCCATGGAACCGGGTTCACAGGTCTTTCCAAGATAAGCAACCATGGCTGGTTTCAGATCATCCGATACCTTTGGTAATGCATCCAGTAAATATGTACCGGAATTTTCTTTAGCAATTTCCAAAATACAATCAACAACCTGTTGTTGGACACGAACATCATTGTGTTCAAAAAATGGTATAACCAAAGGCAGCAGCCCCTGGTCACCCATTGTTGCAATCATTAAAACAATATTACGAATGGCGTACCAGGGAAGTTCTTTTTGAAGGTATTTTTTCAGTACAGGAAGAGCGAGATAGCCGGTGGCCGGAATAATTTCGATAAGACGAAGTCTATCTTCTTTTTTCTGAGAAGAAATAAGAGTATTAAGCAGATGAATCGTTGTTTTTCGTCCCAAAAGAAGGAGAATCTTTTCTGCTGCTGCCTTTCGTGCTCCACGTCCCTTAAGACACACCAGTGTTAGTTCTTCAATAATGTGATCTGCTGCCAGGGCCTCCTGTGCTCGACCGACAACACTACGTATAGCGTTAGTTTTGTCCAACTTTCCGGACTGTATCTCATGAAACACTTCAAGAAGGGGATAACATTCTTTCCATAACCCCTCTTCAAGGAGCCTGACCCCCTCCTTTTGTAAGTGTTTACAAACCGAATCACAGACAGAGAGGAAAACCTTTTCCACACGCAGCCAACGCAGAAGGGCAACAGCAATCTGTTCAATAATATCCGTACACTTTTCACCCTGAAACTCTACCATACAAAGAATCAGCACCATGATGGCACGTTCGCGCAGCTTGGCATCCTCTTCACTGCAGGCACATTCTCCGATTCTGTCAATCAGTGCCTGGGCCTTATCCTGCTCACTATTCTGACAGTATGTGGAGATCAGATTGGGCAGGTTCTCCATAAATTCATTATTTAAGAGGACCTCATTCTTGCCCTGCTCAAGTGCACGCACCAGATTAAGCTGCCGAGATTCTGCCCTTTTCTGTTCTTGCTGGGCTAGCAACTCTCTGGCTTTTTTTTGAGCCTCATGCTGTTTATCTTTATTTATTTCCATTTATGTATTTATTACATGTAAAATAATAGAATTAGGAAAACACAAAAACACGCATTATAAACTTACCATAAAAATACCACACTAATCTATCATAAAAAAACAACATTGATGGCGTCGTAAAAACTCTCCATCTGCTTCGTTGCTGCATTTTTTATTTAATTTCGACGTACCTTAGTACGCCGAAATTAAATAAAAAATACGCGCCTCGCATATGGAGTTTTTTACTTAGCCATCCTAGGTTTGAGGTTTTTACGAGATTGTCAACATTAATTACAGGGGCTTCTCTCTCCAGTTAGCAACACCTCCTGCTTCACCTTCAACTGCGCCGGATCCTTAAACCCTGTGGTCTGCATGAGCCTGGTATATTCTTCAGCGGCACCTGGATATTCATCCTTTGCCGCAAGTCCCAACCAGGCCAACGACGTGATAATGGAAAGAGGTACGCCTTTTCCATGTTCATAGAGTCCTGCAAGAAAAAACTGGGCAAGCGGCCAGCCCTGTTGTGCCGCACAAGTATACCAGCATGCAGCTCTGGAAAAATCCTGACTTACTGAACTCCCATGTTCATATTTCAACCCGAGATAGAGACAAGCACCTGCCACACCGGCATTTCCTGCTTTTTCAAACCAGACGACAGATTGCTCTGGGCTGCGAGGGATAAGGTCACCGCCATATTCGTACAGCAGTGCCAGGGCAAATTGGGATCCGGCATCACCACCATGGGCTGCTTGTAAAATGTCCGATTCATATTCTCCTTCAGCTGCCATTGCAGTTACAACACTAAGCCAGGAAAAAAGGAGAAGAGCCGGGATCTTTTTCATTATCTCTTTGAAGGGACGTAACATCATACTGAACAAACCAAAAAAGCCGTTACCCCCAAAAAAGAGAAGGGATAACGGCCGATAATTGGAAAAAGAATTTCTCAAGCTACCTGACAGGTTCTCCGAAAGCGTTCAAAGATGCGGCTGCTGCCACATCCACAGTCACATACATGGTCAAAGTAGTATCAGACATGGCACCATTATTTTCTATCTTCATCATACATGTTTTATTAGGCTTGGTAAAAGCAAGAATAACATTTTCACTTGAAACTTCCCCGGCCAGTTTCCATTTATTCGTTTTCATGGAAGAAATTATGAACTCTTTTAAGGAATACATTTCTATCCTACCGCTGTAATGAATAATTCCACCACGAAAAGATTCTGTCCTGATGGACATACTCTTCTTGGTGCTGTATTTCATATCAGCGGGAATCTCTATATCTTCATAATTGCCAACAGTACTTGATACGGGCGGAAGATCTTCAAAATTGCCCTGTGCAGCGTGAGGAGTACTGGTGTTAGTTGTTCCAGGAATACAGCCACTGAGCATAAACAGCAGTACTGTTACTATCCCAAGAAAAACCTTTTGTTTTTGTGCTTTTCCATTTTTCATACTGTTTTCTCCATTTTTAGTTTTCCATTATTACCCAATAATATTAAGACTGTCTTTTACATTTTCCTGTTTCAGAGAGACAAGCAGAAGAGTTTATTCTATTGCCAGTACAGCGTAAACCTTAATGTGCCGTTTTGGGTTCGTCCGTCATACCCGAGTGCTCCCTGCTTAAAACATACTGGGACAAGCGTTATCGGGTATCCAGGAATTTAGCTCCGCTCTGGATCACCGATTACTCCCTCGAGGATGACTTCGATGAGAAATTATAAGCCTTACAGTGTACTAGGTAGTGCAAACAATATTTTTTGTCTAGATTTTTTCTACCCATCAGGAAACAGGCATTTCTAATTCAGTTACTCCACATCCCCGATACACATATATTTAATCTCGAGATATTCCTCAATACCGTACATGGATCCTTCTCTTCCAATACCTGATTCTTTCATTCCGCCAAAAGGAGCAGACTCAGAAGACAGGAGTCCGGTATTGACACCAACCATTCCATATTCTAAAGCCTCTGTGACTCTCCAGCACCGTGACAAATCCCTGCTGAAAAAATAGGAAGCGAGCCCGTACTTTGAGTCATTCGCCATGGCGACACCTTCAGCCTCATCCTTGAAGACAAAGAGTGGCGCCACAGGACCGAATGTTTCTTCTCTGGCAATTTTCATCTCAGATGTCACATCAACAAGAATAGTCGGCTCAAAAAAGTACCCACTTTCCCCTGTCCGTTTTCCACCGGCAATAATTCTAGCTCCCTTGTCGCAGGCATCTTGAATCTGGTCTTCAACCTTCAGGACGGCATTGAGATCTATCAGTGGCCCCTGGTTCACACCTTTTTCAAATCCTGAACCAACGCGCAACGTAGCACGAACAGCTTCGGCAAGTTTATTCGCAAAGGCATCATAGACGCCTTCCTGAACAATAAAACGATTGGCACAAACACAGGTCTGTCCAGCATTCCTGTATTTTGATGCAACAGCCTCTGTAACGGCCTTGTCCAGATCAGCATCATCGAAAACCAGAAAAGGGGCATGCCCTCCAAGTTCAAGAGATATTTTTTTCACTGTTTCACTGCAGGCCGCCATCAATTTCTTACCAACTTCCGTGGAGCCGGTAAAACTCAATTTTCGAACAATGGGACTGGCAGTTAATTCTGCCCCAATTTCTCTTGCGGGGCCAGTTATAACGTTAAAGACACCTTTAGGAATTCCGGCACGATGGGCAAGTTCTGCCAAGGCAAGTGCTGAGAATGGTGTTTGAGCAGCAGGTTTCACAATAACACTGCACCCGGCAGCAAGCGCCGGTGCTGCCTTCCTGGTAATCATGGCGGAAGGAAAATTCCATGGGGTTATGGCAGCACATACCCCAACAGGCTCTTTTAAAACTACAATACGTTTCCCTTTCTGGGCCATGGGGATGGTATTCCCATAGACCCTTTTAGCCTCTTCAGCAAACCATTCAACATAGGCGGCGCCATATAATACTTCCCCTTCTGCCTCTTCGAGGGGTTTCCCCTGCTCACTGGTCATAATATAAGCCAGATCGGCTTTATGGGCCACAATCAGGTCATACCATCGCCTGAGATACCCTGAACGTTCTTTTGCTGTCAGATTTCTCCAATCCAGGAATGCTTTTTTAGCTGCAACTATGGCCTTCTGGGTTTCATTCATTCCAAGAGAGGGAACAGATCCTATAACACTTTGGTCATAAGGATTGAGAACCTCAATCCTCTCAGCGGAATCAATCCAAGATCCGTCTATATAACACTCCTGCCGAAAAAGAGCAGGGTCCTGTAAGTTCATTTCATACCTCAATTTAAAAATATTTTTCAGATGGCTAGGAGCTTGTCCGAGAAGAGACATTTTTTCTCAAATCGAGGCATCTGTGAAAAATAAGCACAGGCATCTACATACTATTCCGAGCATTATTTTTCACAAGCAACGAAGAGTCGGGGAAAAAGGGCATTTTCAGACAGGCTCCTGACAAAGCCTTTCGTTCTTTAAAAATACTCTCTGCGTTTTTATATCCGTAATGGATAATGAAAAAAAACCCAGGCTTTTCTTTCCAGTTTACTCAAGTCAAGCTATAGTACCATAAGAAGTTTTATATATCATCTGCGTACTTGACTGACTTTTATTATTTCACTGCCATTCCTGACCAGCAGATGGCTGCCATCCCAATTCGCTGGACAAGATACCTTTAACAAAAATACGAATCCAATGCACAGACATAATCCTGTTCAAATATCAATTAACAAAGAGCCTATCAGGCTGAGCCAGTTCTTAAAACTTGCCAATGTTGTCCAGGATGGACTGGAGGCAAAAATAAGGATTTCAGAGGGAAAGGTCCTGGTTAATGATTCTCTGGAAATACGCCGCGGCCGTAAACTGTATGCCAACGATAGAGTGCAATTCGACAATACAGTATTTCAGGTGATTAAATCTTGAGGGGCCCTCTCCCCAAGAAGAGAGGGAGAGGAAGCAAGCAGTTCACCCCTGTGGCTGCTGCGAGAGTAAAGTTTTTTATTCACCGCCCCTCTTTAGCGGCAAAAGTTTCCTGAACTGCCCTCATAAGTTCAACAGTCTCCAATGGCTTTTGCAGTACCCGGCTGATCCCTTTATCCATTGCCTCAGCTACCATTTCCTGACTGGCAAAGCCTGTAACAAGTATCCCGGGAATAGAGGGAATAATATGTCTGATTGCCTCAAATGTCTCTATCCCGGTCATGCCGGGAAGCATGGCATCAACAATGGCAAGATCGAAATGATTTTCCATTGCCAATTCAACCGCCTGTTCACCATTATAGGCACAGAGCACATCGTGACCTGCATCACCGAGGGCCATGCGACTGATGTCAGCAATAAATGCTTCATCATCCACAACAAGAATTTTATAAAAGGCCATGAGAATGAACCTCAAATTTTTAATAGGAAAGAATTGTATAATCACTGGACAGTATCACAAATAAATTTGTTTGTGAATAGTGATGATTTATATTCTCATTGTATCAAAATCATACTACTGTGTTCTCTTGAAAATTTTATCCAGATGAACCCTCATCCTTGTTTCATTTTTTTTAAAAAATCCCTGTGATCGTGCCCCCTACCCAAAAACACCAAAAGCCACTTGCAGAGCGTATGCGTCCGCAATCACTTGACGAGATAGTCGGTCAGGAAAATCTGCTGGGAGAGGGTAAACTCCTGAAAAGTATGCTTGAATCCGGGTCCCTGCCCTCTCTTATTCTCTGGGGCCCACCAGGCACAGGTAAAACAACCCTTGCCAGAATCCTTGCGCGTTCAACTTCTGCTGATTTTGTTTACTTTTCTGCTGTGTTATCTGGAGTTAAAGAAGTTCGTCAAATCGTGACCAAGGCTGAGGTTCTCCGCGACAAAGAACAGAGAGGAACTATTTTTTTTATTGACGAGATCCATCGTTTTAATAAGAGTCAACAGGACGCGTTCCTTCCCCATGTTGAAAGTGGGCTGTTTACTCTGATTGGGGCCACCACTGAAAATCCTTCATTTCAGGTCATTGCCCCTCTTCTTTCACGCTGTAGAGTTCTTGTCCTCAATCCTTTAGGCAAAAAAGATCTTAGAACCATTTTACAGAGGGCCCTGAATGATTCTGAGCTTGGTTTTGGCGGCCATGAACTGACTATTACAGATGAGGGCTTTGAACTTTTGGCTGCACTGGCTGACGGCGATGCCAGAAAAGCACTCACCACTTTTGAGATAGCAGCAACAATGGTTCTTCATCGGAAAAAGTCAACGAAGGACAAACAGCGGGTAATTGCCCCTGACGATATTGGGGAAGCTGCTCAGCAAACAACTCTACGTTACGATAAAAATGGTGATGAACATTACAATCTCATCTCTGCCTTGCATAAATGCCTCCGTGATTCCGATCCCGATGGCAGCCTTTACTGGCTTTACCGTATGCTGGAAGCCGGTGAGGATCCATTGTATATCTGCAGACGACTCATCCGTTTTGCATCAGAGGATGTCGGTATTTCAGACCCTCAGGCGCTGGTACACACAATTTCCTGTAGAGATGCCTATCACACCTTGGGGCTTCCGGAAGGAAAACTGGCCCTGGCCCAAGCCGTGACCTATCTCGCCACTGCACCAAAAAGCAACAGTTTATACACTGCAGAATATATGCTCCAAAAATGTATCCGTAAAACCGGCACCCTCCCGGTTCCACTTCATCTGCGAAATGCCCCCACCCGTCTTATGAAAGAATTGAATTACGGCAAGGGATATCAGTATGCTCATGATTCTGATGGAGCACTTGTATCCCAGGACCATCTTCCACCTGAGATACAGGAGAACCTTTTTTATTTTCCCACTACCCGCGGCTATGAAGCACTTGTCAAAGACCGGCTGGAAAAGTGGCGTATAATACTTAAACAGAGACAAAATAATGACAAAAAATAATCTATTTCAAACAGGAAAAATTTGTATTCTCTGCATGATTTTCTTTTTATTGCCGACTCTTCCCCACCTGGCCCTTGGAGCTCCATCCCCTCCATTGCTGCTCTTTTTTTCAGGAAATGTGCAGGGCGAAACTGAACCCTGCGGCTGAAAGACAAATCAATTGGGCGGTCTGTCCAGAAAAACTTTTCAAATCAATACCCTCAGTGACCATGGTAAAAAAGAGAAGCTTCTCCTTGATTCAGGAAATCTCCTCTTTAAACGCCACAATATAGAAGCAGGTGTCAATCAAGAACGATTGACCGCTGATAGCATCATCGAAATCTATCAAGAACTTGGTTATACCGCAGTTGGAGTTGGCCCCCTGGATTTAGCCGCAGGAGTTGACTTTCTTCGTCATAATCGAGACAAAAACGTCCCCTGGATTTCTGCCAACCTCCTTGATGGGGAAGAAAAGCCACTGTTTAAGAGGTGGATCAGTAAAAAAATACAAGGTGTGGATGTTGTTATTACTGCCATAACCGCAAACTCTCCCCAAACAGAACCCGGTCTTATCATCAAACCATGGAATACGATTCTGCCCGAACTCTTAAAAGACATCAACAACACAACAAACAATCCATTCATAATCCTGCTTTCAACCCTGACGGATGCTGAAAACCAGCAGATTGCTGAGCAGTTTTCAAATATTCATCTCATCATAGGGGCAGACAGACGCAAAGGAAACATCTCACCTCTGCAGGTAAACGGCACCCTTCTTACCCAAACCGGAACGCAGGGGAAATATCAGGGACTTCTCGACCTCAAATTTGGCAGTAAAAGACAGTGGGCTGAAGACAATTCGAAACAGCTTGCCGACTTGCAAAACAGGCTTGGGGCTTTAAACTGGCAGTTGAAACGCTTGGAAAAGAAAGCAGGGATCCCTGCAAATGCCGGTAAATACGAAAGTAGTATTACCCGACTACGGAATGAAAAAGAGGAACTGAATAAAGAAATCGTCTCCAGGCAAAACAAAGGGAAACAAATCAATAACGAAGACGCCAATAAAGATCAGTATATAATACAATTTGTTGATCTGAAGAAAAGTATGCCTTTTGATTTGAAAACGGAAAATAAACTAACCCAGTTAAAAAATGAGATCAGAGAGCTCCATAAAAAGAAAAAAGCAGCTTTAGCCAAACAGGCTGCTGAGAATCCCACCGGGTATGGCCAGGACATGCTTGGCAATCAAGGCTGTGCAATATGTCATGCGAAGCAGACAGATTTCTGGAAGAGCACCAATCATGCAGATGCATATACAACATTGGTTGAAAAGGAAAAGAACCTGGACCTGCAGTGCCTTCCCTGCCACATGACACAGGATATCCAAACCATACCGTTGGGTCAACAGCCCCTTGAACATTTGCTGAACTTTCCTCAAGAGTTACAGGCAGTGGGTTGTGAAACCTGCCATGGAGCTGGCAAGAAACACAGTATGGAGCCGGAACGATTTAAAATGACCAAACTGCCCGGTAAAAAAATCTGCCTCACCTGTCACACAGATGACCATGATGACAATTTCGTTTACAACACAAAATTACCAAAAGTATCCTGCCCCGCAGAATAAAAAAAAAGGTGTTTTCGGGTTACCCCGAAAACACCTTTTTAAATGAACAACCAGATTCTGCTGGAAGAGTTCGGCACAGTAAAAAAATTACCAGTACACAACTGATGTTCTGGTAAGCTGTTACAAATTAGCAGCCAAATGCTTTTTGCAGATTGGGCACAGTCTGTTTTTTACGACTCATCATCCCATCAATCCACATGGAAGTGCCATCAAGTTTTCCACCAAAAGCGCCTTCGATAAGGGCTTCATCATCGGAAACAACAACCAGCTCTGTTCCTTCTTTTACAACATCAGTGAGCATAAGAAGAACGGAGTGGCGTCCATCAGCTTTGACTTCTTTTGCAGCATTAAGAAGATCTTCACGGATGTCAGCAACCTGATCAAGGGTGGCAAGCTCAAGCTGGCCAACACCAACTTTTTTTCCATTCATATCAAAATCTTTGTAATCACGGAAAAGCAGATCTTTTGCCGGAACACCCGCAACAGAAGATTTTGCTTTCAGCATATCCATGAACAGAGCGTCGGTATCATCTACACCGGCAGTAACCTTCAACTCGGCAACAGCAGCCTTGTCATCATCGGTACAGGTGGGGGACTTAAAGTTAACGGTATCGGAAAGGATGGCTGACAGCATTCCACCTGCAACATCTTTAGGAATTGCAACACCAGCATCTTTAAACATCTTATTGAGTACAGTTCCGGTACAACCTACAGGCTCAACGCGTACAAGAATGGGGTTGTTGGTGGTTATGTCACCGACTTTGTGATGATCAACGATGGTTACAACTTCTGCATCGGTAACGTTGGCAGGAGCCTGCCCAATATCACTGAAGTCTACAAGGGCGATGGTTTTTCCGGCTACATCGTGCATCTCTTCGGGAGCAGTAAGACCAAATTTCTCGAGAACTACAGTTGACTCGGGATTGAGTTTCTCAAGAGAAGACTGCATACAGGCTTTAGCGTCCTGGCCCTGTGCATTCAAAAGGGTGGCAAGGCCGATGGCAGCAGTTACTGAATCGGTGTCAGGGTTAGCGTGACCTGTTACATAAATTGTCATTTTTTTTCCTCCGTAAAATTTTTATTAGTTAAAGTATGCCCCACTCCGGGGATTTCTTAATTTTCCTCTTAAATTGCTGGGAACAATAGTGCCTTAGCCTGAGTGAGTCAAGCAGAAAAACGGACTTTTTGCTAACTCTAACCAACTTCTAATGAACTCCAGTGAAAATCTGGCCACTTCTCTTTCTCCTG
Source organism: Desulfocapsa sp. (assembly GCA_021737265.1). Taxonomy (GTDB): domain Bacteria; phylum Desulfobacterota; class Desulfobulbia; order Desulfobulbales; family Desulfocapsaceae; genus Desulfocapsa. The sequence goes on along the minus strand of JAIPEF010000002.1, from coordinate 10,066 downwards.
ATTTAGCTTGCAGAAAAACGAAGAATATAATCACTAAGCATCTTCAAAATCCGGCCTGTAAAAGGAAGATTTCACCGTGACTTTACAATGAGGCTACTGTATATTACTAATCTGTTTATTTTTTAAAAAACCCATCTCCTCTCTTAAGGGGTATACATGAATCCTGCTGATGAAAAAAAATCCCAAAAAACTCCTTCCGGCCGCAAGAAATCAAATATTTTCCCTGCAATTGTCATTTTTCTTCTGATCATTTTCGTCGGCGGGACACTTTTTTATTTAAATACCACCCCGGAATCACCGATAGCTCGCCTGTTGAGACCTGATGCTTCAAACCCAACCAAACAAACAGTCCCTGAAGGGGAAGCAGCCGACAGCAATCGAGTCAACGGAAAAAATGGCCGGCAGGAGAAGGAGATAATTGTTTTTTCGACCGTAGATAAAGAAAGTGGGAGGACTGAAGAGAACGCATCACAAACAGATGATTTGCAAAACGCTTCAACAATAGAACAGACCAATCCACAACTCCACCCTACTCCCCTTCATGATAACGAAACGAATATTCCAGTTAAGCCTCCTGCTGTGCCCGATCAGGCAGCCACACTCTGCGAGAATGCAACACAGGGGATAACTGACTTTTACAGGCACCTGGACAGTCAGCCATATATGGATGGTTACCACCTGGCCACACCAAGTCGTATCCATTTTACCGCCCTTGTGCAAAAACTCCTTTCCAATCCCCCACAGGTTACCCGCGAATCAGACGATCTCTATACCATTCTGAAAAACACTGCCCATTTTTTCAGGGTTTCCGGGAAAGACAATATCCTCATGCTCAAAGGGATACTGGACAATGAAAAGGATCGACTTGAGGAAATCCTTGCCGACTACCACTTTGTCGTCGCAATGCCTGAATGCAGCCAGACAACGTATGCCAAAGAAATTATCCATGACGCTATCTATGAGTATGCATGTTTCTTTCTCAACACGATGGGTGGCAGGCAGTATCTTTTCAGAAGGGATTCCCAATCACGCATGGTGGTAACCTACTATGCTATTCTTATTATTGATCAGGCCAATAAACAGCAGAAAAATCGTCATGGCATTGCTTTGAAACCTGCCGTTGATATGCTGATCTCCGAAATGGAAACGGGTGGTTCTGCCCTAAAAAGTTCAGACCTGTACCTTGATACCCTTTATGATCTCAAAGAACGGTATCAATAGAAACCGACTTTCAAACCAGCTCTTTTGATCCAAAAACATCAAAACCAGAGGTAAACAAAATATGTCTTCCTGGTATGTGGCCGTTAATGGTCAGCAACAGGGCCCTCTCAGCCGGCACCAACTTCAACAGGCAGTCATGAGTGGCGAATACAGTGCTGATACCTTTGTATGGAGAGATGGGTTTTCCGACTGGACAACCATTGCCGATGTCCCCGAATTGCAACCCCTCAATAACCCTGTCCCCCCACCTCTAGGGGCAGGAATACAGGCCCATGAAATTGATTATGAGATTTTTGGTCATGAGATGCAGTATGTCGAGGTAGAACTTGACCCCCGGGAGAGTGCAGTTGCTGAGGCAGGTGCCATGATGTACATGTCCGATGGCATCCAGATGGAAACGGTTTTCGGTGACGGCAGCAACTCCTCTGAACAGGGCGGTTTTATGGATAAAATGCTCGGAGCCGGCAAACGCCTGGTAACCGGTGAAAGTCTTTTTACAACGATTTTCACTTTTACCGGACAGGGGAAAGGAAAAGTGGCATTTTCATCCCCTTACCCTGGAAAAATAATTCCCCTTGATCTAAAGGATTACGATGGAAAATTGATCTGCCAGAAAGATGCCTTTCTCTGTGCCGCAAAAGGTGTTGCCTTAGGCATCGCCTTTCAAAAGAAAATAGGCACGGCCCTCTTTGGTGGTGAGGGGTTTATCATGCAAAAGCTGGAAGGAGACGGACTGTGCTTCATCCATGCCGGTGGAACCATAGTGGAGAAAGATCTAGCTGCCGGAGAAACTGTCCGGATAGACACAGGCTGTCTTGTGGCACTGACACAAACCGTGAGCTACGACATCGAATTTGTGGGTGGTATAAAATCCGCAATTTTCGGTGGGGAAGGTTTTTTCTTCGCGACCCTTAAAGGCCCGGGACATGTATGGCTGCAGTCCCTGCCCTTTTCCCGTCTGGCAGGAAAAATTCACCAAGCTGCCCCGCAGAACAACGGTGGTTTTTCCACTAAAGGGGAAGGTTCTGTACTCGGTGGCCTTGGTGATCTCTTTCAACGCTGAAGCAGATGGCTTAAAAAGAGCTCCTCTTTCGCGGAAATATTTTTCACCAACACTCGGCCGCTACAGACACAGACACCTTTTTCTTATTTTATCTGCTCACCGTATCGTTCTTCAGGATCTTTATAATACCTGTGACTGGCCTCTTCCGAGATATGCGGGTCGCTGAAAAATCTGTTAATATCCCCGGGAATTTGAGATGGAGACTTTCCCGTAATCAAATAATATCCCAGCCCCAGCCCTGTAAGAATAAGTATAGGAATCACTCCTTTTCTGAATTGATCCCGGACTGATTGACTAATCAGAGCAAGCAGGAGAAGAAGAACAACCACTCCCATTAATCCCACATACGTCAAATTATCATGTAACAGATTGGACATATCTTGCATCGTGTTGTATCCTCGCCTATAATTCGTCATCCCATTCAGACAAAACAGACCTTGGTAACGAATCCAAATCAATCTTTTTTGCCTCCTCAATTCCGGCATTCAGAGCATCCGCATTCATCTGCTCAGTCCCCTTTGGAACTCGTGCCAGAAGCGCATGTTTTAAACCTTCAAGGGAAACCTGCCCACAGAGATATCCCACGGCCCCAAGGGCAACCATATTGGCCACCAGTTCTTTCCCGATTTGCTCAATTGCTATCCGGGTAAAAGGAATTAAAACGGAACGGCTGGTTGGAAGCTGCTGCACCAGTCCACTGTCAACCACCAGCAGACCATCTGGCTTGAGGTCAAAAAAATAGGCGTCGCAGGCAGTCTGGTTCATAGCAAGAAGGAGATCCACATGAAGAGCCTTTGGATAATCTATGGGACTCTCAGAGATAACAACCTCAGCCTTGCTCTTGCCCCCTCGTGCCTCCGGCCCGTAACTCTGGGTCTGACAGACATATTTATTGTCATAGGAACCGGCACCAACTGCCATTATCATCGCCGCAGTGATTATTCCCTGCCCGCCGGAGCCACTGAATCTTATCTCATAACGATCATCACTCTTCATATCGTTTGATCCCGTTTTTCTCTTTTTCTTTTGCGATTTTTTCTGCCTTTTTCTTGGCCTCGTTTATTACACGCTGATATTGCTCAGTGGAAATCGGTTTTTCGACATCGGCGAGAACGCCTATGGTAATCTTGTCCACAAGTTCCTCAGCACTCATTTTTTCCGCTTTCTCAACTCTGACCGCTCTCTCCTTGAAGCCCTTAATCATCTCCACGGCCCCGCCAAGTTTGTTTCTGCGACCATGCTGTACATGACAGTTGGAAATAACTTCCATTACGGAAAAACCTTTTTTAGCAATGGCCAGTCGTATCATATCCTCAAGATGCGTTGCATGGTAGACAGTACTTCTTGCAACAAAAGATGCACCAGCAGTTACAGCGAGCTCAGCGATGGAAAAAGCGTGCTCCACATGACCGTAAACTGAAGTGGTTGACTTGGAACCAAATGGAGTGGTGGGCGAATATTGCCCTCCCGTCATTCCATAGGTGGAGTTGTTGATAATAATTGCAGTCATGTCGAGATTACGCCTGGCCGCATGGATAAAGTGGTTTCCTCCGATGGCCGTTGCATCACCATCACCCATTACCGTGAGAACAGTGAGTTCCGGCTTTGCCAGTTTTATTCCAGTAGAAAAGGTAAGCGCTCGACCGTGGGTAGTGTGAATGGTATTAAAATCGACATAGGTTGGCATCCTGCCGGAACAACCAATCCCGGAGGCAAGGACCACGTCATCCTTTTCAAGACCGCTTCTATGGATAGCACGCAACAGTGCACCCATGACAATCCCATTTCCACACCCTGGACACCAGACATGGGGAAATTTTTTATCGTGCCGCAGATACTCCTTACGGACAATTTCAGCACGCTCAAGCATGGTATTCTCCTTTTTTGCCGTAATGATTAAACCTGATCAAACTGCAGCCAAATGTTTTAAAATCTCATCAGGGGTAATCAGGTGCCCATCAATTCGGTTATGTTTTACAATCTGACAACCAGCCTGGTTAACCCGGCCAATCTCCCGATTCATCTGGCCCATGTTCATTTCAGGGACAATGACAGCCCGACACTGGCGCAAATAGCTGTCAACAACTTTGCGCGGAAACGGAAAGAGTGTAACCAACTGCAGAAGTCCTGCCTTTATCCCAAGAGCCCTTGCGTCACGAACTGCCCTTAATGCTGAGCGGGCTACGGAACCGTAGGCAATAACAAAGACCTCAGCATCTTCCAGTTGATGGTTTTTAGTAACCTGAATTTCCTGGAATCCCTTGCTGATCTTGCCGTGGATTCTCTGTAAAAACTGTTCAACCTCAAGTCCATTCTGAGTGGGATACCCTTTTTCATCATGCACAAGCCCTGTAACGTGATGACGATAGCCATCACCAAATGCTGCCATATCCGGGACTCCACGGTTATTGTCAGCATAGGGCTTGTACCATTCAGGAGGAACGTCAGGCCTTACTCGATCAAAGACTTTGATTTGGTCCGAGGTGGGAAGAGTCACAGACTCTCGGGTATGGGCAACCACTTCATCTGAAAGGATAATAACCGGAGTTCGGTATTTTTCTGATAAATTAAAGGCCTTGATAGTTACAGAGAAACTGTCGGCCACAGAAGAAACAGCCATAACAATAATAGGATGATCCCCATGGGTTCCCCACCTTGCCATCTGCACATCACCCTGAGCAGGACAGGTTGGCAAGCCGGTGCTTGGACCGCCCCGCATAACATTAACAATGACACAGGGCACCTCTGCCATACACCCGTAGCCAAGATTTTCCTGCATCAGTGAAAAACCGGGACCACTGGTTGCAGTCATGGATTTGACCCCGGCAAGTGAGGCTCCAAGCACGGCACCCATTGAGGCGATTTCATCCTCCATCTGAATAAAGGTACCACCCAACTCAGGGAGTTTGACGGAGAGCAGTTCACTGATCTCCGATGCAGGAGTAATAGGATAACCGGCAAAGAAGCGACATCCGGCAGCAAGGGCCCCGGCAACAATAGCTTCATTGCCCTGGAGGAGAACACGTTCGTGCTGGTCACTGCCTATCATCACTGTGTCTCCTTTCAGGATATTTGTTCTGGATAGTTATTGCAAAATCCGGACAATGGATTTCACAAAACCGGCATCCCGTGCACCTGTCCATATCGTCGTTTGCTATAAAAGGCAGACCATTTTTATCTGTCTGGATTATCTGTTTGACGCAAAAGGCTGAACAAAGCCCACAGGATTTACACCACTTATAATAAAAGGTAACTCTGTGCAGTTTACGTTTTTTCTGCTGGGCGGTTGATGGTGCGGAAGCGGTCTTGTTCTCTCCGACTTCAGGCTTTGCCGCGGGTCTGGACTTGGTATCATGTACCATATAAATAACCAGTTGTTTTTTTATGTTTAATGGAAAATTGCGTGGTTGCCACAGGTAAGTCCTCAGTTAAGCTCTCTCTTCCTGTTATAATGAGAGGAATCCTAGTGTCAAGGTGATTTGCTCTTTCTTTTTTAGAATAGCTTAAATGCTTCAAGTAGATACCTCCCTTTTTCATCAATATTTGAGTCCAATTGACCAGTATTACTTGCCTTTGATGTAGAAATATGCTAAACAATACTATCTTCGGAATCCTATCGCGGCACAATGAATTATGCCTGTCCGATGTTCCCTCCCCCAACAGGGATGTTTCCTAATTAGCTATTCTGATGCAAACTGTATGTGACCCATTAGAAATTCTTTGAATTCTGTAAAAGGAGTTTGCTTTGAAAACGAAAATACTAGTCGCCAATCGTGGCGAAATTGCCATCCGCATCATTCGAGCCATACAAGAACTGAATTATGAGGCTGTAGCGGTCTATGAATCACCAGACAAAGATTCTCGCCATATTCGTCTTGCAGACGAGGCGGTTTGGCTTGGTAAAGGGCCCCGTTGTGATTACCTCGATATAGATAAAATCATCAAGGCTGCAAAAAAAACCGGGGCAGTAGCCATCCATCCCGGTTACGGCTTCCTTGCAGAAAATGCCAATTTTGCCAAGGCCTGTGAAGATGAGGGAATTATCTTTATAGGACCGCCTTCAGAAGTTGTTTCCAATCTCGGAAATAAGGTTATTGCCCGGAAAATCATGGCCGAAGCCGGCATCCCTATGGTTCCAGGGAGTGATAACCTCGCTCCCGGAGATGAGGGTGTGGAAACAGCCATTGCCTTTGCCGCCAAATATAAATACCCAATCATGTTGAAAGCCACCTCTGGCGGTGGCGGACGAGGAATCAGACTTATCGAATCTGACGAACAGATGAGAAAAGAGATTCCCATTGCCCGATCAGAGGCAAAAGCAGCGTTTAATGATGAATCCGTTTATCTGGAAAAAGTTGTCATTGAACCCAAACATGTTGAAGTGCAAATCATGGCTGACAAGGAAGGAACAACTGTGCACCTTGGAACCCGTGACTGTTCCATTCAACGGAGGAATCAAAAGCTCATTGAGATTGCCCCTTCCATGATAGGGGATCAAACCCTCCTTGATACAATATGCGAAACCGCGGTAAAAGCAGCAAAAGCAGCGAACTATTGCAATGCCGGAACCGTTGAGTTTTTGATTGATAAGGATTTTAACTATTATTTCATGGAGATTAATACCCGAGTCCAGGTGGAACACACTGTGACCGAAATGATCACCGGAATTGATATTGTCCGCACCCAGATCAAACTGGCCATGGGTAAAAAGCTTTCCTTTGCCCAGGACGATATAAAAATGCGGGGTCATGCCATTGAGATGCGTATCAATGCAGAAGATCCCAAGGCTGATTTTATGCCGGAAGGTGGCAAAACTGTTTCTGTCTATCGTTCACCAGGTGGTTACGGTGTTCGTCTTGACGGTTTTGTCTATCAGGGATTTACCATTCCCGAGGTCTATGACTCCCTCCTGGTAAAAATGACTGTCCATGGATTCTCCTGGAACGAAACGGTTGACCGACTGCGTCGCTGTCTGCAGAACTTTGTTATTTCTGGTCCCAAGACAACCATCCCCTTCTACCTCAACATTGCAAAAGATGCTGATTTCATAGCAGGGAATTTTGACACTTCATACCTGGATAAGCACCCTGATCTGTTCGTTTATGAAGACAATGCCAATGAAGCAAGCAAGCTCTCCAATCTAATTGCAGAGATTCACCACCGCGGCCTTAACCCGTACGCAGCATAGCGTGGTAAAATAGCTAAACTTATACTTCCCTGTCTGAAATCAGGCTTTTTTGCAGCCTCCGGTTTCAGCAGCCACTGATAGAGAACGAGGAAAGACTATGGAACGAATTATACAAGGATCATCTCCAGCACAGGTGGTGAGCCAACTACAGCAGGCAGACGGGTATTACATAACCAATACCGCCAGGGATCTCTCCCAGTCCGATTTTAAAAACAGAATCCTGCTTCATACCGATCTTATGGCAGCTGATGCCAGAGAGCGTGCCGGATACTTTTCGCTGGAAATCACCGGTGGAGCATCCGTTCACGTGGATATTCTAAGAAAACAGGTCGATCCGTTTTTGAAACTGGAACTCCTCCGGGAAAAAATGCCAAACACCATGTTTCAAACCCTGTGCCGTGGGGTTAATCTCTTTGGGTATCGTCCCTACCCTCAAAACGTCATTCGTTTCACGGTCAAAGAGTTTGCCAAATATGTCGATGTTTGGCGTACTTTTGACTTCATGAATTATATACCAAACATGCAGGCCGTGTTTGAGGAAGTAGCCAAAGCCGGTAAAATCAACGAGCCCTGTATCTGTTTTTCCACCGGTCCCGAGCATACAGACGCCTACTACTTGACCAAAGTACAGGAAATACTTGATGTCACAGGGGAAGAAATCATCCTTTGTATCAAGAATCATGGCGGCCTTGGTACCCCCAGGCGTATTGGTGAACTTGTTAATACAATTCGACAGAAGTATCCGGACCTTCCCATTCACTATCATGGACACAATACCGACAGCAATGACATTGGCCGAATAGTTGCTGCAGTCGAGAATGGTGCAAATATCGTTGATGCAGCTGATGCCTCTTTTACCGGTTTTTATGGTCCGCCGCCGATACTCTCTGTCATCCACACGTTAAAGGACCTCGGCCACAATGCAATCGGAATTGATGAAGACGCCATCATCGAGACCTCGGAAGTGATCAGGGATGAACGACAATACTACGCGCAGTTTGAGTCCCAGATAAAGGGCTTCCAGCCCACTGTCCAGATTCACAAACTCCCTGGCGGAGCCATGGGATCAAGCCTCGAGCAGGCAGTGAAAGGCGGTTTTCTTGACAAGATGCCGGACATTCTCCATAAGGAACTCCCAAAGGTTCAAAAAGAACTGGGAAACTATTGGTCTGTTACCCCTGGATCCCAGATTCTGTGGACCACTGCGGTATCAAATGTTCAGGGTGGAGAGCGTTACGGCAATGCCTCAGGTGATCTGCGCAATCTTCTCCTTGGAAAATATGGTCCCTTTCCTTTCTACGAACCGGATGAATGGATTTTTGAAAAGGTCCTTGGATCTGACTGGAAAAAGATCCTTGAAGAAGAAGGCGGTGTGGAAGATATCGAGGATATGGATATCGATAATGAAAAAGAGATTCTTGCCGATAGAATTGGCGAAGACCCCACGGACAAGCAGCTGGTTCTCTACCTGCAGCATCCAAACGATGCCGTTGAGTTCTTCAAATTTGAAGCCAAGTTCGGCAAGGTCTACGTCCTTCCTCCTTCCATTTTCCTTCGCGAGGGCGGTTTTGAACCTGGGGAGACACTTACCTTCTTGGATCACACAGGCAAAGAGCATATGGTTGAAGTCGGCCCATCTATCGTCAACGAAGGCGGAGAAACCAGTGTCTACCTCAATGTCGACCACCATCAGCGTGTATACAACTTTGAACCCGAGCTTCCTGAGGGTGCAGTCGCACAGGCTGCGACCATGTCCAAAGAGGAGATCCTCGATCTTGCGAAAGCAGGTGACATGCGTGCCTCCTTTAACGGCAACATCTGTGAAATCAGCGTGAAGGAGGGACAGGAGGTATCTGCTGGTGACAAGGTCGCGGTGATGGAGGCAATGAAAATGCAGACACCGATTATCATTAAAATCGACGGGATCGTCACTTCTATTGTTGCCAAGGTTGGTGACGCCCTGAAGCCCGGAGACAAGATACTGAAAGTTGATATCGATGAATAAGTGTAGATAAATACTGCTCATGGTTTAATGCCCTTTCGTAACCTGTTATGAAAGGGCATTTTTGTGTGAAGAGTTACAAAAGGCATAAAGTAAAATGGTGAAACGAGGTCTTTTCTTCGGTTCGATGCCGTATAGAGTCAATGTTAATAAGACTCTTGTCACTGACGTGAAGGCAGGACCAGTACAGCGTAAACCTTAATGTGCCGTTTTGAGTTCACAAAGCCATGGGGCATTCTGATATCTGATTACCATTGAAACTCAGCCCCAGAGAACTAGTCTGGATGCCCGATAACCACACTCGGGCATGACAAGCCTTCCGGGTATAGGGGGGAACCCACTCCGTCATTCCCGCAGTCTTTAAGCGGGAATCCAGCATCTTTCCTTATGATTGATCAGTTTTCAATGGTCATGAATGTGACAGTTGGCTGAGTTTCAGTGGTAATCAAGTTCTGATGGCGTCGTAAAAACTCTCCATCTGCTTCGTTGCTGCATTTTTTATTTAATTTCGACGTACCTTAGTACGCCGAAATTAAATAAAAAATACGCGCCTCGCATATGGAGCTTTTTACTTAGCCATCCTAGGTTTGAG
>JAIPEF010000074.1 GCA_021737265.1 Desulfocapsa sp. | reverse complement strand
AAATTGCAGATGGTTAAGTAAAAAGCTTCATATTCGAGGCGTGTGAATTTTGCTATTATTTCGGCGTACTAGAGTACGTCGTAATGATAGTGAAATTTGCAACAACGAAGTAGATGAAGAGTTTTTACGACACCATCAATCTTGATGGCGTCGTAAAAATACAACGCCACCATTTTATACTGTAGAACCAAATAGACATGCAACAGGAATTCTCCCTCAAGGCTTACAACTATACGCTGCCTCAAAAAAACATTGCCCAGCATCCGGCAGATGCCAGAGAGGACTCAAGGCTCCTGATTCTGCACCGGGAAACTGCAACTCGTGAACATGGCCAATTCCATCAGATCATCGATCTGTTGAGTCCTGGAGACTTGCTGGTGGTGAACAACACAAAAGTTTTCCCGGCACGACTCCATGGCAGGAAAGAAAGTGGTGGTAAGGTTGAAGTCTTCCTCCTCTCCTATCCAGTGGAAAGGAGATTTGAGAATAAAGAGATGCGGGCGGAAGTCACTGCTCTTATAAAGAGTTCTAAACGGCCAAAACCTGGAAGCCGTATCCTTTTGGGACCGGACCTGGACGCCAGAGTTATGAAACTCCTTGACGGGGGGAAGATCAAAATCGAACTCTCTTATTCCTGTGACAAAAAGTTATCCACTCTTTTAGAAGAATATGGGCAAGTTCCGCTTCCCCCCTATATCAGCAGAAAAGATGGGACAACGGAAGAGGATCGAAAACGCTACCAGACAGTCTATGCCCATCAACCCGGTGCAGTGGCAGCACCCACCGCCGGCCTCCACTTCTCAGAAGAACTCTTGCGGGCCATTGACGAAAAAGGCGTGGCCATCACCCAGGTGACCCTCCATGTCGGTCACGGCACCTTTGCCCCGGTGCGCTGTGAAGACATCCGTGATCATAATATTCATCAGGAGTATGTATCAATTTCCGCAGAAAGCGCTGATAGTATAAACAGGGTGCGAAAAAATGGCGGTAAGATCTGGGCAGTGGGCACCACCACCGTACGTACCCTGGAATTCATGGCTGACCGGGATGGCAACGTGCGGGCAGGAGATCACTGGTGTGGGCTCTATATCCTGCCCGGTTATGACTATAAGGTGATAGACAATCTCATCACCAACTTTCATCTTCCAGAATCCTCTCTGCTCTTTCTGGTATCCGCATTCTATGGTCGTGAGAAATTAATGGAATCCTACCAGGAAGCCATCAACATGGATTACCGCTTTTATTCATACGGTGACGCCATGGTCATCTGCAGCTGAAGTCAGAAAAAAAAAGCAGCCCCTTTTTCTTCCTATGGTACGCTATGAAGTGGCAGACGCACAGGGGCAACTACCGCCTGTTTTACAGGGAGGGGTAGATGAAGGAGCAGGAGGAGGAGTGGAATCTTTCTTTTTCTCCCCATTAGTGGAAGCATAACCGTCTGCATACCAGCCGCCACCTTTCAATTGAAAAGAACTTCTGGACATTATTTTTGTTACAGGCCCTTCACACTCAGGACACTGAGATAAAGGATCATCAACCATGCGCTGCTGCACCTCATAAACTTTCTCACACGCAGAACACTCGTATTCATAAACAGGCATCTTTCTACTCCATCGCACTTCTACTTTTAAAATATAACACCATGTCAACACGTTAACGAACAGCACCTCGAAAATCCATAACGCAATTCTACCTAACAAAAATTCTTTCTATCCTTAACAGGAAAGTAAAAAGCTACTGTAATGCTCTCTTTAAAGCCTGTCAACTCCCCAATGAAGGCCAAAAAGAACATACCTTTCTGCAGTACCTGATCCCATGAATCCCCCATCTTTACTTGACTTTTACACCTCCCGATATACTATCAAGACAAAGTAAATTATATTCATAAAAAATATGACCTACAATGCCCCGGAAACTGTAAGAAAATCGACATAAGAACATTTACAAAATCATGTCCTGCCACTCTTTTTAGTACTCCCTTGAGGAGTAAAAAGATTTAGGGAAAAAATTTCTAAAGAACTCATTCGGAGGTAATGATGACAAAGACACTGGTTGAAATGGCAGCTGAAATTGTCCAGGCACAGGGCAGCTCACAAAACATGAGCATAGAAGAGTTACAGGAATCACTAAAGGAAACTTTTTCCACTTTGCAAAATCTCCAGGCAATGGAGAGTGGTGAACCAGTTGTTGATGCTGAAGAGCAGAGGCCAGCCATTACTCCTGAAAAATCTATCTTAAAGAATAAAATCATTTGCCTTGAATGTGGTGAAGAATTTAAAACTCTCTCCTTTAAACATCTCAATTCTCATGATCTTACAAGAAGAGATTACAGGATTAAATATGGTTTTTCTCTCAGGCAGCCACTTTGTGCAAAGGCATTGACAGAAAAAAGAAAAAAGGCCGGCAAGGAGCGTGGCATCCCGGATGCATTAAAAAAATCCATTGCCTCCCGGAAAAAAACAACTGCCACCGCAAAGAAAAAACCGGCAGCCCAAAAAGCCATCAAGAAATAACCAGTTCTTTCATCCATGATTGGTATCTTTGATTCGGGCATCGGCGGCATGACGGTGGCTCGTGCAGTCGAACAGTTACTCCCTGACTATTCTCTGACCTATTATGGTGATATCGCCAGGACTCCATACGGCCCCAAAAGTCCGCAAACCATCATCAACTATTCTATCCGTAATGCTGAATTTCTGTTGGAAAAAGGTGCTGAACTTATCATCATTGCCTGCAACTCTGCCTCTTCTGTGGCCACAGAGGCTCTTCGGAAACGTTTTCAGGTTCCCATCATTGAAGTGATCAGTCCGGCAGCTGACAGGGCCATTCAAATAAGCAAAACCGGAAAGATTGGAATTATCGGTACCAAGGCGACAGTCAAAAGCGATATTTACCGAAAAACCATTACCGCAGAACGTCCTCATTTTAAGGTTTATTCGCAGGCATGCCCCCTGCTGGTACCACTAGTGGAAGAGGGTTGGCTCAACAAGCGGGAAACAAAAATGATTCTCCGTCGTTACCTGCATCCCCTGAAAGACAAACAGATAGACACTCTGGTGCTTGGCTGCACCCACTATCCTCTGTTAAAGGAACTGATCCAGGCAAGAATAGGTAAACGGGTGACGCTTATTGACTCCTCCATTGAGACTGCCCGCTACCTGAAGGAATTTCTTACAGACAATCCGGAGATAGTTTCCAGACAAAAGCCTGTCAGGCATAGCTATTATGCTTCTGATTGCACAGAAACAGCCATGAAAGTGGCAGAACGTATTTTTTCCCGGCCAATGGAGCTGACAGTGGCATGAAAGTCATCACAACAACACATTTTCTTCAAGTTTTTCTTTTTCTCCCTTTTCTGCTCTTTCTGTTTCCGTTGGCGGCATCGGCAGAAGCCCCCGGTGCAGTAGCCACCAGATTGCAAAAACGGTATGACAATATCCAGTCACTGAGTTTTGATTTTATTCAAGATACCAGAGGACAGCTCAGTGGTCGGCCCAAAAAGGGACGAGGGCAGGCATTTTTTGTAAAAGAACCGAGCAAAGAAAAACTCCCGGGAAAGATGCGCTGGAATTACTCGGATCCGGACAGACAGGTGCTGGTGAGTGACGGAAAAACCTTTTCCATGTATTTCGCCTCCCTTGCCCAAATGATAGTCACTCCGGCAGAGTCTTTACAAAAGGAGCTAACCTATTCCTTCTTTACAGGCTCCGGCAATCTTTTCGAGGACTTTAGAATCCTGGCACCGGATAATGGCCTAGAGGCCCGCCAGGGACAAACATCCATCATTCAACTGATCCCCAGAGCCAAGCAATCACAGGTGGCCTCCATTCACCTCTGGGTGACAGACGACTCTCTTATTCAGCGCATAGAAATCCTTGATCAATTTGACACCCTCACTGTCCTAAATTTCAGCAACCTTCAGGTGAATACTCTTGACAAAGATGATGATGCGCTGATGAAACGTCTCTTTCACTTCACGCCTCCTGAAGGGACAGAAATTATTTATCAGTGATGGGCACACAGAGCGGTGTGCCATTCCGACTGGGACTCGTGTCCATGCCCTGGTCAATTTTTAACCGGCCATCCATCCAACTGGCTACCCTTGCTGCCTACCTTGAGCATGACAAGACCCTTGAAACAATACTTTTCCATCCCTACCTGGCAGCTGCTGCCGCTATAGGCACCGAAAACTACCACTATCTTGCCAAAAACAGTTGGGCGGGTGAGGCTCTGTACAGCCCCATGCTCTTTAGGGAGCAGACAGAGCAGGCGAGAAAACTTTTTTATGAAAGCTGCCGGAAAGAAGAATATCTCAGACATCTGGATTTTGAAGACTGCTCCCATATCCTGGAACAGGCACTGGAAGAATGGCTGACAACTGTTGACTTCAACTCCCTTGACCTCATCGGTTTTTCCATCTGTTTTAACCAGCTCATCCCATCGCTTACGGCCGCAGCACGGATAAAGCAACAATACCCGAAACTCCCCATTGTGATTGGCGGCTCAGGCTGTGTGGGAGCTATCGGGAAGTCCCTGCTCAATACCTTTTCCCAGATCGACTATGTCATCAGTGGCGAGGGAGAACAAGCATTACAACAGCTCTGTCATTTCCTGAATGCACCCGGGAGTATAGAAACACAATCAATTCCGACACAGATATTGACCCGTAGGACTCAGGGACAGGTTAAAAGCAGCTGCCCTGGAATTACGAACCTGAACTCTCTGCCGGTCCCCGACTATGGTCCCTACTTTCAGGAGATGAGGAACAGCTTTCCAGACCAGCCCTTTATCCCTGTCCTGCCTCTTGAGTTTTCCAGAGGATGCTGGTGGAACAAATGCACATTCTGCAACCTGAACCTTCAGTGGCAAGGTTATCGCTGGAAAACTTCAGAGACCATGCTCGGAGAAGTCCGACAGCAGGCAGATCGTTTTCAATGCCTGGATTTCTGTTTTACCGACAATGCCCTGCCTCCAAAAGAAGCCGACCTCTTTTTCGGGACACTTGCCCGGGAGAACACAGACTACAATTTTTTTGCCGAGGTAAGGGGTATTACTGATCCTGACCGTCTGCATCTCTATCACCAGGGGGGGCTTTCTTCCATCCAGGTGGGTATTGAGTCCCTCTCCACCAGCTTGCTCAAAAAGATGCAGAAAGGTACCACCGCTATTGAAAATATTGCTGCCATGCGCCAGAGTGCTGAGGCGGGAATAGTGCTCGACGGGAATCTCATCACCGAGTTTCCTGGAAGTACTGAACAGGAAGTCCAGGAAACGCTGAATAATCTTGACGTTGTCCTGCCCTACTCTCCCCTTTCCAATGCCTCATTTTTCCTGGGTCATGGGTCCCCGGTGGCATCAAATCCGCGAGAGTATAACATCCTGGCCGTGACCCCACATCCGAAAAACAGAAAGCTTTTCCCCGGGACGGTACTCAAAAATCTCGATATGCTCATCAAAGACTACCGTGGTGACCGCAGAATACAGCGTAAAATGTGGAAAGTGGTAGCAGCAAAAATAACAGAATGGCAGGAGTTTCATAAAAGGCGGAGTCCTCTCCAGCCCCCGCTTGCTTATCGTGACGGTGGAACATTTCTGCTTATTCGCCAGGAGCAACTCCACGGCCCCGTCCTCCAACACCGTTTACAAGGATCCTCCAGAGAGATCTATCTGTTCTGTCGAATGATTCGGACAATGGAAGAGATTTCCCTGGCCTTTCCAACTATTCAAAAAAAGGCACTCCTCGAATTTCTACAGCACCTGGGCAAGAAGAAACTGATCTTTTGTGAAGAAAATCGTTTTCTGGCGCTGGCTATTCATCCAATGAACGGCAGTTGCTCTAGCTCGATCTGACATAATTCAATAACTGAACATGATCATGTTGAACACTCTGCTCATTAGATTCAGGTTTAACTTTTTTCCCTCTGGTTGACCTTATCATTGGCAATCCTGTTTGACTTTAAGGCATCTCATGTCATAAACTGACGATTGTTGTGGAACTTTTTATGATAAATCTTCAGTTCCCAATTCATGCTCAAGGTTAATCTTGCCGAGAGTAACTTGGTTAATTTGCTTTTCCGGTGGGGTGGTTAGGTGGAAGAAAAAAACAATAGGGGCATTGCATGAGTCACCATGAAATACACCGATCACACCGAGTAGGATGGCTACGTGCCGCAGTTTTGGGTGCAAACGACGGAATTGTTTCTACTGCAAGTCTTATTATTGGTGTTGCTGCTGCCAGATCTACCCATGAGGGTATTCTTCTCGCTGGAATTGCTGGGTTAGTAGCAGGCGCTATGTCTATGGCTGCTGGTGAGTATGTATCAGTAAGCTCTCAGTCAGATACTGAGAATGCAGACTTAGCGCTTGAAAAAAAATCATTAGAACACAATATTGAGTTTGAAAAAGATGAGCTCGCAAAAATATACGAGGGAAGAGGACTTGAGACAGCCTTGGCAAGCCAAGTCGCTGAGCAGCTAATGGCTCACGATGCCCTTGGGGCACATGCAAGGGATGAAATAGGTATCTCGGAGAGTGTTGGCGCCCAGCCTGTTCAAGCGGCATTTTATTCGGCAGGTACTTTTATAGTGGGTGCGGCACTTCCATTGATGGTGGCGTGGATCATGTCGGGAACACAGCTAATTCCTGCAGTCGCAGTATCCTCTCTTGTCTTTCTCGCTCTTCTTGGTGGCATTGCGGCACGTACAGGAGGTGCATCAATTACTCTCGGCGCCATCAGAGTGACTTTTTGGGGTGCTCTTGCAATGGCATTAACTGCAGGAGTCGGCCTAATGTTTGGTGTAGGGGCGTAAGGGTCTGTAGGGTCAGAGTAAATTTAAATTTAGCTGATTACCACCAATCTTCAGCCAGAAACGATTTTCTGGATCCCCGATAACGACACTCGGAAAGCGCTTTTCATTACGCTTAATTCACGAGATGGGATACTCAGTCTTTTTGCCATGTTCGGCCAAGATCGTACAACAGTAGTTATTTCCTGTATGATCTCATTTGCACGATCCTTGCTTACACGGAAATAAGGGGCAATACTTAACACAAGATCAAGGTCCTGGCTGTTGTCTTCTTTTGAGATGTTAAGAGCCAATCCGCCACCAGTTGCAACAGGGTTGATATCATAAGCAGGTGAGAGTGCCCATCCTCTATCTGTCAGCATAAAGCCATGATTTCGCAAATGGTCATCAGTATTGGATACGCAAACATAAAAGACGATCCGCCGCCAAAGCTGTTCCAAATCGTCATTGGCTTGTGCACCATTGCGGACAAGAAAATCTGCAAGATCCAAATAGCTGACACCTGTATCCCCGCCATCACCATCTTTTTTGCCAAGAAGCGTCATGGCTGAGGCAAAGTGTAGGCGCTCACCTTTTTCTGTCCGATCAAATCGCTTTGTGAGGAAGGTATCATATTCTCCTGAGAAATGTCGGATATCGGAATGCGCAATTACAATACCTACTTTTCTCGCCAATTGATAAACAAGGTATTCCCATTTGCCAACGTTGATTTCATCGCGGCGAGAAGGGAATTTGGCAATCCATGGATGACTATTCTCGTCTAATACACTAGCTTTGGGGCGTGCCCCACCAAGTGACCCTCCAGGGGCAATAAGCATTTTCAGCCACTTCATGTAGTCCTTGGCGCTTTCAGCATCATCCTGCTCTAACTGCAAGCTGGCATATTCCAAATCCCGTAATTTTGTCCATGGCGGTGCAGCCATATCTTCTTGATTATCCAAAAACGGCTCATCATCGCCCAGACGAAAGCGTAAAGCCCCCATGCGATGGCCATCATAAACGCCAAGTAAATAATCTGACTCAAGAAGCGGGCGCACATTTCGTTCTTCTGCTCTCGCTTGTTGAGCCTCTCGGCGTTGCATTAAAACACGGCCCCAGCGATCTGGAGAAGAGTCCAGAAACAAGCCAAAATAATCATGCCCATCGCGAGCATATTGTGGGCCTGAGAAGAGCATTAAACCAGGGTCAAGAACTTGTACATACGAAGATTTGAGCCAAGCAGGATCGTATTCAAAAGAAAAGACCTCTTTCCCTCTTGAAGGGGCGGCATAAAGTGTTCCCATCAGAATAGGATTTTCCAACCCCTGCCAATGAGCACAAACGTGAATGGATTTTCTTGCTGGGCCTTTTGTGTGTCGTTTTACAGCCATTACTTCTTCCTCTTAGCGACACGCTCAGTTGTGTGAGTCAATTCAGCATCTTGTAAGCGTCGCCCCAAAGGATCGTCTCCGGCAAGTCGTAATAAATCCTTTTCAAGGCCGAGACAAAAAAGAATATTGGCATAAATAGCCATTGTGACACTGCTTTCACCATTCTCAACCTTTCTTAAGGTTACACGACTAATACCTGCGCGCTCTGCCAGCATGGTTGCAGTAATTTTGCGGCGTAAGCGCGCAAGTTTGATGTTTTCTCCGACCGTCTCTAGAATATCTTCCAGTGTAGGTGAGATTATCACTCTTTTTTTTACCATCTTTTCCTGGCCTCAATGATCAATAAACTATTCAAAATTTGATTAATTGTACATTATATTTTCCATTGAGACAAGATACATTCTTGCGCTCGATACTCGTCGTTTGGTGTAAGAGGGACGGTATCGTTCTCCCGGACCAGGTGAGGTGGGTGATGGTGAGGTGATAAGTCATCGCCTTGTGTAAGCTCCAGGGGGGTTGAGTTCTAACATAATGATCACCGGTTTATCCGGTGCATTATCTTGTTGGATAGAAATTAATTGTGGTCTGTCCCCTGTTTCTATAATACCTGACCCCTTCGGGGCCTCCGACACACATACCTACGGATGAGCAACTTATGGGTAAAGAGCAGCACTAGGAGGCTGTCCGAGAATAGCAATTTTTTCTCAGATTGAGGCATTTGCAATGCTATATCAAAAAATTCTATTTTCGAGACAAGAAAGATCGGAATTACCTATTTTACATATAGGCATATTTTATATATCTTACGGAAAGTATAGGAGGAGTATATTTTTTTTACTAACTGTTTTAGGAGGATCAGGATGAAAAATTTTCGCTGGCTTTTGGGATTGTTTCTTTTGCTTACTCTCGCATTCTTTCTCAACTCGAATGCTATTGCCAATAATGATGCGTACCAAGTGCTTGATCATGCACAGCTAAAAACCATGGTTGATGATGATGAACGCAATTTTCTTTTAGTGGATGCAAGAAATCCTGAAGAGTTCAAAGAAGCTCACATTCCAGGATCCATCAATATTCCTCAGAAAAAAATGGAGAACTTTCTTGGATTGTTACCGACTGACAAAACAACACAGATCATTTATTACTGTAATGGAGTTAAATGCGGCAAAAGCAAAAAGGCGGCTACCAAAGCTATCGAACTTGGTTACACTAATGTCTGGGTTTATTCAGAGGGCATGCCTGTCTGGGAAGAGATGGGTTACTCTTTTTATAAGGGCAATGATTATGAAAAGAGAATTGAAACAACAAAAGTTATCCCTTCAGAATTACAGAAAATTATGGAAGCTGAGGCAGACTCAATCACTGTTGTAGATGTACGAGACGCTGAAGAATTTGCAGAAGGCCATATACCAGGCGCCATCAATCTGCCTTTAAAAAACTTTGCTGTTAACTCAGGTGGCCTGGATAAGAAAAAAAAGATAGTTGTGTATTGTAATTCTGGTGGTCGAAGTTATGGTGCCTATAAAAAGCTTATGAAACTTGGGTACAAGAATATTTACCAAGCTATATTTGCTGATTGGAAAGCACAGGGATTGTCTGTTTCAATGTAGGAAAGCATAAAAGACTTTTTGAGTGACAATAACATGCAGTAGTTAAATTAGTAGACTGGAGTTTGGAGTTTCACGTTGTTCTGACCTGAGATTCAGATCAGAACAACGTTTAAAAAAATAAAATAATAGCGGTAGCCGCTATGAATACAAAGGGATACGGCAATATCCCCAGTACCCTGTTTGAATGTATCACATTCATTGCAAGGGCACTACCTGTTCGTTCCGTTCCAACTTTTATTGAGCTACTTGCCCGATGCTGATAATACAGTTGGCCAATACGTTTTTATACAGCTAACCTTTCTAATATCTGATTTTTTCAAACTGACCTCAGATTTATACTCATACTGTTCATATTTTCCCTAAGTTACCACAGAAGCTGGCAAGTCAAGAGGAACAACTACAAATGGACAAACAGACCCGCATATCTTAGTCATTTTTCTTTTTCATTCAATGTTCGATGTTCTATGTTCACCACTTCTCTCTTCCCTTCCTTTTAAGAAATGGTATAATTGCCCCAATATTCCCCTCATCCAGTCACCATTACACAGGTAACAGACATGTCCCAGGATAGTGATAGCTTTGCAGAACTGTTTCAGGAAAGCGTTTCCAAACCCATACGCCGCCTGACACCAGGTCAGAAAATAACCGCCACCATCGCCGGTATCAGCGGCGAAACCATCTTCCTGGACACGGGAGGAAAAAGTGAAGGCATACTGGACGCAGCTGAACTGACAGGTGAAGACCAGGAAAGGTCACCGGCTGTTGGCGATACACTCGAAGTCTACTTTCTTAAGGCCAAAAACGGGGAACAACTCTTCACCGTTTCCATCGGGAGCGGAAAAAACACTGAGCACCTGGAAGAGGCATGCCGCAGCGGTATCCCGGTTGAAGGACTTGTCAAAGAGGAGATCAAGGGCGGGTTTGAGGTCACCCTTGGCGGTTCCATCCGCGCCTTTTGCCCCTACTCACAAATGGGATTACGGCGGGTGGAAGATGCGGCCGCTGAATACCTTGGCCAACATATGAAATTCCAGATCACCCGCTACGAGGAAGACGGCAGAAATATTGTGGTTTCTGCCCGTGCCATTTTAGAAGAAGAACGTGAGCAACTTCGCGATGCCTTGAAAGAAACCCTGGAAGAAGGGCAGACTGTCAGCGGTGTAATCACCTCCATTCGTGAATTTGGCGCCTTTGTTGATATTGGCGGTGTGGACGGCCTGGTACCCATATCTGAAATCGGCTGGAGCCGGGTGGAAAACATCAACGACTACTACGCAGTGGACCAGGAAGTCAAGGTGGTAATCAAAAAACTGGACTGGGACGAGGGGCGCATCACATTAAGCATCAAGGAAACGCTGGAAGACCCGTGGGAAAAGGCTGCGGCAAAACTGAGCAGTGGCAGCATACTCACCGGTACTGTTGCCCGTCTTGCACCCTTTGGTGCCTTTGTCACCCTTGAAGCCGGTGTGGATGGGCTGATTCACATTTCAAAACTAGGCAAAGGAAGACGCATCCATCATCCCCGTGAAGTTCTTGAAGAAGGACAGGAAATTGAAGTACAGGTGGAAAGCGTCGATACCATTGAAAAACGGATCAGCCTGACACCCTCTGACTATGTCAGCCCTGAAGAAAACCAGGAGAAAGAAGAGAATCTGGTGAAAGACTTTCAGAAGAGTAAAAAAGAACAATCTGCAGATTTTGGAACTCTTGGCGACATTTTGAAAGCGAAGCTTGCTGAAAAATCATAAATAGGAAATCCGCAGCAATAAAGCAGACAAAGCGTTTTCGCCCAAAAAGCGGTGTATAAAGACGACGCCATCACCCTTGACGCTGTCTCAACATCTCAAACATGATCACTCCAGCAGCAACAGAGCTGTTCAGTGAATCGAGCTGTCCTTCCATGGGAATAGAAAGGAGGACGTCGCACTGTTTACGCACCAGGGGTCGTATGCCGGCCCCTTCACTTCCCACAACTACGCACGCCGGCAGAACCAGGTCTGATTCGAAGAGAGACTGTGCTTCAGCATCTTTCACCGCTCCAAACACCCAGGCGCCAGCCTTTTTTAAGGCCTGAAGGGATTGGACCAGATTGGTTACCTGACAGATATCAATGTGGGACATGGCTCCTGCCGCAGACTTAGCGGCCGTACCGCCAAGGGGGGCAGAACGTTCACGGGTGAGAAGTACACCGTCCACTCCTGAGGCATGGGCCGAGCGGATAATTGCTCCAATATTGTGGGGATCCTGTAAAGTATCAAGGACAATGATCCGAGGATTTTTCCCCTGCCGGACAAGACTCTGAAATTTTTCCAGTAGATCATCAAAGGGAAGGAGGCTGGTTTGTGACATCCTGGCGACAACACCCTGATGACGAGCTTGCGACGCGTTATCACCGATGAGACGGAGGGAGGAAACAAAATTGAGTTTTATCCCGGCAGCACGAGCCTGAGCAATGATCTCTTCCCGCTTACCGCCTTTTCTATCCTTGACCACAACAATCTCGCTGATCCGCTCCGCTTCCTGCTCCAATGCTTCGTAAACCGGGTGAATTCCCCAGAGCAGGTCATCACTAATGCGAATCTTTCGTTCGTGGCCTCTACTATTATCTGATGATGTTTTACTCACCTGTCAGTCACCAGCATGATTGGCTCTCCTGTGGGCAGACGATGGCCGCGACTCCGTTCTGCAATAATGACAGCCTGAAGAGTAGCAGCCGCCTGTTCCAACTCATCATTGATCACCAGGTAATCATATCCTGATGCGGATTCCATTTCCTTGACAGCGTTCTGTAAACGCAAATTAATGGTCTCGCTGCTGTCTGTTCCCCTACCCCGCAAACGTCTTTCCAGTTCCGCAATGGATGGGGGTGCGACAAATATTGATACAGCAGCAATCGAATCATTTTTTCGTATAATTCCTGCTCCCTGGACGTCAATATCAAGAATAACATCCTGTCCCATTGTCAGCTGATTCAGTACTGCCAGGCGGCTTGTTCCGTAGAAATTTCCATGCACTTCCGCCCACTCAAGAAAAAGATCCTGGGCCCGCATATCCTCAAACTCATCGGTTGACACAAAATGATAATCCACACCATTCTCCTCAGCACTGCGCGGTGATCGAGTGGTATGGGAAACGGAAAAAACTAGACCGCCTATCTTGGCCATCACCTTTTTCAGGATTGTGGTTTTGCCTGCCCCCGAAGGAGCAGAGAGAATGAAAAGTTTCCCGGTTGCGACCATCTTATTTCCCCTCATCTTCCCTTACGGCAGCATTGACATGCGGTTTTACCTGCAGTGATGCCAAGCGCTGGCTGATCGTGTCAGGTTGAATAGAAGAAAGGACGACATGATTGGAATCCATAATCAAAAGTGAGCGGGTTCGCCGGCCTTCTGTCACATCAACTAGTCGCTCCGCTCCCTTTGCCAGTTCCTTTAACTTTCTGGAAGGAGAAGAGCCGGTATTAACCACAGCAATAATCCGGTGGGCCATCACAGTATTGCCGAAACCGACATTAATAAGTTGCATGAATTTCTTCCTCTATAAAAAGACCGATAAGCTATTACAGAGCGGTGGTTATTGGGGACCCTGCTAAATGCTGATGAACTGATTCAGACATTGCAGGTCATTCAATATTCTGCACCTGCTCTCTCATCTTCTCAAGCTCACCCTTCAGTTCAACACTCAGATGGGCGATAGCTGCATCATTTATTTTTGAGGCCATGGTGTTCACTTCACGCAGGAATTCCTGAAGAAGAAAATCTAGTTTTCTGCCTGCTGCCTCAGCAGAATCGAGAAAAGCCCGGAACTGGTTGATATGGCTGTCCAGGCGGACGATTTCTTCCGTCACATCCGTTTTATCGGCAAGGATCGCAACCTCCTGAGCCAGACGCTGGGGATCAAGCTGGACATTATCAAGCAGTTTCTGCAGACGTTCTTTGAGATTCTCCTCCCTGCGCTGAAGAAGTTCAGGGACGCCAATCTCTATTTCCTGAACGACCTCAGCAAAATGGTGCAAACGCTGCAGAAGGTCTGCGGCCATGGCCTCACCCTCCTGACTGCGCATGGTATCACAGGCAGCAAGGGCCTGCTTCAGTGCCTGTTCCATTGAGGGCCAGACAAGATCCAGATCCTCTTCCCGCTTTTTCAATACCAGGACATCAGGATAGGAGGCAAGCTGAGAAAGAGTTGTATTGTCCTGTAAATCCAGTGCTGTGCCAAGATTTTTCAAGGAACCACGATAGGTGGCTGCAAGGCTTGAATTAACATCAATTTCCTGCAGGTCGGAGAAATCGCCGGTCACAGAGAGCAGGACGTCGACCCTTCCACGCTGCATGGTGGCTGCCACTGTCTTTCGTACCTGCTCTTCAAGACCTGCATAGCCTTTCGGCATCTTGATTTTCAGATCCAGGTAACGATGGTTGACACAGCGTATCTCAACAACCCACTGTCTCCCTCCTGCCTCTGCCTCACCACGACCAAATCCGGTCATACTTTTGCTGGCCATCTCTCCCCTCTCACCCGCAACGGGTAAATGCTGTTTCTACTGTCTCTTCTCCATGCAACACTGCAAGGAGTTCCTCCTGACTAACAGTTGCAGTGCCGACTTTTCCAACCACCACACCGGCAGCGACATTGGCAAGTGCAGCGGCATCACCATAAGAAGCCCCGGCAGCAAGACCTAAGGCAAGCGCTGCAACCACTGTATCTCCTGCTCCTGTCACATCAAAAACTTCACGTGCTGTGGTAGGGATGGTAACCAGTTCTCTGCCCTTTTCAAGGAGTGCCATACCTGCTTCTCCCCGGGTAATAAGTACGGCTTGACACCCCACTGTCTCAAGGAGGATTTCAGCTGCTGCCCGCAGTTCTTGAATATTTCCAATCTGCATCCCCGACATCTTTTCCGCCTCCATATGGTTGGGCGTAATGAGTGATGCGCCATAAAATCGTTCCGGCTGACTGGGTTTGGGGTCAACAACCACAGGAATCTTTTTTCCGCTTTTCTCCGCCACCTGAGCAACATGGGCAACCACCTGTTCCATCAATGGTTTTGTGATAACCCCCTTGTAATAATCAGAAATGACAATGGCATCAAAATCAGAGAGGTTCTGGTTGAGAAATTCGGTCATGGCTGTTATGGTCGCTGGTGATGGGCTACCTGTCTGTTCCCGATCAAAGCGAACAACCTGTTGCCCTTGAGCAACAACCCGTGTTTTTACTGTTGTCGGGCGTTTTCCTTTTACCAGCCCCTTAGTGGAAGAACCAAGATCCTGCAGCAATGTCTGGAGACGTCCTCCCATATTATCATCGCCGATTATTCCACAGAGAACAGCTTCACCGCCTAAAGAGTATATGTTGTGCAGGACATTTGCACCACCACCCAGCAGCAGTTCTTCCTTGGTCACGTTGACAACAGGTACCGGAGCCTCAGGCGAAATCCTGTCCACTGAGCCCCAGACAAAATGGTCAACGATGATATCACCCACCACCAGGATTTTTTTTCCGCTAATCCGCGGCAGCAATGTTTCCAGTTTATTACTCATTGTCCGAGCTCCACCCAGCGTTCCGCCATTCTTTCACAGACAAAAACCAATGATTCAATATCTAAAAAATCCAGTACATTCTGATCAAAAAGTACTTTAACCTTAGCCGGAAAGCCATCCTCCTCTTCCTCATCCCAGAAGAGAACAAAGAGAGGCAGACGGGGAAGAGCAGATACCAGAAAGGCGGCACTACAGCTCTGCTCAGAATTTTCCTGGAGTACCCCAGCAAGTTTCGGTGCGTATTTCTTCAACAGGTCCGTTTTACCAGTAAAATGTGCGGCTATTCGTTCTTCGCAGTACACTCGGAGGGTACGAATCTTGGAGATGGAATTGGGTAGGGACTCCATACCAATCCATTTCTGCTCCGGCTCCCGCCCACCACCAAAATGAATATAGTTATAGAGTAAAATCCGATCCCTTGGATCCTCAACTGCCTTGCCGTCTATTAAAACAGTATCATGGGACAACTCAACATCCCGCCCGAGAAACTGCAGAAGAAGACTATCCTTTTCCGCTCCCGACCATGCACAGCCAATTGATTCTGCAGCTGTGCTGAAATCAATGTTACTGGTTTTTTCCTTCAGGTAGGCAACCAGTGCCAGATCTTTTTCATCAAGAAGTTTTCCTACACCTTCCAGTCCATCTTTGCCCCTGTCCCGGCCTGCAAACTCATCCCCTAGCTCAGAGAGATCAACATAGGGACATTTCCCCGGATCTTCACCACCTTTGGTAACAGCTGCAGCAAAGGCAAGACAAGCAGCAAAGCCACATTCTCCACAATTGGTTCTCGGGGTATATTTTATGAATTCAAGGGGCTGCATAGTCGAATCCGGACAAAGAAAAACGATGCAGAAGAGAGTCTCTCCTGCATCGTTATCATGGTCACATATTTTCTATGGGTGGTCTAAAAAAAGTGTGGGAGCAATCAACTTTTATTATTTCAGACGTTTATCCAGTTCTTTTGTCATTTCTTCAGTGACATCCATAGCAGGATCGGCATATAAAACAGCAACTTTAGAGTCAAGAATCACAGCAAATCCATTTTTCTGACCATAGCTGTTTACCACAGTCTGCAACATTTTAAGAATGGGCTCCAGTTCTTTGTCCTGCAACTGTCTGAGTTCCAGTTGAGCATCTTCACTCTTCACCTGCAACTCACGCTGTCCTAACTGTAGTTCCCGAATCTTTTCACTTTTTTTGTCTTTACTCCAAGCTGAGCTTTTCTTTTCAATTTCTTGCTGAAGAGCTACTAATGCATCTTGCTCAGCCTGAAATTTCTCCTGCAATTCGTTGGTCCTCTTTTCAAAAATCTCTTTTGCCTTACGGCCTGAAGAAGAATCAAGAAGAACTTTCTGGACATTCATTACGCCTATTTTCTGCGCTTCTGCTCTGGCAGTGCTGCTATCCAGGGTAAACCCGGCAAGTACAATCAAAGTTACTACCAACAGTATACGTTTCAACATTAATCTTTCTCCTGTTTTTAATAAATTTATAAAACCTGGATTCAAGTGATAAGTGCATAACCCATAAGTTTTCTAACGTTAATACCCGTAAGTTTTTCAAATACCTCATAGGGCGTTTTAAACTGGAGGCATTTTCTGGGTCTGCTGTTAAGTCTATCAACTGCTTCCA
>JAIPEF010000073.1 GCA_021737265.1 Desulfocapsa sp. | reverse complement strand
TCTATCTAGCTGTTTTTAAATATTTTATTGTGTATTTACCTCTCATCTGGCATAGAAAGTGAAACCATTTTTGATAGCGATCCTCACATGCTAGGAATTCTCACCTGGTGCCACATAATTTCTAGGAAACTTCAGTAAATTAAATAGGGAAGTGATATGAAAATCGGCATTTTATCCAGAAACAAAGAGCTCTATTCCACCAGCAGGCTTTTTGAAACAGCGACAGAACGCGGCCATGAAGCACGAATTATCGACCCGCTGCGTTGTTACATGAACATTACTTCGCATAAGCCTTCGATCCATTTCAAGGGTGAACCCCTGGAAGGCTATGATGCGATTATCCCACGTATAGGTGCTTCCATCACCTTTTATGGCGCAGCAGTGGTCAGGCAATTTGAAATGATGGAGGTTTATTGCATCAATGAATCTGTGGCTATTTCACGTTCCCGTGACAAGCTCCGTTCGCTACAGCTTCTGGCTCGCAGGGGAATCGGTCTGCCAGTTACCGGTTTTTCTCATGCCACAATGTACACCCAGGACCTGATCGACCTTGTCGGTGGGGCTCCACTGGTCATAAAATTACTGGAAGGGACCCAGGGGATCGGTGTTGTCCTGGCCGAAACCAATAATGCAGCCTCGAGTGTCATTGAGGCCTTTAGGGGGTTGAAGCAAAACATTCTGGTGCAGGAGTTTATTAAGGAGGCGAATGCCAAGGATATCCGTTGTTTTGTTGTGGGGGGGAAGGTGGTTGCAGCAATGATGCGCACCGGCAAGGAGGGCGATTTTCGCTCCAATATCCACCGGGGAGGTAAGGCTGAGAAGGTGAAAATTACACCGGAAGAGCGCTCCACAGCCGTAAGGGCTGCCAAAATTATGGGTCTGAATGTGGCCGGAGTGGACATCTTACGTTCGAACCATGGCCCAGTGGTGATGGAAGTCAATTCCTCCCCTGGCCTGGAGGGCATTGAAAAAGCTTCTGGCAAGAATGTTGCCCGCGTGGTTATTGAATTTATCGAGAAAAATGCCCAGCCAGGCAAAACAAAGACTCGTGGCAAAGGATAAATTTTACATCCTTAATATGATTGCTGTCATTTCTGCTTGCAATATGGCATGGCAGAAAAAAACATTTGCGGGGAACAGCTATCCAGTCGGTATTATGAACTGATTCCCGATTTCCTTTTTACAACAACCCATTTTTGAAGTTTGTGATCTACTATTCGCCAGAAGCTCTCTATCTACTTTATATCTATTGAAAAGTTTTCATTTCCTGAATTTTGTTGCTCATTGCTCAATACCTTCAAAAGGCTTCAGCCAAAGGTGTGGTTATTAAATTTTTATGGCTACACTTCTCATAATAGTTATTGTATCAGTTATTCCTGCATAACCTTGTTAATCAACAGTTCCATTGCTTGATCAAATGGGGTACTTTCTGTATGGAATGTTTTGGCCTTTTTTTTTAATTGGTTTGTGGGTAGCAGGATCCTGAATGACAATCAGTGATCTGCTCTTGCCGGTCTCAATTGGAAAGGAGGGAGCGCCTCGCATATGGAGCTTTTCACCCTAACTACCGGGCATAAATACTTAGCCATCCTAGGTTTGAGGTTTTCACCCAAACTACGGGCATAAATACGAGTTTGTCATATGTTAATTGGAAATGATAACGATTTACTGAGGTTGCATTTAGTGTGAAACGTGCTCTTGTTACCGGCGGGGGAGGCTTTGTCGGCAGCCATATTGTAAGACAACTCCACCAAATGGGTGTTGAATGCCATGTGCTGGGACGAAGTAGGTATCCTGAGATGGAAGTGCTGGGTGCAACCTGTCTCCAAGGTGATATCTGTGACGGAGAGTATTTGTCCAGTGCTATGGACGGGGTGGATACTGTTTTTCATGTAGCAGCTCTTGCTGGTATTTGGGGGAAATGGGAAGACTACTATCGCATTAATGTCATTGGTACTGGAAATGTTCTTGCAGCCTGTAAAAAGAACGGGGTCAGAAATCTGGTTTATACTTCGACCCCTTCCGTTGTTTTTAATGGTGACGACATAGTGAATGGGAATGAGGAGCTGCCCTATGCAGATCACTTCCTTTGTCACTATGCAAAAAGCAAAGTCATGGCAGAAAAAATCGTGCTTGAAAGTGCCGGGAGTGAACTGCAGACCTGTGCCATTCGTCCCCATCTGGTTTGGGGGCCTGGCGACCCGCACCTTATTCCACGACTCCTTGAGCGTGGTCAGCGAAGGCAGCTGAAAAAAGTCGGAAACTGTACAAATATGGTCGATATCAGTTATGTTGAAAATGTGGCAACTGCTCACCTCCTTGCTGCCAGAAATCTTGAGACCACTGGTACGGCCTCCGGACAGTCCTATTTTATCAGCCAGGGAGAACCGGTAAATTTATGGGATTGGATTGATGAATTGTTTGAGCGGATGCAGATTCCACCCGTCCGCAGCCGTGTTCCATTCCCCATTGCCTATGGGGCAGGGGCTGTGCTTGAGGCAATACACCATCTCTTCTCACCTGAAAAAGAACCCAGGATGACCAGGTTCCTTGCAGAGCAGCTTGCCAAATCACATTGTTTCTCCATAGATAAAGCAAAGCAGGATCTTGATTATACCGTATCCATCACCACCAAAGAGGGCATGAACCGCCTGTGTAATGACAATTGAGAATAATTAACCTTTTTCACAAATACACGATCTGTTTTCTTGTGATTGCACTGATTCAGGCGACCACTGTCAGCAGGAGTATGGCCTTAACTGTTAGTGAGGAGCGGGAAATCGGCGAGCAGCTCCTGTACCAGATCAGGCTGGCCTTCCCGTTGCTCGATGATCCTGATATTTCACAATATATAAATGAGCTTGGTGGTGAGGTCCTTGAAGTTGCCGGGTTTCAATATTTTGACTACCATTTTAATATCATTAACTCTACCCAGTTCAATGCCTTTGCTGCCCCATCAGGGCTGGTTTTTTTCTATTCCGGTCTCATTGAACAGATGGAGCATGAGAATGAGCTTGTTTCTGTACTGGCCCATGAAATCGGCCATGTGGTTGCCCGTCATATCGCAAAAGGTATGGATAAGGGGACGAAAGTCACAGTGGCAACAACGTTACTGGCCCTTGCCGGCCTTGCCTTAGGGGTAGGTGCTCTCAGTCAGGCCCTTCTGACCGGTTCTCTGGCAGCAGGGCAGGCGGCCAATCTATATTTCAGCAGACAGCATGAGGAGGAAGCGGATCTCCTGGCCTATGGTTGGATGAAGAAAATGGGCCGTCATCCTGAAGGGCAGGAGGCAATGCTACAGACCATGCGTCGTATCAGCAGATACACAATGGGAAGCAATGTTCCTCAATATTTGTTGACCCATCCTCACCCTGAACTCCGCCTTGATTATGTTCAGTCATTGGTCGCCTTCGAGCAAGATCAGCTTGCTGAGTTTAAGGATGCCGATGACTTTGAGTTTTTGCGGATGAAATTTCGCATCCTCTCCCTGGTTAAAGAGGGAAAACAGCTGCGCAATCTTCTCCTCAATCATTCGTCAGACACCTCCAAAACTGAAGATGAACGGGTTATGCTCCGTTATGGCCTCTCACAACTTGATCGGATAGAGAATGATTATGACACCAGCAGGAAACTGTTACAGGAGGTGATTGCCCATTATCCCGACAAATCAATCCTGCTCGTGGATCTTGGGCTGGTTGAGATGGAAGCTGGTAATAAAGAGCAGGCCCTTGGTCTTATACAGAGTGCCTATGAACGCGATAGAAATGATATGTGGGCTGCCTTTCAGCTTGCAAGGGTTTGGCTTGAGCTCGGCAATCTTGAGAAAGCGGAAAGGTATTTGAAAGAGGTACAGGGCAACATGCCAAATTATTCAAAGGTTTACTTTGAAATTGGCAAACTTAAGGCTTCGCAAGGGAAAAAGGGTACCGGATCTTATTATCTGGGGAAATATAATCTCTATGAAGGAAGACTGGAGATCGCCAGGCAAAATTTTCAGGTGGCCTGGAATGAGCCAGAGTTGGAAAAGGATCTTAAGGCCGATATCGTAAAAATACGTGAACTCATTGACAGGCTTGAGAAAAACTAAGCCAGCTAAACGTGCAGAGATCTGCCTGGGCAAGGTATTAAAGATACGCTAAACTGAAGTTGGAATAATCAGGATTTTACCAAAAGCAGAAATTCACTGTTTCCCTTTGGCCCAAGAATAGGGCTTGGAACCACACTGTGAGTGTACAGACCCAACTCTTTAACAAAAGTTACTATTTTATCAATTGCCTGCTGGTGATGTTCCGGATTTTTCACAACACCTCCACGGGGAATGAGATCCCGCGGTAACTCGAATTGCGGTTTAATTAAACAAATAAGAGTAACCTTATTATCCTTAAAGAGTGGAATCAGTGGTGGAATCAATTTGGTGAGCGAGATAAAAGCCGCATCAATCACTGCCAGATCAATGGGTTCCGGTATCTGTTCGGTGCTTATCTTTCTGGCATTGAATCGCTCGATGACTACGACTCGTTTGTCCTGACGTAATTTCCAGTCAAGTAAACCATATGCCACGTCTACAGCATAAACCTTTCGGGCACCGTGTTGGAGAAGGCAGTCAGTGAAACCTCCGCTTGAGGCTCCAATATCAGTACAGATGCGTCCGGTCGGGTCTAAAGAAAAGGCGTCTAATCCACCTTTTAGTTTGTAGCCACCACGTGAGACATAGGGACATTTACTTTTTACTTCCGGTAGAGTGTCGGCAGGGAAGAGGCTGCCGGCTTTGTCGGCCTGATGTCCGTTTACCGTGACTTCACCTGCACCAATAACTCTCTTTGCCTGTTCAAGGTCAGTACACAAGCCTGTATGAAGCAAAAGCTCATCCAGGCGGATCTTTTTCATGATTTGAAAGAATTAGAGTGAAGAGATGCGTTTCTTTGCAGTTACAGCCTCCGGTGACGAGCCGTAGGAAGCGATTAGCTTTTTATATATTATTTTGGCCGTTTCATTATCCGAGAGCTGTTCAAATGCCTCACCCTGTCTCAGTAATGCCGTGGCAGCCTGAGGATTCCCAGGGAAATTAGAGATGATTTGCTGATACTGAATGATGGCCTGATCATATTCGCCCTGTTTAAAGAGGCATTCACCCATCATATAGCGTGCAGTTATGGTAGATTTATCGGAGCCTTTTTTAGTGGCATATTCTTCAAAGAGGTCGAAGGCTTCTTTATATTGGCCATCCCTGAATTTTTGCTGAGCTTGAGCGTAATTGTCAAGAGGCTCAACTGCTGCGGGAGCAGTTGTTTCAGTTGAAACCGGTTTTGCAGCTTCTGGTACTGTTGCCGAGGGAGTAGAAACCGGTTGTATTGTGATTTTGCTTGAACTGGTTGATGGGGTGATGAGTACTTTTTTGCTGTCAGGGGTCAGGTGAAGAGTCCCGGTGCGTTCCATTGCTGCCTGCTCGGCATTGGCCTGCTGTGCTTTGCGCATTGCATCTGCCGCTGCTTTGGCAGCTGCCTTGGAACGTCGTTCGGCATCTTCAACACGGGCCTGCTGGATAGCAGCAAGTGACTCTTCCTGTAAGCTGATCTTAGAATCGATTTCAGCCAGTTGTTTGTTTAGCTGTTCCTTCTGTTCATTCTGAAGGTTTTGCAGGGCAAGTTGAAACTCCTTATTCTGTTCCTGCAACATACGACTCATATGGGCATTCTCTTCGAGCTTGCTTTTCAATTGCAGGATGTCGACCTGTAACTGGTCAAGCATACCTGAAGAACTTGCCTGGCGTTGCTGCATCTGGTCAACAGTGTTGACCTTCATATCATCGATCTTTTTATTAATGGATCTGACCTGGTAGTTCAGGGTATCAATATCTGTCTTTGAGGCACAGCTGCCCAGAAAAGGAATAAGGCCAATGAGTATAAAAGAAGTGAGGTAACGTTTTTTCATGGAATTGCCTGTTAGTTCTATTTGCTTTAGTTCTGGTAATTGGTCCAGCGTGGATAAGTCTCATGACCGGAAAAATTAAAAAGTTGTCTCATATTACTGCCATTTTTCATGACTGCATAGACCTTCTGTTCGTCATCCTTGCGAAGAGAGAAGAGAATTTGCCGGCCATCCGGTGACCACGTAGGTGATTCATGTTGGCCGGGGCCGGAAGTTATCTGCTTTCCGTTGCTCCCTGGATGGGGGGCCATGGTGAAAATTTGATACGATCCGCCAACGAGGCTGGAGTAGGCTATGGCATCACCTGATGGAGACCAGCTTGGTTCGGCATTTTCACTTCCCTGAAAGGTGAGGCGTTGTACATTACCGTTTTTAAGGTTCATGAGGTATATCTGGGGACGACCGCTTCTATCTGAGACAAAGGCAATCTGCTCACCGTCAGGAGACCATGATGGAGAGACGTTAATACCTGAACGGCTGGTAAGCTGTTTCAGGATTTCCCCTTGGCTGTCCATGAGAAAAAGATCAGGGTTTCCATCCTTACTCAGGGTGAGTATCATTTTCTTCCCATCAGGAGACCAGGCAGGAGCAAGATTCATTCCTTTTCTGCGTGATAAGGGCCGTGTCGTCTTGCTCTGTTCCAGGTCCGTGATGTACAGGTTCTGATTACCTGAATGATAAGATGTGTAAGCCAGGTATTTGCCGCCGGGAAGAAATCTTGGTGAAACAACAAGGTTTTTATGACGGGTAATTTGGCGCCTGTCCTGACCAAGAATATCAGTCAGGTGGACCTCTTTATAACCGCTGCTATCAGAAACATAGGCAATCTTTGTGGATGCGATACCGTTCTGCCCAGTCAATTCCATGATAACACTGTCAGTAAACCTATAAAGCATATCCTGTTCATGGGCGCGGGTACCGTTATATCGTTTCCCCATGAGCATATCATTCGCTGCGACATCAAGGAGGCGAATCTCCAGTTGCATACCTTTGGCAGTGAGAGTGTAGCTGCCAAGCATTACAAAATCGGTTCCAAGTGCTTTCCAGTTGACATCCTGCCTTTTCCCATACTCTTCTAAAGGAATCAGTGAGAAAATACCGTGGAAAACAAGGGCATTGCCGAGGGTGTCAGCAAGCTTTCCTCCAATATCTTGTAATTGCTCCGGATGTTCCTTGTCTTTAAACCAGGGTACTGCAATATTTATTTTACGGGCATCAGGGGAGGTGATGTCAATATAGACCATATCTTTGGCCGCTAGATGCCCGGGTATCAGAAACAGGAAAAATAAAAAGAATGAGAAAAACAGTGATTTCATAAAGGTATGTGATGATAGTTGATTAGCAAGCAAGAAATTGTATAGAGCTTATAGATTATAAATGTTTCCCTCTAGCAGTCAACCTTTTTAAACTTCAGACTTGTTTAGGTGCTCAGAAATTATTTCCCCGTTTTTGATTGTTTAAAATGATTTTGTGAGGGAACCTGTCGTCATATAGGCACTATCGCCCACCCTTTCAAGGAGTGCTGAACTGAGTCCTTACTTACTTCAAATGTTCTATTGAATGCCACCGGGTCTGAATCGCAGGCCAATAGTGTATTGATTCTTTTTCAGAGCGGGGGGAATTGCAGGAAGCGGATTGGCGTCCTCTATGGTGCGACTGACAAAGCGGTCAAAGACTTTGTCACCTGAGTATCTTTCAAACTCGTGTTTTATAATTGTACCGTTTTTTGTGATGGTAACGACAACTATTGCGGTAGTGTCAGGGCTCCACGGTTTGATGTCAGGTAATGACCAGTACTGGTGAAGATGACTGAAAATAGATGAGAAATATTGAGCCTCAAGACTATTTGATGTTCCCCTTCCTCTTGCAACAGCTGACCCCCCCTGATTCTTCCTGGCAGAATTGACCACCGCATCGGCTCGCAGAGACTGTTTTAAGGCATTCAATGCCTCCTTGGCAGCAACCTTTGCTTCAGCATCAGCAATTGCCTGTTGCCTTTGCGCCTCTTGTAGAAGTTGTTGCCTTCTTTGTTCAAGGAGTTGCTGTTGACGCTTCTGTTCTGCAGCCTGTCTTTTTTCGGCATCCTGGGCAGAGGTATCAGGGGGAAGCTTTTTCTTTAATTTTCGCTTTAGCGGTTTAATTGAGATTGCCTTGACCGGCTCTATCGGGATGGATTCAGGGGCAGGTTTATCAATGGCTATGGCCTTGGACTCTTTTATAACTGCAGGCTTATCAATCTTAACAGCAGGTTCTGTTTGAGAAGGTGGAGGGGGAACAGGAGAACTGGCTGTGGGAAGAGGTTCTGCAATGTTGACAAGGTCAACAGTATAGATATCAGGGAGAATAGGTTTTCTATGGAAAAACTGTGGGAGCAGAATGGCAGAAGAAATGAGCAGGACATGGAGGAGTAGGGCCAGATTGAAAGGCAATTTCCAGCCGACTGCCGCTGGAGTTATGTGGTACTCTGTAGCCACTGTCAGTGCGGTTCTTCTTCTGCTTTGGTTATCATTCCCAGTTTGTCAAAACCGGAAGCCTTAATGTCAGCCATTATGGCTATCACCTTTCCATAAGGAACATCTTTGTCGGCCTTGAGAAAAATGGGCTGCTCGGTGTCCTTGATGTAAAGTTTTTCAAGTTGCTGACGGAACATGGCCTGATGGACTTCTATCTTGCCAAGCATGATTTTTCCCTCTTTGGTGAGGGTTACAACAACGGGTTCCTCTTTCTGACGAAGAGATTTTGCTGTTGTCTCAGGGAGGTCAACTTCAAGCCCCTGGGTCATCATTGGTGCGGTGACCATGAAGATAATGAGAAGCACCAGCATAACATCCACCAGTGGTGTAACATTAATTTCTGAAACCAGACCACTTCTTGATTTTCCTGTGCTAAATCCCATTTTCTTTTACACTCTGCCCAGGAGGTCCCTTTCCACCAGATTAAGAAAGTCGGTGGAAAAATGCTCCATTTCATTTTCGATTTCAGTCAGACGATTGGCAAAATAATTGTAGGCGATTACGGCAGGGATAGCTACAGCAAGACCTGCAGCAGTTGCAACAAGTGCTTCTGAGATCCCAGGAGCTACAACGGCAAGGGATGCCGAACCGCGAAGACCAATATCGTGAAAGGATGCCATGATACCCCACACCGTACCGAACAGCCCGATAAAAGGTGCGGCAGATCCTGTGGTGGCCAGAAAAGAAAGGGATTTTCCAAGGTCTGAAATTTCCTGGGACTCAGCCTTTCTGATAGCCCTTTTCAGGTTATCCATGGTTGCCAGTTGCATCTCAAGAGGCTCACTTATCGGGTTATTCTCCTGGCGATTTCTGATCTTGTTTATTTTCTGCAGCTCTGAAAATCCTGAACTGAAGACTGCAGCTTCAGGACTCAATGGGAATTGATGGGCGGCCTCGTCGGCGTCACTCAGAGTTTTGGAAGACCAGAAGGATTCAAGGAAGTCATCGGTGTCGGTAGCGGCCTTCTTGAAGAGGCGGATTTTCATAATGATGATGGACCAGGAAGCCAGTGAAAAAAGAAAAAGCGTGAGCATGACCATCTGTCCCATGGGACCGGCATGCATAATCATGTTGGAAATTGAGAGTTGCAAGTCTGTTTCCTCGTTAAAAAAAAGGCTAATGAAGGGTTTTACCCTTGTATATAACGATTTTCAGGAAAGGTCAATCGTCAGCGAGTCTACACAATAAATTGATATGTTCATCCAGTTGATCTTCATACAAGCTTACCGATACTTCCATTCCACACGCCGTACAGACGACAGTTGTATTATGTCAGCGTCCATGAAGCCTGGCGCTCTGTTCTTCACAGAACAGACAATTAAACAGTGGTTCGAGATCTTCGCTGACCGGCATCAGGTTTTGACAAGGGTACAGGCAAAGTCGACCTGTACTGCAACTTTTCCATGTACCCGCAGTGTTCCTTTGAGAAACCAGACACCACTTAAATTTTCCTTGAAGGTGACTTTCATGCTGATGGTATCGCCCGGCTTAACGGTTCGTTTAAAACGCACTCCTTCAATGCGGGTAATTACTGGAACTCCTCCAAGGCCTGAATCATCAGAGTCTCTTGATAGCAGTGCAATGAGCAGGGCTCCTGTCTGAAAAACTGCTTCGCAGAGAAGGACACCGGGAAGAACGGGATGATCAGGATAATGTCCCTGAAACACATCGAGGTCTTCAGGGATATATTTTTCAGTGAGAAGAGATGAGCCGTCGTATTCAAGCATACTATCAACCCACAGAAAAGGCGGTCGATGGGGGATCAGGTCAGTTACCTTGATGTTTTGAATCACAGCTCACCCACGCAGAACCTGAGTCTTTTCAGTACCCGAATGGGTGAAAGTACCTTGGTGGTATAAACAACACATAATTTCAAAGTAAAAGTACATTTATCAGTTTTTTGTTTATTATGACAGAAGTTCATGAGTAAGGTACTAAAGTCCTCCGTTTACATCAAGCACAGCACCTGTGATATACGCGGCGTCTTTGGATGCAAGAAAGAGTACAGCAGCGGCCACTTCTTCAACTTTACCAAAACGGCGCATGGGGACATTCTTCTTGTATTCTTTCACCTGTTCAGGTGTGAGATCGGCAATGAGTTCGGTGTCAATAAAGCCCGGAGATACGCAGTTGACGGTAATTTTTTTGCGGGCAGTCTCCTTACACAGACTCCTGGTCAGGCCGATCTGGCCTGCCTTGGACGCTCCGTAATTCGTTTGTCCTGCAAAACCGAGGGTGGCCACGGGGGAGGTGATATTGATAATACGCCCATATTTTTGTTTGAGCATCAACAGAAGCGCACTCCGGCACATAGAGAACGTTCCGGTCAGGTTTATGTCAATAACCTGCTGCCAGCTTTCCTGGTCCATCAGGGCCAGGAGTTTATCGCGACGAATACCGGCGTTATTGACAAGGACATCGATGGTATCAAACTGCTCCTCCAGAAGGGTAAAGAGATTCTCCACCTGAGAGGGATCGGAGACATCGCACTGATGGAGTTGAAGCCGGCCTTCAAACCTGCTGCACTCTGCTAGAAAGGAATCCGCCGCCTCTTTATTGCCACCATAGATTCCTATGACAGTCGCCCCTTTTTCAAGAAAGGCAACACTGATAGCCTTGCCAATACCGCGACTAGCGCCACTTATTACAACTTTTTGACCAGTAAAATCCTGCATATTATTAATCCCTGCTCCTCATGTAGCCATCAACATCGTTGGAAACAATGACCCCATAGTTGATTGCCCCGAGCCATCCGGACATAATTATTCCAACCGAACCAACATGAAACAAGCCACCGACTTCTTTAAAAATGGATCGGGAAACGGCAAGTCCTTCAAATTTTGTCCCAAAAGACGTCCCTCGTGTATGCAATGTATAACGATTGAATGTTCTGGGGGTGGCAGCCTCTATCCAGTCTATCTTTTCCTTTGCGTCTGGCAGATAGCGGTTAAGGTCAACAAGAGTACGATCTATGAGTAGCTGTTTTTCACTTTTATACTGCTCTTCAGTAAAGTTTTTCCAGTCTTCAAAGTTGGAATTCATAGATGCCACAATGGTATAGCGATCATGGCCGGGTCTGGTTCTGGGGTAGTAGACTGAAAAGGTTTTGGATCTGGTATGGAAATCACAAAGCTCATTGGAATCAAATTCAGGTGCAGTTGAGGTAAAAAGCAGATCCCCGATATCGTCTATCTGTTCATCCTTTTTGATACCGATATACACCTGACAGGATGAGTTGTTGACCCTGATCTCATTGGCTTTTTCTATGAAATCATCACTAAAAGAATCCTTGCCTGTAAGATTGTAAATGGTGTTGGTGATGCCTGAGTTGGAAACAACGGAGGGCGCCTCAATGGTTCTCCCCTGACACTCAACCCCCTTGACCACACCTTTTTCTACAACTATACGATCCACCTTGGCGTTGGTGCAGATGGTCACGCCGTTTTTTTCAAGTTCCATGGCCATCATGGTGATGAGTTTGTCGGTGCCGCCTTCAAAGGTGAAAACACCTTTGTTCATAAAATTTGAAAAGACGATTCCGTAGGTGATGGCGGGATCATCAAGGGTCGAGCCATTGGCATAACTGATGGGTTCCATGAGTAGCCGATGAACATCGCTGCGTCCGGGAAAGTACTCTTCAAAGAGTTCCCTTGTGGTCATTGATTGATCGTCATAGAAATTCATTCCGGCGACCCGGGTGAAAAACGCATCAATGGTTGATTGTTGAATCTTGAACTGGCTGTTGAGCTTTTCGGTAAAATCCAAACGATCAAAAGTGGTCTGCAGATGAAACTGGGGATTATCGAAAATGATGTTCTTCAGCTGAACAATGGAGTTCATGATCTCTTTGTTCCAGTACTTTTTACATGTCTTGACCATTCCGTATGGGAAACCGTGCAGAGAAACATCAAAAATATGGCCTTTACGTTTAAACCAGGTGGCTAGGCCGCCTAATTGATTGTGATATTCAAGGAGAAGAACCTTGTATCCACAGTAGGCAAGTCTGTTGGCAGAGGTCAGGCCGCCGAGCCCGGAACCGATAATGATGACATCATATTTGTCAGCGGCTTGAGAAAATGGAACAGGCATAATAAGAAAAAAGTTTGTTGAAATATTGGTTAAAGGCAAGGCAGGATATGCTGGTTAACAATAGAAACACCACTGAGCATGGAGCCGATAATTCCAAGAAATCCCTGGTCGGTTCCTGCCAGATAGAGATTGTTATATCCTATATCGCCGTCTTTAATTTTTACAGGGTTGCCGTAAATTGCACCCTTTTTTTTGGCGGTAAACCGCTCAATGGTAAGTGGGGTGAAAGTATCACGATATACAATGTTTTCGGCGAAATTACCAAGGATTTTCTCAGCGATGGGCAGGGAATTCAAGGCGATATTGTCTTTGGTTGAATTGTAGGACGATTTATCATTTTTCAATGAATTCCACTGATCATAGTTTGCCAGATGGGTGGTTCGCACTTCTTTGAAAGGTCTAGGAGGCAGATCCTGGAAGTTCTGCGGCATGCAGATAACGCCAGAGTTAAAATCAACGAGTTGGTCGGGCTGTCTATAAGTAAACTTCTCAGCAGCATTGTAAAAAATGATGGTACGGTCTGCAGCCTTTGGCAAAATTGTTTCAGCTTGTATTTCGAAGATAGTCTCAACAAAGCCAAGTCTGGGAAGCGATTCTCCTGGGTACGGTTTTTCAAGGAGAGCAAAGGTCTCTTCTGAACCAATGGTGGAGAGAAGGTAATCACAGCTGATTTCTTCACCATTTGCAAGTTCGACACCATGTATACTCGACCCTTTACTGATTATTCGGGAGACAGCAGCCTTGGTTCTGATTGTACCGCCATGGTCCTGATAATGTTTGAGCAGTAAATCGAGAAGATCCTTGATGGTCCCACCCGGCCTGAACATCCCCTCCAGGAAAATGGCCCGGAACATGATAATGAACTGGCCAAGATCCATGTCATCCTCAATGGATGATCCGTAAAACATGAGTGGACAGAGGAGCATATCTGTCAGTAGCTGATCCTGCAGATGTTCCTGGATAATTT
Organism: Desulfocapsa sp.; assembly: GCA_021737265.1. Classification (GTDB taxonomy): domain Bacteria; phylum Desulfobacterota; class Desulfobulbia; order Desulfobulbales; family Desulfocapsaceae; genus Desulfocapsa. Next base: position 3,554 of record JAIPEF010000073.1, on the reverse strand, counting down.
TTCTGGCTGAAATAAAGGGCAGTGGCTGAAAAGGATCGTATTCATTTATCAGACGAAGAAGCTTCAGGAATCCGTCATGGCCGGCAGGAAATTTAGCCGCGACTTCTGCATCAAAAAGAGAAAAATCATTGGAAAAAACAAGGGACTCACAGTCTAAAAAACGTATTTCACTTTGATTTTGCTGGTGAAGGTCGAGTTCTGATCGTTTTATTTTAAGTTGTCGCAGCAGTCGATTGAGGGGGGCGCTTTTAACCTTGGGGGGGGCATAGTTGGTGATGGCGTGGAGCCCGGTTTCAAAAAGTCGGTTGTTTCGGTAGTAGTAGGAGTTGAGACCTCCTACGCGGGAGTGTTTTTCTAGAACAAGAACATCAGGAATGAAACGGGCAAAACGAAGAGCGGCGGCAAGTCCTGAAAGACCGCCGCCGATGATCACCAGTGGGATGTGCACGATTTATGCGTCAGTAAGAAGGGGTTCCAGATAATTTACACAGGAATCAAGGGTGGCAAGCTCTGGATAATCTTCTTCTGGTATCTGTAACTTGTGGCGCTTACGTAACTCCATAACGATATCGAGAAAGTCCATCGAGTCAAGATCAAGCTGGTCGCGCAAAGGCTTCTCTGGTTGAAGAGTCTCAAAATCAGCATCTTCATCAATATCTTCTATGATCTCGAGGATAAGATCTTTAATTGCATCGCGTGTCATATAGGTCTCCGGCCGTGGCCTGTATTAATTTAGTGCAAAAAAAAAAGCTGTGTGACGTAAGATAAACTACGCACTATACCACAGCAGAACAAACTTTTTTATATTTTTTTTAAAAAGTTTGTTTTTTTGACCAACTGGTCGATTATTAGACCTTTTTGACAATAATTACAGAGTTTATTCCCACCATGCCAAAAGAGTTGTTGAGGATAGTATCAACAGAATCAAGTTCGATGGGGCTCCCCACAACCATGTTGTTGAGCTTGCATTCAGGGTCCATGTTTTTCACATTGATGGTGGGATGGACAAGATTATCTTCGAAAGCCGGAAGATTACCGGCAAGCTCAAGAACACCTGCTGCCCCCATGGCATGGCCAATGATACTCTTGGTGTTGTTAATATAAGTGTTTGGGGAATCGCCAAAAACATGACGGATAGCTTTACATTCTTCAATGTCTCCCTGCCTGGTGCCTGTGGCGTGGGTATTAAGAATGTCGATATCTTTGGCTTCCATATTTGCACGCTCAAGGGCCAGTTCCATGCATTCTGCCTGTCGTTCATGAAAGGGGAGAACATAGTCCCTGGCATCTGAATTCATGGCGTAGCCGGCAATCTCCGCATAGATTTTGGCACCTCGGGCAAGGGCACTTTCTAGACGTTCCAACACATAAATGCAGGCACCTTCAGATACCACTATACCATTTCGGGAAATATCAAAGGGTCTGCAAGCCTCTCTAGGATCGTCTGCAGAACCAAGGGCACCCTGGGCCTGAAAACTGGCAAATATGCCGAAGGATCCTGTTGATTCAGAGATGCCGCCGGCAAGGGCCATATCAACCTCGCCCAGTCGCATCATCTGTACACCTTGAATAAGAGAGGCATTTCCGGCAGCACAGGCTGCGCCAATGGAATAGTGAGGGCCGGTGATGCCAAGATTCATGGTGATCTCACCAGCAGGATTGTTGAGAACGGTACGCGGATTGTGGTGATGGGTCCAGTAATCAACGTTGTAGTCATACTGGCTTATGTTATACACCTCGTTTTCGGTTTCGACTGTTCCATGCTCGGTAAGGCCGATATACACTCCAGTGCGGGAGCGCTGGTAGTGATCAATATCGAGATCTGCATCTGCTAAGGCTTCGTTGGCACAGTAGACACCTAGGCAGCCTGCCCTGGTTCCACGTTTATTTTCTTTTTTCTTTCTGTATTTTGTCTCAGGAAAGGTGCAGACACCGGCTGGGGCTTTACCAAAATAGCGCAAGTCCAGTTCGGTGATCTCACTGGTTCCGGCTAATAATTTTTCACGATATGTCTGCAGATTGTCGGCGTTGGGAGCAGCAAGGCCCACACCTGTTATAACAATTCTTGGGAGTTGTGTATCCATGGTGGTCGATTGACGAATGTAGAGTCGCCGATTATAATGCGAGTTTGTAAAAATAAGATTTGTAGTAAGTTGTAGCCCAAGAAATTAGATTTATGACAAATTGAGATAAAATTCAAGGGGAATGCATTTTAAAATGAAGATGTCTCCCTTTTGTTGCTCAGCCCGGTGAACTAAAAGAAAGACGGATGAGTGATTTTATAAAATAATTTCTTTCCGGAAAAATGCAAAAAATCTTTCTAAGATACAATATTCTGATGGAGTTATATGATGAGTGAAAAAAAAGATGTGGTAATCATTGGAGCCGGCCCTGCTGGGATTCAGGCCGCCATTCATGCAGTTCGGAAAAAATGTGATGTCCTGATGCTCGGCAGAATTGAACGCAGTGCTCTTTACTCTGCCCATGTTGAAAATTATGCCTGTGTGGAGGGGGTGAAGACCGGTGAAGAACTCCTTGAAGCCGGTATCGCCCAAGTGAAACGTTTTGGTGCCACTGTCATGGATGATGATGTGTTGAAGGTTCATCAAGAGGAGGATGGATTTAAACTGGATCTTGAAAATGGTGTCAGTATCAGCACGAGAACCTTGATTTTCGCCAATGGGACATCCAGAAAAAAATTGAAAGTTCCCGGTGAAAAGGAATTTTTTGGAAGAGGGGTATCCTATTGTGTGGATTGTGACGCTAATTTTTATAGAAATGCCACAGTTGCAGTTGTTGGAAATGCCAGCGCAGCCATTGACGGTGCATTGACCCTGACTGGATATGCCTCCAAAGTGTATCTGGTCAATCAGGAACTTGTTGCTTCGCAAGAACTGCTGAACAAACTCCAGGAGTCATCAGTTGAAAGTGTCAATGGTACCTGGGTGAGTGAAATTCAGGGGGAAGACGGGGTACAGACACTTATTCTGGAAAATGGTGATCAGTTAAGTCTTGATGGAGTTTTTATAGAACTTGGCGCCAAGGGGGCAATGGAGCTGGCCCTTGAGCTTGGAATCCAGCTTGATATGGAAACCATGAGTCACATTGAGACCAACAAAAAAACGGAAACCAATGTCCCGGGCGTGTATGCGGCAGGTGATATTACCGGGCATCCTTACCAGATGGCAAAAGCAGTGGGGGAGGGCTGTGTGGCCGGTATGGAGGCCGCGAACTTTGCCAAGAAACAGAAGCGAGGCGCGTAGGCTGGTCTGCATCTGAAAAGAGGTTGATCTTTACAGACAGGCCCAGTATCCCGATAGAGGCCCAAACACCCTCTGTTAGAATAATATCTGTTGGATTCGGCTATAGCAGGTGTTAGAAAAGATCATCGAGAGGGCTTTCAACGCCGTGACCTCCCTGGGAGCCTGACCGAAAATGCCCTTTTTCCCCAACTCTTCGTTGCTTGTGAAAAATAATGCTCGGAATATTATGTATATGCCTGTGCTTATTTTTCACAGATGCCTCGATTTGAGAAAAAATGTCTATTCTCGGAC
>JAIPEF010000072.1 GCA_021737265.1 Desulfocapsa sp. | reverse complement strand
TCCGAGAATAGACATTTTTTCTCAAATCGAGGCATCTGTGAAAAATAAGCACAGGCATATACATAATATTCCGAGCATTATTTTTCACAAGCAACGAAGAGTTGGGGAAAAAGGGCATTTTCGGTCAGGCTCCTAGAGTAATTGAATTCAAAGTAGAGGCACTAAGGAGTTCTTATGACCATCCAAGAGATTATTTATACCAAAGTAGATGAAGCACCTTCCCTGGCATCGTATTCGCTGTTACCTATTTTACAAGGGTTCACCAAAGGATCCGGGCTTTCCCTCGTGGAAAAGGATATTTCTCTGGCTGGCCGAATTCTGGCAAATTTCCCTGAGAAACTGGCTCCTGAACAACGGATTACCGATGATTTGAGTACACTTGGCAAACTTGTAAAAGAACCCACTGCCAATATAATAAAACTGCCTAATATCAGTGCTTCCATTCCGCAATTAACAGAGGCCATCCAGGAATTGCAGGAGAAAGGATACAACATCCCTGATTACCCTGCTGAACCGCAAACAGAAGAAGAAAAAGCAATACATAGTCGTTATGCCCACGTTCTTGGCAGTGCGGTAAACCCGGTGCTGCGTGAAGGAAACTCAGATCGTCGGGCAGCCGCTTCAGTGAAAAAATTTGGCCAGAAGAATCCCCATCGCATGATGAAGGCGTGGCCTGAAGTTTCAAAATGCCGGGTGAGCCATATGAGCGACGGAGATTTCTACGGGACTGAGAAATCCACCACCGTGGCCGCTCCCTGTGATGTCCGGATTGAATATGTGGCGGGTGATGGCACGGTGACAGTCTTAAACGCCAGTCTTCCATTGCTTGGCGGTGAAGTAATTGATGCTTCAGTGATGAATGTTCGCAAACTGCGTGAGTTCTTTGCAGCTCAGATTGCTGAAGCCAAAAAGGATGGTGTCCTGCTTTCTCTGCATCTGAAAGCCACCATGATGAAGGTCTCTGACCCCATTATGTTTGGTCATTGTGTCTCTGTCTTTTATGAGGATGTCTTTAACAAACATGGAGGACTCTTCGAAAAGCTTGGAGTGAATGTGAATAATGGCCTTGCTGATGTATATGATCGCATTGGATCATTACCCCAGGCGCAACAGCATGAGATAAAAGCGGATATAATGGCAGTCTATGAAAAGAATGCTGAGCTTGCCATGGTGGATTCGAGTAAGGGTATTACCAATCTCCATGTGCCCAACAACATCATTGTAGATGCCTCAATGCCTGTTGTGATCAGGGATGGCGGAAAAATGTGGGGACCTGATGATAAACTCCATGATACCAATGCCATGATTCCAGATCGTTGCTATGCCACTATTTATCAGGAGGTGGTGTCTGATTGTCAAAAGAATGGTGCCTTTGATCCTAGCACCATGGGGAGTGTCTCCAATGTCGGCCTCATGGCCCAAAAGGCGGAAGAGTATGGATCCCATGATAAAACCTTTGAGGCACCTGGCCAGGGTGTAATCCGTGTGGTTGATGGAACAGGGACAACACTCCTTGAACAGGCGGTTGAAAAAGGTGATATCTTCAGGATGTGTCAGACGAAAGATGCCCCTGTCCGGGACTGGGTAAAACTTGCAGTGAGCCGAGCCCGTGCCACTGGTGCTCCTGCTTTATTCTGGCTGGATCCAAACCGCGGCCATGATGCCCAGATTCTTGCCAAGGTGAATGAATATTTGCCAGACTACGATACCGATGGTCTTGATGTCCGCGTGGTGACTCCTGTGGAAGGCATGCAGGAATCCATTGCCCGGATACGCTTAGGTGAGGATACTATTTCTGTGACCGGAAATGTCCTCCGTGATTACTTGACAGATCTTTTTCCCATCCTGGAACTGGGCACCAGCGCCAAGATGTTATCCATTGTCCCCCTTATGAATGGTGGGGGACTGTTTGAGACTGGAGCCGGTGGCTCGGCCCCCAAACATGTTCAGCAGTTTGTCGCGGAAGGCCATCTGCGCTGGGACTCTTTGGGAGAATTCTGTGCCATGGTGCCTTCTTTTGAGCATCTGTATGCAACCTACAAAAATGAGAAGGCCGCTCTTTTGGCTGAAACCCTTGACCAAGCCATTGGCGCCTTTCTGGAAGCCGGGAAGTCGCCATCCCGTAAGGTTAATGAACTTGATACCCGCGGCAGCCATTTTTATCTTGCATTTTACTGGGCCAGAACACTGGCAGCCCAGACAAAAGATACTGATCTCCAGGCGAAGTTCATTGAAATAGCCAAAGAACTGGGAGAGAAGGAATCCGTGATTGTTGCTGAAATGATACAGTGTCAAGGGCAGCCTGTTGATCTTGGCGGCTACTATATGCCTGAGTTTGAGAAGGCTTCCGGTGCCATGCGGCCAAGTGCAACTTTTAATCAGATTGTTGATGGACTGTAAGATCGCTGTTGTGACATGATGATTGCATAGCTTGCTTGTTGTTGTACGGATAACACCCTACAATATGAAATATAAATACTCAAACCATCTGAAACTATGAATCTTGTGACGGAGTATTGAACCCTGATTCACCAGTAAGCCATAACGCTTTATTGGGACGGTTGGTTGACGCTTATGTCACTGTGACCCTGTTGCCACTGTTTCGGCGCTGCAAGAGCGTTCGAATTCAGGAATGGATATCTGGGCAGACTATTGTAGTGCTCTGTGGGTATGGTGTTGCTGGGAATATAGGCTCTTCAACATTTTGGAAGGATCATAATCAGTAACAGAGGAGGGTGTCGTTGAATTGTGGACGATGTCAGCGACACCTTCTATAGCCACTTTTATCTGATAGGTCATTCTCTTCTCTAACAAGTTCTGTTCTGTCTTATCAGAGACCATCCAACTGATACCTGTTAAACCGGACATTCTATTTATTCTCTTCAATATTTTTCACTTTCTCTTGACTCTACCCGTTTAAAATCCATATAATAAGTCAGGTGTAACTAATCACTACTACTGTTTTTTTTGTGATTTTCTGTTCCTGGTAAACGGGAAGCAAGGCAGGCTTCGTTCAGTACTCCCTTGAGCAATCTCTGAGTTGACAGGATTACGTATGTTGATGTCCTTTTTTCAGCGCCTTTCTTTTCGGTTTGTCCTCTTTCTGGTTATCCTGGTTATTGGTCTCACTCCTCTCTCTTTTTCCGTTTTGTTCAATCTTCCAAAAATACTGAGCAAGTTTAATGAGTTAGCAGAGGTTGAACAGGTAAACAAGATAACCCAACATGTACATAGCGTTGAACTGCTCCTGCGCCGTTATGAAGAAAATATGCGCATTATCGGAAGGCTTCCCGGTATCCGCAGCCTGATATCTGCCGAGAAAGATCGTCACATGCAACCTATTGAGATCAGAACACGGTTGACGGGACTCCTGGGGAATTGGTTTGTCGATCAGAGTATGGAGGAATTGATCATTATCAATAGTCGTGATCAGTTGGCGTTTGGCTGGCGCAACCCTCTGTCACCACAATTCGGTGGTGAGATTGATCGCGCAGCCTGGAACGACCAGATTAGCCACTGGAGCAAAGATGCTCGAGAGCAGAAACCCGGAGATGTTTTCATAACCTCCTTAGGTAGTGAGACCCTATTGGTTGATCATAAACATGAGCGTAGCCCTAAGATACTCATGGCAATTCCACTGCAGGACAGGCAAGGGAAGTTTGGTGGAGTGGCAGTGGGGAAATTTTTTCTTTTTAACCAGGGAGTTGATCCCATTCCCTATGATTTGATGTTAAATGGAGCCGGCACTGTTTTTTATGACCGTCGTGCGGATGTCCATGATCACATAGACCTGCAGGAGCATCAACATCAGCAGGAGACCCTGCTGTCTGCCTATCCGGAATTGGCCAAGGCAACACCTGAGACCGAGTATATGTTTTGTGCCGGAAACCAAGGGGGAAAGGTGCTCTTTTATCAGGTCCTGCCCAACCAAAGCAAAGATCATAGTCTCTGGGTAGCTGATATTATCGATACCTCCATTCTTGATCAATGGGTCTCTTTTTTTCTTTTGCAATTTGTCATTCTTGCCTCATTGTTGATTGGTGGAGCCATGCTGGTGGCGTATTTTGTTGCCGGAAAAACAGATCGTGCCAGGAGCCAGTTGATTGGTGGTGTTACGGATCTCGTCCACGATAAAAAACCTATTGATCTGGGCTGGCGCTGGCCATTGGAGCTTTTTGATCTGAATAAAGAGTTGAATAGTCTTTCCACTGGTCTCCTTGCTGCTGAAGATAATTTGCAGAGTCAGTCGCGGTTTATTCGTGGTGTGTTTGACGGGATTCAGGATGGGGTGGCTGTGATTGACCGGGATTTCATGATTGTTGATACCAATGAAACCCTAAAAAAATGGCGTAGTGATTTACTGCCATTGACGGCCAAAACCTGCCATGAGGTCTTTCGTCGTCAGAGCAGCCCATGTCGGTCATCCTGCCCCAGTGAACGAGCCATGAATGAGAGATCTCTGCAAAGGGATGAGTTCTCGGTAGTTGAGCTTGATGGTTGTGAAAAATGGTACGAGGTGACAGCCTATCCTATTTTTGGAGAGGATGGGGACGTGGAGAGTGTTGTTGAATTCTTTCGAGACATTACAGAGAGAAAGCAGGCAGAGACAGAAAAACAGAGCCTGGAACAGCAACTGGCGTTTGCCCAGAAGATGGAGTCCATCGGGACACTGGCAGGTGGTGTTGCCCATGATTTTAATAATATGCTCAGTGCCATTAACGGATATGCTGAGCTCACCCTGATGAAGATGGATACGGATGATCCTCACCGCGAAGCCATGAATGCCATTCTCCAGTCCGGGGAGCGAGCTGCCCGGCTCACTCAGCAGCTGCTGGCCTTTAGCCGCAAGCAGATCATCCAGCTTGAACCCATGGATCTCAATGAGGAAATAGCTGACATCCAGAAAATGCTCAAACGTCTGCTTGGAGAGCACATTAATGTGGTTGTTTGTGCCGGTCGCGGATTGTGGCCGGTCAAGGCAGATCGAACCCAGGTTGGCCAGGTACTTATGAATTTAGCTGTGAATGCCAGGGATGCAATGCGGGACGGGGGAACCCTTACCATTGAAACCACAAATCAACGGCTGGATGCGAAGTACACTCAGACGCATCATGAACTTCCCAGTGGCGACTATGTTCTGCTCACTGTCTCTGATACCGGACATGGAATGAGCAAGGAAACCCTGGCGCATGTCTTTGAACCCTTTTTCACCACCAAGAAAAAGGGAAAAGGGACCGGACTTGGACTCGCAACCTCATATGGCATTATCCGGCAGCATGGTGGCTCCGTCCATGTCTATACTGAAACTGGACAGGGGACGGTTTTTAAAGTGTATCTACCCCGATTGCTTGATCAGGAAATGCTCCAGCCTGGGGATCCAATCGCTAAAGAGAAAATGTCCAGCGGCGGTAGCGAAACGATTCTGCTGGTGGAGGATGACCCCATGGTTCGAAGGATCTGTGTCGATATCCTGAAGAATTTTGGTTACTCTATTCTGGAGGCAGAAAACGGCGAGGATGCACTGCAGGTCTTTGAGCGCTATCATGGAAAAATCGATCTCCTGTTGACCGATGTTGTCATGCCCAGGATGGGTGGAACAGAACTAGCTGAAAAGATCCGGAAATTGTCCCCGGATATCCGGGTGATATTCATGTCCGGTTATACTGAAAATGCCATTGTCCACAATGGGATACTGAAGGAAGGGATAGATTTTATCCATAAACCGATTACCCCGGATAGTCTCGCTTTTGGCATTCGAAAAGTATTTGATTTCCGCTAAATTGCCAGGAGCAGTTCAGCCTGGAGTTGCTTATCTCGTCATGCTCGAATGTGGCCGACGACGATTCGTGAAGTTCAATTATTCGAGTCAGAAAGATGACTTTTCAGGGTAGTTATTAACTAAGGACGGCAGATGAAAAAAATAATCGTAGGACTTGTTGTTGCCGCAGCCGCAGGGTACGGGCTGTTGAGTTATCATTTTATCCTCTTGGATAGCAGTGTGAAAATTTTGAAAAAAACCGGTGTTCGTTATGAAAATACCTTTATTGATGCACGGGGGATTAAAAAATTAGAACTGGCATCGCAGCCGGACCTGATTGGTGCAGGCATTAATGATGTACTGAGCCGGGATACGTGAGTTCCTATTGAAAGAGCTTTTCAAAGCACTGTTCAATGTCAAGGCCATCAAGCCCTGTGAAATCATAAAATTGTACTCCCATGCCTTTGGGTTGACGGAATCTTTGGGTCCAGCGAACAATAGCTTTTGCCTGGACATTGACCTCTTTTCCTTCATCAAGCAGCAAAAAATCAAGAGAGATAACACTTCCTTTTTCCATCGGGTTGTCAGTGGCTAGGAATATCCCACCCATTCCGTAGTCTTTGGCGATGCCATGCAGGTACTGTTTCGTGTCCTTATCAATATCTTCCACTTTTCTATACTTAACAAGAACATCTGTGGAACTGCGTTTGAATTTTCTTTTGTTGTCAAACATCTGCCGTTCTCCGACTGCTACACAATAAATTAGAGTTATATCGCCTTGCTTCTTTCTGTCCGGTCAACTGATAAGAATCCCATCTTAACCGAGAATCTCAGACAGCGGTGTCACCTCCAGATCAAATGCCTGCCCCACAGCTTTGTATGTGAGTTTACCCTGATGACAGTTGAGTCCTCCTGCAAGAGTAGAGTCCAATGCAAGTGCACCAAATCCGTATTCTGCAAGCTTCATGGCATAGGGAACTGTCTGGTTGACCAAGGCAAAGGTCGAGGTGTGGGGAACTGCGCCCGGCATATTGGCCACACCGTAATGAACAACCCCGTCCACCACATAGGTGGGATCGTCATGGGTGGTGGCCTTAATGGTCTCCACGCAGCCACCTTGATCCACTGCCACATCCACGATAACCGAGCCGTCTTTCATGGTTGAGAGCATGTCGCGGGTGACCAGATTGGGTGCCTTGGCCCCGGGAATTAAAACGGCCCCGATGAGAAGGTTGGCCTCTTTCAGGTAGGCGCGGATATTTGCCTCGTTGGAGCTCATGGTAGTCATCCGCCCCTGGAAAACATCATCGAGATATTGGAGTCGATCATGGCTCAGATCCATGACGATAACCCTGGCCCCCATGCCCATGGCGATTTTAGCGGCATTGGTCCCAACTACACCACCACCGAGCACGACCACCGTGGCAGGAGAAACACCGGGGACCCCACCGAGGAGCATGCCCCGACCGCCCTGATGTTTTTCCAGATAATGGGCTCCCACCTGGGTGGCCATCCTCCCCGCGACTTCACTCATGGGGGTAAGGAGCGGCAGATTTCCGTCCGGGGTTTGCACGGTTTCGTAGGCGATGGCTGTAGTTCCGGAATTGAGCAGGGCCTCCGTCAGTCCGCGTTCGGCTGCAAGGTGGAGGTAGGTGAAAAGGATCAGGTCATCACGCAGATACTGGTATTCTGAAACTATGGGCTCCTTGACCTTGATGACCATCTCAGCACCCCAGGCATCCGGTGCTGATACTATCACGGCTCCAGCGTCAAGGTAGCGTTGATCAACCAGACCGGAGCCGGTGCCGGCTCCCTCCTCAACCAGAACCTGGTGGCCGCGCCCTACAAGGGCCTCTACTCCGGCCGGAGTCATAGCCACTCTGTTTTCCAGGGTTTTGATTTCTTTCGGAACGCCGATGATCATCACTTTACTCCAGTTTCTCTCCAAACAGAGGGATTAGAAATAGACTTTTTTCACTTCCGCGTTTTTTTCTCCACTATCCTGCTCACCCCGTTTGATAGCCTCGCTCACCCGGAAGGCGGTCTTGATCATATCGTTTATGCCAATGCCCTCCCAGCCAAATCCTGTTATGTAGAGCCCTTTTTCCTTTTGCATCAGTTCATTGCGCCACTCAAGCAGAGCTGGGTAGCCGGCTTCAAGCTGGGGGATTCCTGTGTGCGGCCACAGGACATGAGCATAGGTGGGCTGACTTGGCAGATCAATAAGTTGCTGTAAATCTTTCACGGCCTCCCGGATGAGAGTGGCATCGTCCAGTTCCAGATGTTCCGGATGTCTGCGCCCTCCAACCAGGGCTTCCAGCATGACATGGCCTTTTGGGGCACGTCCGGGAAACATGTTGGAGGAGAAGAGTGCTCCCAGGCAGAAACGCTGCTCCCTTTCCGGAGTGAGAAACCCAAAGCCGGGAGGCAGTGTTGTGTCGTCGCCAAATCCCAGACCAATGTTGACGATTCTGGCTTCCGGAACTTTTTCCTGAGGTGGTGTGCTTAAGGGGGAGAGCAGGGAAAGGGCGTTGTTTACCGGCAGGGCCAGAACCAGATTGCGGCAATGAAACGTTTCTTCATTACTTCTTACCTGCCACTGCTCGCTATCTTTGAGGATACTAGTCACCGGACAGTTGTATCTGATCTCCTGCTCATTATCCGGATTTTCATGCAGGCGCTCAGCCAATCTCCCCATACCGCTCGGAAAGCTGGTCATGGCCGGCAAGCCCTTTTTTTTGCCTGTGTTTGTTTTTTTTGCGGCCATCATCTTTTTGATTAGTCCGTAGATGAGAGAACCGTGTTCTTTCTCAATTTTCCGCACCCCGGGCATGACTCCATCAATGACCAGACGTTCCAAATCTCCTGCGTAGGTTCCGGTAAAAACAGCATCAACATAGGGAAGAAGCGCTTTGCCGAAACGGTAAGATACCCATTCACTTACGGTGGGTTCACCCTGCAGTGGTTTCTTGAACAAATCGCCGGCAACACGTAATTTCTCAAGGGGTGAGATCAGTGGTGCTGCAAGAATTTTCCCTGGCGACTGGGGAATGAGTCTCAGCTTGCCATCCATGCACACATAGCGAACAAACTCTGCCAGCGGCGCCTTGAGACATTCCTGGTCAAGCCCGGTTTCAGCAAGCAGCGCCTGAGATTCAGCACAGTTATCAAGAAAACCATGGGGGCCGCCTTCTGGCAGATAGCCGTCCTCTGAATGACTGGAGATTGCACCGCCAGCCCTTTCGGATTGCTCAAGGAGGAGAATGGAATGATTCCGGATCTGTTTCAGTTTCCAGGCAACGGTGAGGCCGGAGAGTCCGGCGCCAATGATCACGGTGTCTTTTTGCATTATTTTTATATCCGAGGGATAATTTTGTATATTTCTGCTGCTGCCGATGGCTTGACAGCATAGTATGTATGCTTATCATTTTGGCCGAACTGATAAAAAATAGCAATGGAATTGAGGGAGCCTTTCCCTTTTCCCTTTATTCATTATGTCTTTATGAGAGGAGAACACAGCACATGACTGAGCAGACAACAACCCATGAGTTTCAGGCGGAAACAAAGAGACTTTTAGAGATCGTCATTAATTCGCTCTATACAGAGCGTGATATTTTTATTCGTGAACTTATTTCCAATAGCTCGGATGCGCTGGAAAAGATGCGTCATGAGAGCTTAACAAAGGACGATGTCTTTGATGCCCATGTGCCTCTTGAAGTCAGCATTGAGCTTGATGAAGAAAAGCACACCATGACCATAACTGATACAGGTATTGGCATGACGCGTTCAGAGCTTGAGACGAACCTTGGTACCATTGCCCATTCCGGTTCCGGGAACTTCGTGGCAGAACTTGCCGAAGCTGCGCGTAAAGATGTGAATCTTATCGGTCAGTTTGGCGTTGGTTTTTATGCCGCTTTCATGGCAGGAAAAAAAGTTACTGTCCAGAGTCGTTCCTGGGATGGATCTGAAGGAAATGAATGGGTTTCAGAAGGAGCTGGAAGTTATACCATTTCTGATGCACCGGGCCTGCACCGTGGAACCAGAGTTATCATTGATCTCAAAGAAGATGCCTACGATTATGCCCTCAAGTGGAAGGTGGAAGGGATTATCAAGCAGTACTCCACCTTTGTTCCTTTTCCCATCAAGCTTGAAGGGGATACGGTGAACACGGTTCAGGCCATCTGGACCAGGAGTAAAAACGAGATTAGTGACGAAGAGTATAATGAATTTTATAAATTTGTCGGCAATGCCATGGATGAGCCCCATTATCGGCTCCATTTTTCCGTAGATGCCCCCCTTGCAATCAATGCCGTTCTTTTTGTGCCCAAGGAAAACTTTGAATCCATGGGGTTTGGCCGGATTGATCCGGGCGTAAATCTCTACTGCCAGCGAATACTCATTGATCAACATTCTGAAAATATCCTTCCTGAATGGCTGCGTTTTCTGAAAGGAGTGGTGGATAGCGATGACCTTCCTCTGAATATCTCCCGTCAGGCTCTGCAGGATAATGCCTTGGTGATGAAGCTGCGCAAGGTCATTACCAAGCGTTTTCTTAAATTTCTGTCAGAAGAGGCAAAACGTGATTCCGACTACTATCTCGATTTCTGGAATACCTTTGGTATATATATAAAAGAAGGAGTGACCTCAGGCTATGAGTTCCAGAAAGAACTGGCACAACTGGTTCGCTTTGAGTCTTCCCGTTCAGAAGATGGAAAGCCAACATCCCTTGCTGACTATGTGGAGCGGATGGGAGAAGGCCAGGAGGAAATCTATTATATCAATGGTCCCAATCGGGCTGCCATTGAGGCCGGGCCCTATGTCGAGATGTTTACTAAAAAAGAGATTGAAATCCTCTACACCATGGAGCCCATTGATGATTTTGTCCTCAGCTATCTAGGTGAGTTTGAGGGCAAAAAGCTGGTTTCTGCCGATCGTGCCGATCTCGACCTGTCAAAGAGTGGTGAGACTGAGACTGATACTGATGAGGAGAAGAGTGATAAACTGAGTGATGAGGCTGGAAATGATCTCACAGCATGGCTCAAGAAAACACTTGCTGATAAAGTGGCGGATGTCATCGAATCCAAACGACTGGTTGATTCCCCTGCAATGATTGTCAACCCGGACGGTCACATGACATCTTCCATGGAACGAATCATGGCAGCAAGCCGTATGGAGAAAGGGCTGACTCCTGAAACCAGTACGAAGAACCTGGAGATCAACCTTGCAAGTCCTCTCATTAAACAGCTTGCCGATCTTGTGAAAAGTGATGAAGATTTTGCCGCTGATGTGGCGGCCCAGATTTATGACAATGCAATGATTCAGGCGGGTCTGGTCGTGGATCCCATGGTCATGGTGGAGAGAAACTACAAAATTCTCAATAAGGCTGTTGGTGCATAACGTACCATGGCTAGCGGAGTAAATATTTGCGGTTGCCTGTGGCTGGTTCCCTGGATTTAAAGATTGAAAAAAGCACGTCATCACGCTATAGAACGGTTTAAATTGTGAACTATTCGAATTTTTCCAACCGTTCTTTTTAGCGGGAGATCCCCTATGATACATTCCTTTCGCCCCCTTTTTTTTGTCACTATATTGTTGCTGGGCCTGTCCATGACAGCTTGCTCCGGAAAGCCAACCCGTCATCTGGTGTCTGATGTCTGTATGATAAAGTCCGGTCAGACCAGCCGACAGGAGGTTCTGCAACTCATGGGGGAACCTGACTCCAAGCGGATGCTGGGTCCGGACACGGAAGAGTGGGTCTATTATGAGGAGGCGCGGGCAACCATGCAGGATGCTCCCCTTGTGGGTGGTGCCTTTGACCCGGATGGCTACAATATGGTGGTGGTCACTCTTTCCGGTAATACGGTTACCACCTGTCGCTATAGCGGATTTGAAGAAGATGAGTTTGACTGGCAGGATGATTACTCCTGGCAGGAGATTGAGAAAAAGTGACGGATAGTTTTGCTACAGCGCGGGAGCGAATGGTGCAGGAACAACTTCTGCACCGCGGTATCACTGATCCAAAAGTTTTAAAATGTATGTCCGAGGTGCCAAGACATCTCTTTGTTGATAGTGCCATGCATGCCAGTGCCTATGGCGACCATCCCCTTCCTATTGGTGGCGACCAGACCATTTCCCAACCCTTTATCGTAGCTGCCATGACCCAGGCTCTGCAGTTGCAGGGGACAGAAAAGGTGCTTGAAATCGGTACCGGATCCGGTTATCAGGCAGCAATTCTTTCACGGCTCTGTGACAAGGTGTATACCGTTGAGCGCATTAACACCCTGCTTGCCAACGCTCGGAAGATATTTGATCGGCTACATTTTTACAATATCCTCTCCCGCCTTGATGATGGAACCCTGGGATGGAGTGAGCATGCTCCCTATGATGCCATCATTGTGACCGCAAGCGGCCCAGAAATACCTGAGCCCCTGGTGGAACAGCTGGCCGACCCCGGCCGTATGGTTATACCCGTAGGTGGACGTGAGGTGCAGGAGCTTGAGTATCTCACAAAGATTGATGGCGAGATCAAGGTTGAGCGCCTGGAAAGCGTCCGTTTTGTCAGCCTCATTGGAGAATATGGCTGGCATGGATGAGACACAACAGAGGCGTGGTTTGATACGCAGGCTCTATGACTGGATGCTGCACTGGGCAGACAGTAAATATGGCTTGCCGGCCCTGGTTGTCCTCTCCTTTGCCGAGTCGAGTTTCTTTCCTATCCCGCCTGATGTTCTGCTCATTGCCTTGGTTCTTGGGGCAACCAGTCGCTGGTACAAGTATGCATTCTGGTGCACCTTGGCCTCGGTGCTCGGTGGTCTTGCCGGATATGGAATCGGTGTCTTTGCCTGGGGTACCATGGGGCGCTGGATCGTTGAGAATGTAGCCCATATGTCCCTTGTGGAAGTCGATGGGCGTTTGGATATAGCACTTCCAGCCTACCTTGTTTCAAGCATGGGAAGCGCGCTCGGTGGTGAATACCTTTTCCAGGTGTATGACCACTGGAATGCCTGGATTGTGTTTGTTTTTGGGCTTACTCCCTTGCCATATAAGTTGACCACCATTACTGCAGGTGTTGCCCGGGTTAACCTCCCTGTTTTTCTGGTGGCTTCCCTTGCTGCCAGGGCCTGTCGTTTTTTTGTTGTCGCCTGGCTTTTGTATAAGTGGGGAGAGCCGGCCAAACGCCTCATAGATCGCTATTTCAACCTTCTTTGTACTCTTTTTATCCTTCTTTTGATTGGTGGTTTTGCGTGTTTGAAACTGTTCTTTTAGATGAACTGTTTCTGGCAGTTCTTTGACCATGGTACCGACAGAAAAGACTGTTCATTTTTTCTGTTGTTAAAGAGGATGGCGTCGTATTTATCCCCCTCAAGGGAGGACTGAAAAGAGTACCCTTTTTACGACGCCATCAACTATCATTAGTATTCCCCACGGTAGACCTGTGAGTCACTGCAATTTGCAGTGACTACTGAAGTGTAGCGTTTCGGGAAGTATAAAATCAAATTGCAAATAGAAAGAAGTGGTTGGAACAAAATAAAACGTGAAAAGTGAAGTTCCAGGAGGGGGCTTTGGTGGATCGTATGTAGTTATAATACACCCAGGGGACGGGAGAGTTTTCGGACTTTTGTCATGCACTCCTCCAGATCAAAGGAAAGTAGTTTCCTCTCCTGGAGTACAAGCTTGCCATCGATAATAACAGTTTCAACATCTGCACCACTTGTGCTGTAAACTAGAAAAGCACTGTTGTAGGCAGGTTGCAGGTGAGGTCGTTTCATGTCGAGAAGGATGAGATCAGCCTTAAATCCGGGAGCGATTTTTCCAAGCTGTGGCAGTCCCAGAATGTGTGCATTGGTTTCAGTTGCTGCTGCCAGCACCCGTCTGGCCGGCATGGCTGTGGCATCCAGGGTTCGTGCTTTTTGGCTCTTGGCGAGAATATCCATCTCCCGAAAGAGATCCAGGCTGTTGTTGCTTGCACCGCCGTCTGTTCCTAGCCCTATGCGAATCCCCATGTTATCCATTTCAGAAGTTTTGGCAATACCGGATGCCAGCTTAAAATGGCTCTGTGGGCAGACCACTACACCCGGATTATTTTTTTGAATGATTTTCCTGTCTTCATCGTCAAGCCACACGCAGTGAATGAGAACAGTGTCTGCGTCAAGCAGCTTAAGGGCAGCAAGGTGGCGAATGGGGCTTGTCCCCTGTGGATCCATAAGCATTTGCTGTTCGTACTTACTTTCAGCAATGTGAATAAAGAAAGGGACTTGGTATTTTGTTGCCAGTTTTTTGGCTTGCTGCAGGGTTCCTGGTGAGCAGGTGTATGGTGAATGGGCGAAAACGGCGGGTGTGATGCGATCACTTTTGCCCTGCCAGTGAGTGAGGAAGGTTTCAACTGCGGCTATATTGTTTGTTGGATCCGGGACACCTGGTGCTGGAAAATCTACAATACCGTGGGCTGGAATTGCCCGCATTCCTGATTCCAGCAGGGCGCGTGCGGCCTCTTCTTCATGGAAATAGCCGTCTGCAACTGTGGTGGTACCGGAAAGTATCATTTCGGCAGCCGCAAGTTTTGTACACCAGTAGACCATGGCAGGGGTCACATTTGCGGCTTCTGCAGGAAAGATGTGTTCGTTCAACCATTCGCCAAGTTCAAGGTCGTCGGCCAGTCCCCGGAAAAGAGTCATTGCACAGTGGTTGTGACCGTTAATGAGACCCGGCATGAGGAGTTTGTCCGTTCCGTCAAGTAAAAGGGCGCCATGGCAGACGGGGACAGTATCCATGGAACCGAAAGAGTGGATAGTAGTGCCCTTGCATAAAATCCACTGTGAGGCAATAAGCGGGGTGTCGGGATCAGTGAGAAGCGTGACATTGGTGATGAGGATATGAGGTGTTGCGGTCATGGGGGTCCTTGCAAAAAAATGGGCTTTTTCTCTGTGAGCAGGGTATACTATTCTATTTTAAATAGTTTGTCGTGATTTTTGATATGTCTTGTCTTTACAACCTGTTAGGGGTGGGGAGTTAATATATGGGATTTCGTTGTGGTATCGTTGGGCTTCCTAATGTCGGGAAGTCTACAATTTTTAATGCCTTGACTGCGGCCGGTATTGATGCTGAAAATTATCCGTTTTGTACCATTGAGCCAAATGTGGGGATAGTACCGGTTCCGGACAAGCGTCTGGATGTGCTGGCAGAAATGGTTAAGACAAGAAACAAGGTTGCAACGCAGATGGAATTTGTCGATATTGCAGGGCTTGTGAAGGGCGCCAGTCAGGGAGAGGGGCTTGGGAATCAGTTTCTTGGCCATATCCGACAGGTGGATGCAATCGTTCATGTAATCCGCTGTTTTGAGGACGAAAATATCGTCCATGTTGATGGCTCCATTGACCCGGAAAGGGATCGGGAAGTGATCACCATGGAGTTGATCCTGGCCGATCTTGACACTGTGGAGAAACGGCTGAAAAAAACCCAGAGTCTGGCCAAGTCCGGAGACAAGACATTCAAGGCCCAGGCCGTGTTTCTGGAAAAACTGCGGGATACCCTTGATGGTGGCGCAACAGCCAGAAGTATGGCCATTGAAAGTGATCTGGAAAAGGAGTTGATGAAAGATCTTACTCTGCTCACTGACAAACCGGTACTCTACGTGGCCAACGTCCTTGAGGAAGATGTGACTTGTGGTAATGAACATGTTCGCGTTCTTGAAAAGGTCGCTGCTGAAGATGGTGATGAAGTGGTGGTTATTGCAGGTTCCATTGAGCAGGAGCTGAGTCAGCTTGACGCGGAAGAACAGCAGGAATTTCTGGCAGACATGGGGATGGAGGAGCCGGGCTTGAATCGTTTAATCGCCGCCGGCTATAGGCTCTTGGGACTTATTACCTATTTTACCGTGGGGGAAAAGGAGACCCGTGCCTGGACAATTACCCGTGGAACCAAGGCGCCTGGTGCTGCCGGCAAGATCCATTCCGATTTTGAACGGGGTTTTATTCGTGCCGAGACCATCGCCTATGATGATTTTGTTGCCTGTGGCGGGGAGGCAGGAGCCAAGGAAAAGGGCTTGATGCGTTCGGAAGGCAAGGAATATGTGGTGGCCGATGGAGATTGTCTGAATTTTCGTTTTAATGTTTGACGGTAAAGGCCAAAGGGAAATAATGGACGTTTCATGTTCGATGGTAAGGTGGTAAGTTTTTCATGGCCATGGTAACAGAGACAGCAGAGATACTCACCATCGCCGGAAAGGTATTCTACGGTCAGAATCAGGCAAGGAATCTTGTCACTAGAAGCCTTGCCACAGGTCGTTTGGCCCACGCCTATCTCTTTCGCGGGCCGGAGGGAGTAGGAAAACAGCTTTTTGCCAAGGGGCTGGCAGCAGCAGTAAATTGTAAAGAAAGCAAGGGGCTGAATAGTTGTGGGGTCTGTCCCGCCTGTATAAAATTTGCAGCAGATTCACACCCTGATTTTGTCCTTGTTGCACCTGATAAAGGTGTGATTAAGATTGGTCAGATCCGTGAACTCATCAAGACGCTTTCTTTTGCACCCTATGAGGCGCGGATGCGGGTGGTACTCATTGAAGATGTCCATACCATGCGTCGTGAGGCGGCAAACAGCCTTCTGAAAACCCTTGAAGAGCCACCTGAAAACAATCTCCTGATTCTCACAGCGGATTCTGCGGGGAACATACTGCAGACCATTATTTCAAGGTGTCAGACCATCCCTTTCTATGCCCTGACCATACAGGAAACCACTGAAATTCTACAGCAGCAGAGTAGAGAAATGGATCCTGGAACGGCAACCCTCCTTGCACGGCTTGGTGAAGGGAGTCCAGGAAAAGCGCTGCTTTTTCATCGCCGAAACCTTGTGGATATTTGCAGGCAACTGATAACATTGCTTACCGACCAGGATGCAGATGGAGACAAAGGTGTGGGGAGAATTTTACAGATGGCAGAGGCCATGGCTGCGCTGAAAGAGGATCTGCCCCATCTCTTAGGGCTTGTCCGGCTGTGGATCAGAGATTGTCTGCTTGGAGATTTTGGCTTCGGGATCGACCAGGGGTTTGGGACTGCACGGAAAGACTGGAATAAAGAACAGTATTTTGCTAAACTGCAGGCTGTTGATCGTGCAGAGAAAGAATTAGGCCGAAACTGTAACCGTACCCTTGTGTGCGAGGTTCTCCTCTTTCAATTGAATTCTTAGATATCTTAGAAATTAGTTACTGCATTTTTGCACACCAATTGAGGGAGTAAACAGAACGACAGGGAATAATTTTCTTAAGGTTGATGGCGTCGTAAAAACTCTTCATCTTGTTCGTTGTTACAATTTTTCTATCATTACGACGTACCGTATGTACGCCGAAATGATAGAAAAATTGCACGCCTCCAATATGAAGCTTTTTACTTATCCATCGGAAATCGA
>JAIPEF010000071.1 GCA_021737265.1 Desulfocapsa sp. | reverse complement strand
TCCATCTGCTTCGTTGCTGCATTTTTTATTTAATTTCGACGTACCTTAGTACGCCGAAATTAAATAAAAAATACGCGCCTCGCATATGGAGCTTTTTACTTAGCCATCCTAGGTTTGAGGTTTTTACGAGTTTATCAACCTTGACATCCCCTATAAAAGTGATATTATATAGTTAGAGAAGTGAAAAAACTCATCAGAGAAAAGGAGGACACCATGAAAAAGTTTTTGACTATCGTTGGATTAGTATCTCTTGTAGCAGCTACTGGTGTCTATGCAAATCCAGCCAATTCAGACAAGGGTGACTCTCAATCCTATACTGCAATAGTGCCAAGCATGGCTGCCATTGCCGAATGGGTTGCGGATTTCACAACGTCCTATAATGAAAATGGCATATATCAAGCTGTGGCTGAGATTTTCAAAGAGGGGGTCACTCCTGAGGAAGCCTTCCCGCAAATTATTAATGTAGAGGGAGTAAATCCGCAGAACCTTGTGGCTGCAGCTTACTGTGCAGGTGCAAAGCACGAAGATATTCGCTCTGCATCTGAAAGTGTTGGTATCCCTGAAATGATAGTGGTTGCAGGCTGGGAGACTGCCAAGACAGTCTGCGGCGAGGAAATTGCTGCCACCCAAGCCTATACTCCTTTAGGACCCGGATATTCCGGTGTTCCTGCTGGAACGACAACAAGTCACTCCTATGGTAGCCCATCGGGATTTGTGAACCCCCTTTAAGACTTGACGTGACAGATTAATCACACTCAAAAAAAATACCAAAAAAAAGGCTCCCTTGTTTTATTAGCAAGGGAGCCTTTTTTTATTGATATGTCCACAAAAAGGAGCTAGACATTATATCTTTGCTTGTGATATTCTTTAACTAAGCTAAACAATACTATAAAAAGATATAATGGGAGAGAGGGAATGAAAGGTTTTTGTCTATCACTTATGGTTCTCACATTTGTCGTACCTCCTGTCACTTCCTTGGCTCTTGAAGAGCCCCTGCCGGGAAGACCGGCAGCAGGACAAGAGGAGTCTCTGCTTCCTGAGGATACCGCCTCAGAAGCATACGGTTCTGAAGGAGGCTACATCCATCCCTACATCTCATTATCCGGCGAATACACAGATAACCTCTTTAATGTGTTTGAGGATGAAAAATCCAATTTTCTCACCACAATATCTCCTGGAATCTGGTTTGCATTGCCAAGAACCAAAGAAGTTCCGATCACTATAATATCCCATAATACTTCGGCAGGTGGTCTTCAGCATCAGCTTGAGGAATATTCAAGGGATGACTTTAATCGCCACAATGCCTATCTCCTTGGTGCCCTTGACTTCTTGTTCTATTCTGAAAATTCAGATTTGAATGAGACCAACGGCAGAGTGGAAGGTTTATACCGTTACAATATGAAAAATGGTCTCTCTCTCCAGATTCTCGACCTATTCGAACGGGACACCGACCGTTTTGACATAGGGTCCGTAACGAGACAGACTGATAGAAAATACTATTCAAACCTGCTGGGACTCATGGCTGACTGGGAAATCAGTGAAAGACTGCGCGCAAAAGTGACTTATGACAATTTCTATCTCGATTATGATGAAGACGTCGATTCTTTTCTTAATCGTGGTGACGATGCCTTTGGTTTTTATGGATATTTAAGCTATACCGAAAAGTCTTCTTTTTTCATCAACTACGATTATGTGGATGTAGCATATGATGATGTTACTTTTAGTGCTAAAGATAACGAGCAGCATTTTATTTATGTTGGTTGGGACTGGGCGTCAACAGAGAAAACAGACCTCCTGGTTAAACTTGGTTACCAGAAAAAGAACTTTGATGACAATTCTGTTTTCACAGACAACCCCGACCTCTTTGCCTTTGAACTTCAGGGAGAACATGACTTCACCCAAAAGACCAAACTTATAACAATACTTAGCCACAAGATGGAAGAATCGGACTCTTATGTTGCATCAGGAAAAACTGTCCTTGCCTTCTGGTGTAATCTTTCACATGAATTCAGCGATCGCCTTTCTGCCCTCATTGATCTAAGATTCGAAAACGAAGACTATGACCAGATTATCCCCATAGAACGAGATGATGACAGGTTTTTCATCGGACCGGCCGTACAATATATCTTCAACGACTGGTTTATGGGAGAGCTTGCCTACTCGTATGAGACAAGGAGCTCCACGCAGGAGCTCTTTGATTACAAAACCAACACATTCTATTTGCGGCTTAATTTTGCACTATAAGAGTAAACGGTGCTGAAAATCTATCTGTCTTTCTTTTTCCAGTGTTCAGATATTTCTCAGCACCTTTTTTTCAAGGCAGGCAATTGAACAAATTTCTATCAGCACTTCTTGTTGTTCTCACCACGTTAGTCATCACCTCTTACCAATCATCTGCAAATGACTATGTTGTTGGCCCTGGAGATGTGCTCCGTATTACTGTTTTTGAACATGGAAATCTGAGCACCGTTGACCGTATCACCGAAAATGGTTTCATAGTCGTCCCCCTTCTTGGTGAAGTGAAAGTTGGTGGTTTAACAGTCTCTAAAGTCTCCTCAAACATTGCCTCTCTATTGGCCGACGGGTACCTTGTAAACCCAATGGTTAGAGTCTTTGTAGAAGAGTTCCGTAGTAAAAGCGCCGTCGTCCTCGGCCACGTAAATATTCCCGGCCTCCTCGAATTAAGCGGGCCAACAACGCTTCTCCAATTATTGTCCAAAGCCGGCGGCCTGAAAGAAGGCAGTGGAGACACAGCCACAATCAAGAGAAAAAGTAACGGTGATAAGAAAGTTATTCTTATCGACCTTGTATCACTATTCGAAGGTGGTGACCTCGCTAAAAACATCTCTATCCATGACGGGGACACAGTTTTCATCTCAAAGGGCGGCATGTGTTATGTAACAGGTGAAGTTCAAGCACCTGGAGCATATCCCTGTAAAGATCAGCCAACTGTGTTGAAGTTGATAGCACTTGCAGGTGGATTCACGGGAAAAGCGGCAAAATCCAATGTGAATATTGTTCGTGTTGTAGATGGGGAAAAAACCATACTGAAGAATGCTGATCTGCATCAATCACTTTTAACTGACGATGTCATAGTCGTGCCAGAAGGTTTCTGGTAAATTCAACAAAGAAGGCACTTTTGTCGTAGAACCCTGTCAAAACAAAACCATGCTTTATTATTTGATGCCATTGTTCCACCTGTACCCGTGTATCGTATCCATATCATTATGAACTATTAAGGGGTTACTTAATTAATACTCTTTTTGTTGATCAATCTGATAAAAAGAATCAATTAAATTTCCTTACGTTTTATTTACTATGAAAAAAATTGAATCAAATTTTTCTACCGGTGTCACAGAAACACAGGAAATTCATCTCCGTGACTATTTAATTGTCCTAAAAAAACGCAGAACTACAATTTTTACTTTTTTACTCATAACCCTTTTATTTGTCACCATCGGCACTTTTTCCATGTCTCCGATATATACTGCCTCAACTCAGGTTCTTATTGAGGAAAATTATGGGTCTAATAATATTGAAGGAACATACACCTATAACCGTTATGACCAATCATTCATTAATACTCAACTTAAAATCATTACAAGCTCTAACGTCATTAAAAGAGCTGTTCGTCAACTACAATTAGATTCTAAATACAGGAATTATTTCTTAGATAAAAAGAACAATAACCAATTCCTTTTCTTCGAATTTCTTAACCAGAAAATTGTTGATTTATTCAAATCAATTTCATCGCAGGACCCCATCTTGTCTGGAGATTCACCAGATGACTCTAAATTATTGAAGAAATCTGAACCAATCAGTGATGCTGAGATAATTGTTGATTTAATTAAGGATAATTTATCAATAAAACCTGAGCATGACACAAAGGTTCTCAATATCATATACAGCCATCAACATCCTGGCATTGCTAAACTAGTTACCAATTTTCTCATTCGTTCCTACAAGGAAGAACTCCAAGAAATCAAACATAGTTCAAGCAGTGATACTCTGAAATGGATGACAGAAAAAGCCGAGTTGGAACGCAAGAAGCTGGAACATTCTGAAATTGCGCTACAAGCATATATGAGGAAGAATGATATTATTACGGTTGAAGATAAGCTGGCAATCTACCCCCAGAAGCTTGCAGAGTTCAGTTCCCAACTTTCCATCTTACAAGCTGAAAGAAAAAGGCTTGAATCCACATATTCTCAGATAAAAGAAGCAAAAGAACACTCAAATGATCTTGAGACTATTCCTGTTATCGCTGATAACGTCGTTCTGCAAGTAATTCGTGAAAAGATATACGCATCTGAACAGAACATCAAGCAACTTTCAAAAACCTATGGCTATAAAAATCCTGTGATGATTAGTGCCAAGGAGGAACTCACCAGTTTAAGGAAAGCAAAAGAAGTGGAAATAAAAAGGGTTATTGATGCCACCAAAAATGCCTATGACCTAGCCATCTCCCAGGAAAAGAATATCACCGATCTCCTCAACAGTACTAAAGATGAATTGCTAAACCTAAACGAGAAATATGTCCAGTACTCCATAATGCAGAGAGAGGTAAACACCAACTCTATTCTCTATGACACCCTCACAGCAAGTTTAAAAAAAGCAAGTGTTACAGAACAATCTCAGAGTGTGAATGTCTGGGTTATCGAAGAAGCCTCACTTCCTCAGCATCCTTCAAAACCAAAGAAAGCTATAAATTTGCTAATCGGCATTGTCTTTGGCTTCTTGGGTGGAGCTTGTCTCGCATTCTTTTTTGAATATCTGGACAATACAGTTAAATCTCCGGAAGAGATTGAGAAACGATTTGGAATCAAAGTACTTGGTGCTATTGAAGAATTAACACAAAAAGGCCAGAAAATTGAATCACTTGTTAATGAAGAACCTCTTTCACCATTTGCAGAAAGTTACCGGCTCATTCGCTCAAGTATTTTACTTTCCTCTGTTGATCATCCGCCTCGCCTAATGCTCATTACCAGCATGGCACCTTCCGAAGGAAAAACCTCAACAACAGTAAACATCGCACGAATTTTAGCACAATCTGACAAAAAGGTGCTCATTGTTGACTGTGATATGCGTAAACCCAGACAACATTCTCTTTTTTCCCTTCCAAATTCCATTGGGCTAAGCAGTTATCTTACAGGAAACACAAAAGATAAGATAGTTCAACAGGTACCTGGAGAGGATATCGCCCTCATCACTGCCGGGCCCAATCCTCCAAATCCTGCTGAGTTGCTGGACTCTGCTAGAATGAAAAAATTACTGATTCAACTATCTGAGAGCTATGACTTTGTCCTTCTTGACTCTCCCCCTATTCAAAGTGTAACTGATAGTCTGACCCTCAGCACCCTTGTCGATGGAACAATTATCGTTCTTCGTTCCGGCAAGACTACCTATGATATCTTATCAAATGGCTTGAATAAATTAGAATCTATTAATGCCCATCTGCTTGGCTTTGTACTGAACGGAGTAAGTGAAACTTCTGGTGGAAAAGATTATTATCACGGCTACTACAAATATTACTCCAAAGAGGAACGGAAGAAAACTGTGAACTAATTTCTGTCTAATTTAAAAACAATATCTTCAATTGTGATAAACTCGTAAAAACCTCAAACCTAGGATTGCGTCGTATTTATGCCCGGTAGTTAGGGTGAAAATACGACGCCATCAATTGTAACTGACTCATTACTCGTAACTTACCTTTCTTCAATCGTAATCATGTACAGGACTTCATATATTTTTTTTATTACGACCCTTATTTTTGTTCCCCTAGCCTTTGGAACCGTTGAACAGTGGTCCATGGCAATGGCACAATTTCTTGTATGCTGTAGTGGGATTTTTCTTCTCTTTTCGTTACGAAACAAAGAAAAATATTTTATACTCAAGACCCCCGGCATCCTACCGCTTGTGCTCCTCGTCCTCTGGATGTTCTTACAAACTATCCCACTGCCGCCATCAATTGTAGAAATAGTTGCTCCTGCAATTCACGACATATACAAACCCATTAACGAAGTTTCCACTCAGGATCAGTGGATTCCTCTAACGGTCAATCAGAAAGCCACCATCTTCGAGTTGATGCGCATTTCATCCTATGCGCTATTTTACTTTCTCACCGTACAGCTCCTAAGCAATGGATCACATCTTAAAAAAACTGTCAGAATAGTCTCCTACCTGGCGATTGGTATAGCTTTTCTAGCAATCATACAGAAACTTTCTTCACCTGATAAAATCTATTGGTTCAGGGCTACACCTGAAAATGCCGGTACTGTCGGTCCCTGGGTCTACCATAATCATTATGCCGGCTTTATGGAGATGATGTGCCCACTGATTTTCGCGCTTTTCCTTTATTATCGCCCCACAGTCAGCCACAACAAGCCTCTGCGGATCAAAATCGTGGAAGCGTGTACCATGCCCGGCTCCAATTTCCATGTCTTTTTAGGGGTTGGGGCAATTATTATTATTTCATCAGTTTTTATCAGTCTTTCAAGGGGTGGTATAGTCAGTCTCAGCCTTGCTCTAATGATATTCATACTCATACTTCCAAGAAAAATATTTGATTTCAATTTTCTAAACTATGTTTTTCTTGCAAGTTGTGTTGCTCTAATGATTACCTGGTTTGGCTGGGGGGCTGTGATTGACAAATTTGGAACTACTTTTACAGATTCAGGTACCATTCATGATCTCAGACCGGTCCTATGGCTGGATTCATTCCGAATAATCAAAGACTTTTTCCCAACAGGGGCAGGTTTCGGCACTTTTATTCATATCTATCCACTATATAAAACACTCTCTGTTTCTGTTATCCTTGACCACGCCCATAATGATTACATTGAATTATTAACTGACGGTGGCATCGTTGGTTTTGTCTTGGCGGCCTGGTTTGTTTTGACAATTATTGTTCATGGCTGGAAAAATATGAACTACAGGAGAGATCGATACGCAATACTACTTTCCATAGGCACTCTGACCGGAATATTTTCAATACTTATTCATAGTGTTACAGATTTTAACATGCACAATGGTGCCAATGGTTTTTATTTTTTTTTCCTTTGCGGCTTGCTTGTTTCAGCAGGGAACACACGGTTATATTATCGGACCAGACCAACATTGCTTGACAAATCCGGATCACACTCCAATATGATCTTACTCGTTTCCTGCCTGTTGCTTCTAGGGTCAACAGTTTTCATTCGTGGAGGCGCTCTGGCCGCCAGTATTGCTTATTCTAAGATTGCAAATATCTATCTGACTAGACACCTCAAAGAGGAAAAACTTCTCACCGTGGCCTCTTATGCGAGACGTGCTTCCGGATATGACCCACTGGAAGGCAAATATCCTTTTTCCCTTGGCAATGCACAGATTTTTCTTTCCAAGCCACAAGATGCTCTGGAATCCTTCGTCCGAGCTTCCATGAAAAATCCTCTTTCTGGAATATACCTTCAGAAGCTTGCATTACTCCTCACAACGGTAGACAAGGATAAAGCAGAGAAATTAATGCCAATTGCCTACGCCAGAGCTTTGAATAAGGATCCCCTTATCCTTACCTGGGCAGAATGGCTGCTATCTATCAACCAACGAGAAAAAGCAGTCACAATGCTCAAACAAGTATTCACCAACAAGCCCCATCTTGCGAAAAAATTCATGTCTGCTCTCGCAATCTATTCTTTTAACCGCCATGAAATAACGATGCTGTTACCAGAATCTGTCAGTGCCTGGATCCATTACGGTTCTTTAGTGGAGGAACAGGGAAATATTGAGGATGCTGAATTTTACAGGACACATGCACTTGATTTCCTCGACCAGGAAAAGCTCATTAAACCGCAATATTTCAGACAGCTTTACCAATTTTATAAAAGGCATAACAAATATGACAAAGCCCTTATTGTTTTAAGAGAGGCTAGCGAAAGAATGCCAGAACAGGCAGAATTCCACATAGCACTTGGCAATTATTACAAAAGAGAAGGTATCCTGTACAGAGCAAAGGAAGAATATGAGCAGGCTTTACTTCTCGATCCAGCTGACGAAAACACAAGAAGAAAACTTGAAAAACTGCAAAAATATTGACAAAGGCAAAACCTAATCAGTTATGTGTTTCTCAGCAAACTGAGCCATTAATTCATGGATTTTATACGGTGGTCTCACCTTAAAATACTGATCTGTAACAGCATGCCCAATTTCATGGGCAAGTACTCGCAGGTTGGTATCATCAACAGATATGTAAATGGTTTTTTCTGAGAGCGAGTAATAGGCAATATTTTCCTGATGCTTCCCATATTTTTCCCTATACGTTGCAGTAACGTCATCCTCATCAGGAAGAAGCACCACAGTAAGCTGCAGTTTGTCCGGAAACATATCGAGAACAACCTGGGTTTTTTCTACAACCACATCAACCTTTGCCACAACCTCGTCTTCAACACTCTCCAGATTTTTCTTCCTTATTATTGAGGTGAGCTTTCTACCAATGAGAAGTTTATTGTTAAATTCCCGCAGAACTCGTTTGTCATTGTATTGCAGGGTCACATATCTCCCCTTTGCTTCTACGGCAAATGTCGGTTGTACACAAACAACAAACAACAAAATCAGGCAGATATAAATTAGGCGAATGTTATTCATCCACAAGAGTAAAGGAAGTTGCCACGCTACGAATTGCATTATTATGTTTACGGATAGACGTATAGCTCTCCAATAGAGAATCCTGTTCCACAGAATGCCCATCCTCCTGGCCCAACAGTGTTATCAACTCATCAATAGCCTGTGCATTTTCTTCTATCTCTCTTATTTTTTTTGAAAGTTGCCTGTTGAAAGAGTTGATATGAGTGGCAAGAGTAGTTCCCTCATCTTTATTGCGAAGATATATGGTGTCACTAAGGTCTCCATCAGTCATATTCTTCAATGCCTTTTCAAAGCGAAATTGAGGCCCGGCAATGTGGTGGCTGACAAGAAGCGCAGCAATAACCAGCAGACTTCCGCCGAAAATAATAAACAGCCAGTTGGCGGCAAGTGCATTTTTTAATAACATGACGGGAGTCTGACCAATCTGTAAGTTATTATTTTCATAAGTTATGGTCATACTATCCGTTGAAAACATGCCCAGAATTACGGTAAAGAGGACAATGCTGCCGATGACCAGAAGAAAAGACCCCAAGATAAGTTTTCCCTGGAAATTTTTTTTAATAAAATAATTTCTTCTTTTTATTTTTTGACTCATGGTTTCTCTATCTTTCTAGGAGTGGTTATGGTTGCCCGGTCACGAAGTTCTTTTATCCAGGAGGTTAACGCTTTCTCTCTTTTATAGTTATTTATAACCCTTCTAATCCACTTACGATTCTCCTCATACGGCTCCTGAACTGGCCCCTGCTCAATTTTATCGAGACGAAGGGACAAAAGCTCATTACCGGTTTGGAAATAAATCTTCTCATCTCCTGGTTTCATGTCATTGAGCATGAGTTTCAGTGAATCGGAAAGATCATCAAAAAGAACAGATTTTTGTTGCTCCTCCTGCTTGGTATCTGCCTCTTGACTTGCAGAAAGTTTAGAAAAGGTAAATATTTTACCATGATTTGAGATATATCGATCAATCTCTTCATCTGTAGCCTCAGGCTTTGTGTCACTGAACTGTCTGTCTATCAAAATTTTTATGAGGGATTGTTCGTAGTAATCCTGAATAGATAGGCGAAAACTGGGTTCTTTATCTATTTCCTGTCGTTGAGCTTCCTGGATTAACAGTTCATTGATAATGATGGTGTCCAGCAGGGCCTTCTCATCTTTACTGTGATAGGAACTCTGTGACTTTTTCTGTTCCAGTAAACTTCGGGAAAGATTATGACCATTAACTGTCACCAGGATATCTTCTTTCATTATATCAGGTGCCGGCTGCAGAAAATAAACGGTAATAGCACTGACTGCTAGGACGATTGCAAGGAGTGTGAAAATATATTTCATGGGCTGATTGGTGGCAGTTATTATCGATTGAAACAGCAACAATATTTATTGCAGATCGTACGAGTAAAAAAATAGCTTATACTATTTATTATTATCAAACCGAACTGACTGAAATGCAAGCAAAAACAACTAGCAAACATTCTTAACAACATTTTTCTCCTCTTTTTAGCTTCATCATTTTAATAATCGTGCACCAATGCCCCCACAACATTCAACAGCGTCGGGAATTGACTCACTTTATTATTGTGACCATTATAATATGCCGATATTGCAGCAATATATTGTACCAAAGATCGTCATCCCCGCGAAGGCGGGATCCAGTTATTTTGGGTGATACTGCAGGATTCCCGGAAACCACCCCGGACAAACCCGCTTTCTCGGGAATGACAAAAAATCCTGGCTGAGTATTAGTGATGGCGTCGTATTTATCCCCCTCAAGGGAGGACTGCAAAGAGTACCCTTTTTTCGGGTGAAAACGCTACCTTTAGGCGTAAAAAGTCAAATTTCTCTTCAATTGGTCGCAACACATTTGCAAGAGTAGCAGGTTTTTTCTGCAAGAATGGGTCCAATAATCAGCGCTTTTGAGTAGGTGCCGTTACCCTCCTTATATTCATTTATTCTCCTTACAATAATAGATAAAGGAATGGCAAGATTACTTTGTCCATTGGTCCCGGTTTTGGATCCGTGAAAATGACTTCCGGTGGCCTAGTAACCCAGTCAAATCTTACTCGCAAACTTTTTTCTGACGGTGGATTAAAGGGTGAGTTATAAACTCCTTTTATCGATAACATTACGCTGTCTTCTGGGCGATAAAAATCAGCCCTGGCGTCACATCCCAATTGGCAGGTATCTCCGCTTAACTCTTCACATGTTGCGACACAGTTAGGACATTCGAAATAGTAACCACCGGGGGGATACAGATACTCATCACAAAGGTTACCAGCACTGTGACCCATCTCATGTAAGGATAATTCCTCCGCGAAACTTCCACTGTAAGTAGTAGCGAAAGTCTCAGCAAAAAGTGCCTCATAATCTCCAGCATCTCTTTGGCCGGCACCGCTATACTCTTCTGTATTGTGCATGACTAGAATCTTGTCAAAAAGCTTTTGCGAATTCAATGCTACGGCTATAACTTTCGATGGGCTGCAACAAAGAAATCTCTGAATACCAGCGCAACCCGTCCGACATTCTAAGTCTTCTGTGTTTTCAAATATCTCCAACGTAGTTTTATCTGCATACGAATTAAAAGGTTTCTGACCTAATATATACAATCCAACGCTATTAGCTTTTTTCCGAAATTCGCCCATTTCTTCCGGAGAAAACCCACTCGCTATTATCATGAATGAGAATAATCCATCATTGTATCCCATCCTACTTTCTTCTGTAACTTGCAAGCGTAAGGCTGTTTCTTTTATTCCTTCTTCTATTTGAACAACTGCCGGTATGCCATCGTCTAGACAATCGGGATTCCACATACACTCTTCTGCCATGGGTACATTATATACCCTTACTATAGTTTCTTCCGCCTGAAGCGGAGTAGCGGCAATAAAAATAATTACTACAAAAAAGATTACTGCTTTAATGTGATTCATAACTTGAGCCTCCTTCCCTTTTGCAGAGTCGGAATCAACTACATCTCCTGTTCCCACATCAACTAAAGCCCCTTGTCCACCTGTTTCTGTTCTATTTCACGCGGCGAAACTCTCTTTGATTATTGCTGCCGGGGGTGACATCATTGACCCCTTACCCTGCCGGCCACGGCTTGGCTCTGCAACGCGACCTTTATGCTCAGCAGTCGTTGGTTTCATACGTTCCGATGGCCTCGCTTCCAATTCCTTAGGCTTCTCCGGCGACATCATTTCTTTGTTCGTCCTGGCCGGTGGAGCGTTCTTCATAGCCGATTGCCTGACCTTACGGCCAGGGCCCTTCGACTTCCACTGTCTTCGTTCCTTAACAAATTTTCGAATTTTACCTGTTTCGTTCAATATCCCCGCTTGATCTTTCGGACTTGCTCTGTTCAAACATGAATGGCGACCTCTTCAAGTTGACAATCTGAGTGCTCATCTCTTATCACCCCGGTTATGTATAAATGATGGCGTCGTACTTATCCCCCTCAAGGGAGGACTGAAAAGAGTACCCTTTTTTTTCGGGTGAAAACTCTCCATCCGCTTCGTTGCTGCATTTTTTATTTAGCCATCCTAGGTTTGAGGTTTTTACGAGTTTATCAGTTTTGCCTTGTCAATATCGCGCTTGTGCTGCAGGGCGTCAATCTTGGTTGCGTACTCAACCTATAGATCCGCCTTGGCCTTGAGAAGATCAATCTCTGCGTTCCATTCCTTCAACTGCGAATCGAGCTTTTCTTCGTACGCTTTTTCGCTTGTCCGTCATGCAACCTCCTTATATTTGATTTACATTCTGTCAGACATTCTTCTTTTATTAAGCAAACAGATTGAACAATTTGATAATGATACTCCTTCGTAAGCATATTGAATTAAGCAAGAAGCATGCCAAGAAGCGAAAACCTGCGGTAGAAACGGAAAAGGTATTATCTACGAGGGATGAGAGGAACCGAAGAAAACAGCAGGAGAGACTGACATGACATGGTCGACCTCAACATGTGGCGGATCTTCAACATATTGAGGGAAAAGAAATTAACGCCGTACCTTCGTGTGGCATCGACCGCTTCGTCCAGCGCTTCTTGTCCAGAGCAGGTCGAGTCCGAACCTATTGTTACGGCTCTGGTTCTTTCATTATTTTCTGGGGGACGGAAGGGTCTGAAGCATCAGGCAGGAGATTATCCCCGTCCTTCAATGGTTTCGACTGCCGTGCCTGTTCCTCGATAACGATGGCTTCGCTGTATAAGCCGGCTTCCGCTTTTGTCGACACCTCATCAAGTTCTTCGTGCCGCGATTCAGCGGGATGCGGACTTACCCGTACGGCGCCGTGCGCATCTGCCGGTTTCCCGTCGAGTACAGTGACTGGGACGCCTTGCGGGAAGACAATCTCTCGGGCCTCGTCGGGCATCGAGATGCCATTTTTCTGAAAAGCGCGTTTCACCAGCCGTATCACCGCAGACCGCACTTTCAGCCAACTGTGTTCGCGGCCGTTGAGCCAAAAGTAGACACGTAGGTCAACTGTCGACTTCCCCAAACTGTCCACCAACACCAAGGGCTCAGGGATGATCAGAACGGCTGGGTGTTCCGCCAGGACGTGCAGCGCAATCTCCTGTGCCTCGTTGATCGCATCGTCGTAGCCAATGCCGACGACAAAGTCTTCGCGTCGATTGGCATTGGTCGTGAAATTGCTGAGGTTGCTCTTGTAGACGCTGGCGTTAGGGATCTGCGCGAGGTTCCCATCAAGGGTGGCCAAGATCGTCGTGCGCATGTTCAACTGCTGCACATACCCGGTCACGTTGGACACCTCGATCAAATCGCCGGTCTCGAAGGGCCTCTGTATGCTGAGAAAGATGCTGGCCAGGAAGTTCTCGGTGATGTCCCGGAATGCGATACCAACGACCAGACCGATCAGGCCGGTGCCACCGACTACCGTCAATGCCAGTTGCATCAGGCCGGAAACCCTCAGAATGAGATAGGCGCCACAGAGGATAGTGAGCCCACCCATCCCGTAAGCGAGCACATTTCGCAAGAGTTTCGTCCTTATCCGCCGGCGAAGCAGCACCCGAGTCCCTCGGGTTGTCAGAATGGCGGCACCTACCGTTAACGCCAGGATGAGCAGTCCGAAAACGAAAAATGGAAGCACGCGGATGAAGTCGCGCCATAATGCCAACAGGCCGCTCCATGCCTGGCGGAAATCCCAGATCGACGGCTCCGGCACCTCCAGCCGGTTGGCCACAGCGACGACATCCTGGGTGTTGCGGGCCAGATCACCAGCCCATTTCCTGAGTTCATCGGATTCCACCTGACCATTGAGAAAAACGACTCCTTCCCCGACCTGGACTTGCGGATCTGTGAACCAGTCAGTAGCATCCAGAACACTCTGAAGTCGCTTGCGGATCTCTTCATCACGT
Organism: Desulfocapsa sp.; assembly: GCA_021737265.1. Lineage (GTDB taxonomy): Bacteria > Desulfobacterota > Desulfobulbia > Desulfobulbales > Desulfocapsaceae > Desulfocapsa. The sequence goes on along the minus strand of JAIPEF010000071.1, from coordinate 3,224 downwards.
GCAATCGGGTTTACATCCACCTTCGCGGACGGTGGAGAAAGCTCTCCACTGGAGGGCGCGGTGAGTATCCGTGCTTCAGCTATTTTGCCGTCTGGCTCCACAGCCATACCCGTTGTTGAAGTCATTAAACTGTAGACAAAACCGAGTAACATAGCACTCAGAATCAGTTTCAGCTTATAACCATGGGATTGCGGTTGGCGCACGAAATGCATCTCCTTTGTTTCGTCTTCCCACCATCATCCAGTGGTGTCTGAACCGACTAATTTTGCCAACTTTCGCACAATCTCCAGATCTACCGGAAGTTCCATCACATTTTCCGCTCTCGCAAGCGCCAGGTGGGCATGTCGTATCGCGGCATCCTGCATCACTGCATGTTCGATCGATGCCAGCGACGCAAACGCCTTTTGCAGCCGCACCGCTATTTCAATAGCACCAGCTCCGTCGCGAGCGATCGCGGTGAAGGCATCATCGAACATGTCATCCAAGGCTAGCTGGGGGACTGCCACGCGATCACATTCAGGAGTTTGTGGGTCGCTTTCATCGAGAGGTTCATTCCAAAGCGCAAAAAGCCGCACGAACGTATCGATAATGTTGATAACCGTACCGGGATCATTGACGGCTGGCGACAACGATCGACTTGCGATTTCAGAAAGAACGACAAGACCAAATCGAGGATCCTGGTCGAATTGTCTTTTGTTACCGACCAGAAACGCCCCCGCTATCCGACTGGTGTCGATATCAGACAAATCGCCCGAGTCGGCAGTCACATATGCAAGGGCCCGACCCGGCGCCAAAAAGATACCGGGCAAGGCCGCCACAGTGATTCGTACCCGCGATTTTTCCGCAATCCTCTGCAACGCTGTGACGTCTATGCGCTGTACATATCCTATCACCCCGCCGTAAATAGCCTCACCCCTATTTTGATTTCGCTCAGCAGGGACGCCGTGCAGAGTGGGTGCAGCCCGTCTTCGCTGTAAAGCTGCAGCAGTCACTGCCTCAACCTTATCGATGGTTTCCCCGAGGCGCCCAAGACGTGCGATGCGATCCACCCAACTCACGAAGGTAACAATAATTATGCTAAGAATAATCACCGTCAGAACAAATAATGCAAAACGCCCTGCTTTATCGTAATAGCTGTTCTTTAAAGCTATAAGCGCGATAATGCTGAAGATGAAGGCGCCGATAAAGGTCGAAAGCGCGTTCTGGGAAACGTCGTCGGAGATGACCAGAGAAAAAGAGCGCGGCGTTGCTGTATTGCTGGCCGACGCATAGGCGGAGATCATCGATGCGACGGCAAAGGTGGCGATCATTAACATGCTTGCGGAAATAATGGCAAGCAGGCTTTCTATTGAGTCCTGAGTAATCGCCGGAACAAGCTTACCTATTTCGGGAATGTCCACCATCTTCACCAGGAATACGGCGACAACTGACAACACCCCCATAGCGAGTGGCCTGACCCAAAGCCGCTCACTCATGCGATTTATAAGAAATCTCAATCGATCACCCATTCCTTCACCCCCATTCCTTCAACTGCGCATCGAGCTTTTCTTCGTACGCTTTTCGCTTGTCAGTTCTGGTAACATCCTTGTGTTTAATTTACATTCTGTCAGGTATTCTTTTTTCCCACAACCAGCAGGATGATGCCGCCCACAAGTGCCACTGCTCCCACAATCGGCGGCAGCGGAAAAGTTTTCGTACTATCGGCCGTCATCTCGATGGGCCCGATATCGATGACCTTCTCCTTGGTGGTATAGGAGATGCCTTGATAGGCAAAGGCCATGATTCCAATCGCGATGAGAATGATGGCTGCAATCGTCTGTGTTTTCATTACGAGCCTCTCTGTTATCTGTTAAGTTTGAATAAATTTCCTTCCAGACTGGAGCTACGCGCGACGCCCCCCAATGACGTTGAGCAACACTACAACAATGGCAACCACCAGCAGGATATGAATGAATCCGCCCATGGTGTAACTGCTGACCAGTCCTGCAAGCCACAGAATTATCAGTATTACGGCAATTGTCCACAACATAGAAACCTCCTTTTGTTTATTGATCCTTTACGAATCACTACCCAATACGAATTTTTGTAACGTCTCCGATCACCCCAAAAACACTCAACAGCCAGAAAATCAAGATAATTATCACCACGACATTGAGAATTTTTTTTATGGTGGGCTGCATCGGTATGTAGTTGTTAATAACCCAGAGGATTACCCCAACAACAACCAGAACAATTATTAAATTAATGAGCGGCATACTGTTTCTCCTTGGACTCCGTTATGTTGTCTTGTTTTCACCAGACTCAGCGCCTCAGCCTTTGTATCATCTCTCAGACCAGCCCGGGAACAATTTCCCCTGGTTGTGGAAACATCAATTCTCAAGATTGTCGTTTTCCCGAACAATGTTACCGGAACCGATCCAGATCTCTTTCCAGCAAATCAAGCCGTTGGGAAATATCCACACTCTCCTCACGCGACGGGTATCTTCCATCTTCCGTCATCCGAAGATACTCTCGCCGGATGGAGTCCAGTCTGGATTGAAATTCCCGTTCCTCACGTGCAGGAAGACGCCTGCTGATTCTTCCATCGTCAATTCTTCCCTGGAGGGCGATGATCCTGTCACCATTTCTGGGTCCTTCCGTACGTGCAGGTTGAGTGAGAGATCTGTCGATATCATCTTCAAGCCCATCGAGACGTACAAAAATCCTGTCCCATTCGTCCCGGTAAACCCTTCTGTCTCTCAGGTTCGCATAGTCTGTTCGGATACCCTTCAGTGTCGTCAGAAACACCTGGGACTCATCGAGAGAAAGCGTGTCGGTTTGCAACCCTTCCCCAATCTTCTCCTGGATCACAACCATCTGATTCTCTGCATTCCTTTCATTATCAGGCCATGTTTGCGGCATAGTGGCGCAGCCCGAGAACAAAGCCAATCCGAACATTCCGAATACTGCCAACAAAATAAAGTTCTTCATTTCCATTCTCCTCTACTTTTGAAAATAGTCCCGGACTTTCGCCGCAATCTGACGATCCGTCATGGTGTCTTCTGTTTCCACAGCCTCGATACGTCCTCCAAGCTTTTCTTTTTCAGTAACTATTCAGGTCAATACCGGAAATGTGTAAAAACCAATGCACTGTAACTGTTCATCAGTGCCCCATATGCGAGAAAGAGGTCTGCGAAGTGTACTAGTTCGTACATGAGCAGGCCGATGACGAAGCAGATGGGGTG
>JAIPEF010000070.1 GCA_021737265.1 Desulfocapsa sp. | reverse complement strand
CTGCCCACGACTGTCATTCCCGAATTCTTTTATCGGGCTTGTCCAGAGGGTGTTTCTGGGAATCCAGCCTGAAATATCATCTTTATCAAGAGATGACACCTATCTCTGAAAGCTGGCTGAGTTTCAGTGGTAATCAGATAAAAAAAAAGGGCCAATCCCAGACACCTTCGCATCTGAGATCAGCCCTTCAGGAGCATGACTCTTATCCTTTCTATTCGGCCTCATCGTAATCTGCCGAAGATGACAGACAATGATTTAACAGGACTGAAAGGACCCCCTAAAAGAATCTGGTTATGAGGAAGCGTCTCAAGACTTTTGAGACGGCTGGGGGGGGCTGGGTACATCGTCGTGACATTCGCCACAATTCTGCTGACCGGTAATACCATGCTCTTTGACCGCTGAGAAACTTGCAGTCGTCTCATACTTGCCGTCCTTCCAGTCATTGAGCAGTTCCACCAGACGATAGGCGGTGCTCGCTGCAACTCTGGCACAACGATCCTTTCTTTCAGCACTCTTCAGGGGGTGGCCAGAGGCCTCCATCCACTTACCGACTGACACATGGCAGAGTGGAGAATCACTACTGGTGGTGATGATCTTATCGATGGCAATTCGTGGTTTGGCTGGTTTAAAAACAGGCATATCTGCATCGCCATACCACTCCATGAGATCATTGGCAATTTGGTGTCCCACCGGAGAACCTGCGATACGGGGACCAATGATCAGATTAGCGGTGATATTGGCACCAGCTGGCGAGCCACAGACTGTTCCCCAGCCAACCATACCGCCTTCCAGGAAGACAAAGGCGTCGGATGGAAAAGAGGCATAGGGTTCTCCAACTTTTTCCTTTAATTGAGAGAAGACGGAGTTAATTACTGCACAACCGCAGAATACTCTGTACCACTCCTCGTAACAGATTTCAGCGGTCTTGGCTGGATCGAGTTTCTCATAGGGCCATGGCCACTTTTCATTCTTCCCGTCTTTGGCCTGGGCAATACCCAACACCCCCCCCAACTGGGTAAGAGCACTACCAGCGGCAAGAGCCCCTGCCGTACCAATCATCATTTGACGGCGTGATAGGCTACAACAATCTTTTTTTAGCTTTTCCAAAATGTCTTTCCTCCACATGCTGTGTTGTATGATTAATGGCCGACACCAACTCATTTGGCTCAGCCGGTTCCAACAAAACCCTGTTGACAATTAAGAACTAACCGAAAAAGCATAACACCACAATGTGGCATATTGTCGCATCCCCGAAAAAACAGACGCAAACCACTTCCCAGCGACCATCAATAATACCTAACATACTGGTTTATAATTGTTTTATTTTATTGAAAATAATGTTCAGACTCTAATGTATGATAAACTCGTATTGATGCCCGTAGTTTGGGTGAAACCCTCAAACCTAGGATGGCTAAGTGAAAAGGCCTCCGAGGAAATCCTTCCTATGTCACTGGCCAGGGGAGAATTGGAACATACCCAGCGAATCCTGTCAGACGACAATGACAACATCAGCTACACTGTAAAAAAACTGGGTATCCATGGAACACATTGCAGAGGAAACTCTACAAATACGCACTAGAATTGCTGAGATGATGACTGATAGCAAGTAGTTACCCCTTAAGAGCACCCACGCCGGTGAGGAAACAACACCACCTGACATACTGGGATCACAATGGTGTTTCAGGTACAGCAGAAAATTTATTTCTTTGTCTTGGAGCGCTGATACTTATTCACTGCATTGATATGTTCCCGAAGACTCTTTGAGAACTTATGACTGCCGTCATTTTTTGAGACAAAATAGAGAAACTTGCTTTCCAGGGGATGCAAAACTGCCTGCAAGGCATCTTTCCCCGGGTTACAGATGGGGCCAGCCGGCAAACGCTTCAGTGTATAGGTATTATAGGGGGAAGGGGTTTGCAGATCTTTCCAGCTCAGTCTGCCGGTAAAATTTTCAATGCCATATATTACGGTAGGGTCAGACTGCAGGCGCATTCCTTTCTGCAGACGATTATAGAATACCCCTGCAATAATTGGCCGTTCAGTTGCCTTTGCGGCCTCTTTTTCCACCATGGAAGCCAGGATAAGGACTTCATAGGGTGTTAATTCGGAAGGGGTCGCTGTCTGTAAATCGTCCCAGACAGAAAAAAAATGACGCACCTGCATACGGAGGAGATCTGCGGCTGTCTGTCCTTTTTCACGTGTCAGATAATAGGTATCCGGATAGAGATAGCCCTCCAGGTTTTTTCGTTCCTCAAGCCCCAGGCTTTTCAAAAAACCAGGATCTTCTGCAAGTTGAATAAATTCCTGCCGCTCACACCAGCCGCCGGCAGCAAAAATCCCTGCGATATCTACAATGGTCAGCCCTTCGGGAATAGTGACTGCGTGCTGAATGGGCTTTGCTGTGGCAAGTTCTCGCAGTAATTCTCCAGGAGTTTGACCGCGATGCAGAGCAAACTCCCCTGCCTGCAGTTTTCCAGCTAGGCCGAGGTAGCGGGCAAGGAAGAGAAAGCGAATATCAGCATCGACGAGACCAGCCTCTGCCAGAATACGATTAATGTCCTTAACAGCCGATCCTTTGGGGACAACAACAATCCTTGTCTCACTTTTTTCACCTTCTGCCTCCTGTCCTGAGAATTGCAGAAACCAGCCGATGAAAGACAAGGCAACCACAAAAAGAAAAAGGATCACCACTAGGGCGACCCTTTTCCCGGACACAAAGCAGGTTGATGAATATTCTTCGTTCACCATTGTCTTAGCATTCGATGTTCAACATTCACCTTTACTTTATTGCTGCTTCTTTTTTTTCACCATTAAAGGCAATGGCAACCACTTCATCCATATCTTTAACCGGATAGAAAGTCATGGTTTTACGAATTTCTGGTGGAATTTCCACCAGATCTTTTTTGTTCTGCGCTGGAATAATCACCTTATTAATATTTGCACGAACAGCAGCCAGCGCCTTTTCCTTGAGCCCACCAATTGGCAAAACCCTGCCGCGCAGCGTTACTTCGCCTGTCATGGCCAGTTTACTGATAACTTTCTTGCCACTGATGGCGGAATAGATGGCAGTGGCCATGGTGATGCCTGCTGACGGACCGTCTTTGGGGATTGCCCCGGCAGGTACATGGACGTGAACGTCATGCTTCTCAAAATAGTCTTCATTCACGCCCAAATCGTCACAACGGCTGCGGCAATAGGTCAGTGCCGCCTGTACCGATTCTTTCATAACATCACCAAGCTGACCGGTGAGCGTCATTTTCCCCTTTCCGGGCATGAAATTCACCTCAATCTGCAGGATCTCGCCACCCACCTCCGTCCAGGCAAGTCCGGTAACCAGCCCCGGCTGATGCAGGGCCTCAAGCACTGACTCCGGAATAGTTTTGGGCGGCCCCAGGTACCGATCAAGGGTATTGCTGGATATGGAATATGGTCCCTTTCCACCTTCAGCAATTTTTCTTGCCACCTTGCGACAGATTTTTCCGATTTCCCGCTCCAGATTCCGCAGCCCCGCCTCGTGGGTGTAGTGACTGATAATATACTGCAGGGTATCATCGGCCAGTTTCATGTGCCTGGCCTTGATTCCATTTTGCTTGATTTGCCTGGGAAGCAGGTATTTTTTGGCTATAACCACCTTCTCTTCCAGAGTATAGCCGGAGAGATTGATCAGTTCCATCCTGTCCAGGAGCGGCCCCGGAATGGTGTCACTCCTGTTGGCCGTAGTGATAAACATCACCTTGGATAGATCGAAAGGCATGTTCATGTAATGATCTGAAAATTCAAAGTTCTGTTCCGGATCAAGGACTTCCAACAGTGCTGATGAAGGATCTCCACGATAATCCGAGCCGATCTTATCGATCTCATCCATCATAAAAATCGGATTATTGGATTGAACAGTCTTTAATCCCTGGAGGATCCGACCGGGCATGGCACCGATGTAGGTACGACGATGACCCCGAATCTCCGCTTCATCACGCATTCCCCCCAAGGAGAGACGATAAAATTTTCGTCCCATGGCACGGGCAATGGATTGGCCAAGTGACGTCTTTCCAACACCCGGAGGCCCTACAAAACAGAGAATTGGCCCTTTGGTATCGGGATTGAGCTTGCGTACTGCCAGATATTCCAGGATACGCTCCTTGATCTTATCCAGTCCAAAATGATCATCATCCAGGACCTCTTTGGCAGCTTTCAGGTCAAGCCGATCCTTTGTCCCTTTCTTCCAGGGCACATCAAGGATCCAGTCGATATAGGTGCGGATAATTGTAGCTTCCGAAGAATCCGGATGCATCATCTCCATGCGACTGACCTGTTTTTTGGCCTCTTTGCGAATGGGTTTAGGCATTCTGGTTTTTTTCAGCTTGCGCATCAGATCATCAATTTCCTGACCACGCTCATCTCCGTCACCAAGTTCTTTTTGCAGGGCATGTAACTGTTCACGGAGGTAGTACTCACGCTGAGACTTGGACATCTCTTCCTTGGCATCAGACTGAATCTTCGCCTGAACGGTTGAGACCTCAAGTTCTTTGGTAAGCAAATCATTAACGAGCCGTAGCCGTTTAACCGGATTAAGCTCTTCGAGGATAGATTGTGATTCAGTAATCTTGAGTCGCAGATTGGAACCGACAAGGTCCGCAAGACGGCCCGGATCCTCAATATTGTTGATGATCATCATCAGATCAGCAGAGAGAATACCACGCAGAGACATAATCTTTTCAGTCTGCTCGCGCACGGTCCGCATCAGAGCCTCAGTTTCGATATCAGTCTCCCCCGCTTCCTCTTCAGGTAGGGGTTTAATCTTGACCTGATAGTAGGGTTCGGTCTGGGTACATTTTTTCACCCTGGCCTTGGAAACTGCCTGAACCAGCACCTTCAGTCTCCCATCAGGGAGTTTCAGGGTTCGCATGACCATGCACACCATACCCACTTTGTATAGATCGTCAGGCTCCGGATTATCACGCGTGGCATCTTTCTGGGTGAGCAGCATGAGCAGCTTGTCACCACCAATGGCCGCGTTTACAGCCTCTATTGAATTGGGCCGCCCGACAAAAAGTGGGATAATCATGTAATTGAAAACAACCACATCCCGGACTGCCATCATCGGCAACTCATCGGGAATAACCATATTTTCATGTTCAGTGAAATCGTCCATGCCCACAGCTAAAGAATCGTTAAATTCCACAAAAACCTCCTGAACTCAAAAAGAGCAAATTTATATTGTATATTTTTTCAGTATTTTCATATTGAAAGAGTGCCAAAACTTAAACACTGCCTATATTGAAGTCAAGCCGCCAATCGTCTCCAAACGAACTTCCCCTGTTTTTTCTTGTATATTTTCCTGTTTTCCTCCATACTGCTGAACTATTTAGCAACACTGTTCATACCTTAGCCAGTTTTGACATCGGGAGAAAATAATGCTAACCATACACTCTTTTTTTGACCTGTCCCTTTTTCCCCACGCCTCTCTCTTTGATCTGGACAAACCTGTATGGGAACCATTGAACAATTTACAAACATATATGGATGAACACAGTTACCCGGATCTCGAATCTGATCTGCTTCCGGATGCTGTACCATTGCCGCAATCCGTCATCTTATACCATGGACAACTCCTTGACAGCCATGATTACGACATCGAATACGGGGATACCACTAAAGGCAAGCTCACAATCATGAAAAATGATGTGAAACTCACAGGCGCATCTGTGATTATGGCTGGCGCAATCCTTGTGGGCAAAAAGATTGATATTGGTGACGGCGTGCTGGTGGAAGGAGGAACACTGATCAAATCCCCGGCGATCATCGGCGACTGCACAGAAGTACGACAGGGAGCCTACGTCCGTGGCTATTGTCTCACTGGAAAACGATGTGTTGTCGGTCACTCCACTGAAGTAAAACACTCCATCTTCCTCAACGATGCCAAGGCAGGTCATTTTGCCTACCTAGGTGACTCCATTATTGGCCAGGACGCCAACCTCGGTGCCGGAACAAAATTTGCCAACCTGAAATTCCTGGGCGGCAACGTCTCCATCCGCACAGAAGGCAAACTCATTGACACCGGACGAAGAAAATTCGGTGCCATTCTTGGGGACGGAGCCCAAACCGGCTGCAACTCTGTCACCAATCCCGGCACCATCATCGGCAAAGGGGGTATCCTGATGCCGAACACCACCGCCCCCTCAGGTTATCATTCACCCAGGACCATTATTCGCTGATCCCTGGATCTCAACCTTGATGGCGTCGTATTTATACCCGACGTTGAGGGTGAAAACTCTCCATATTGGAGGCGTGCAATTTTTCTTTCATTTGATTCTTTTTTCTTGCTTTTGTGCATAAAACCACTATTGTTTTGTGTATTGGCACAATATGTGGCGTATTTTCTTCTTTTCACAAAATGGAGGTAAGATCAATGCTCGTAGCAATCTCAGCAACAGGCAACAGCCTGAGTTCCATGGTCGATCCACGTTTCGGCAGAGCTCCATGGTTTCTCATTGTGGATACTGACAGCAAACAACTCGTCGAAGCCATTGACAACACCACAGGAAAAGAAGCCGCACATGGCGCAGGAATCGGTGCTGCCGCCCTGGTGGCAGACAAAGGAGTGAAGGCGGTCCTCACAGGAAAGGTTGGACCAAAAGCCATGCCCGTACTCGACAGGGCTGGAGTCAAGGCAGTGAATGATGTCAGTGGCAGTGTAATGGAGGCCATCGTCAGGTATAGTGAAACAATGACTATGACACCTCCGCCACTCGAGGCAACCCAACCATCAGCACCGACTCCTGGCCAGGGGCAAGGAAGAGGCGGGGGCCAGGGATGCGGCTGCGGGCAGGGCAAAGGTCAAGGCAAAGGACTGGGGCAGGGGCGCGGCGGCTTTCGCAGATAAAAAAAAGGACACGGAGAAACCCGGAATGCAGATAGCAGTTGCCAGCGGTAAAGGTGGAACCGGCAAAACAACCATTGCCACAAGCCTTGCCCTCAGTGCAGACAGAGAGGTTCAATACCTTGACTGCGATGTCGAGGAACCAAACGGACATATCTTCTTAAAACCAGAAATCAGCTTCAGCGAAATCTGTACGGTGCTGATCCCCAAGGTTGACGAATTACGCTGTACTGCATGTGGGAAGTGCAGGGATATCTGCCGCTATAATGCAATTGTCCAGTTTGGAAAAAGTGTAATGACCTTCCCTGAGATGTGCCACTCCTGCCTGGGATGCTTCAGGGTCTGCGAGGATAACGCCCTCATTGAAGATAAAAGAGAAATCGGAGTCCTGGAGTCAGGGATGGCCGGCGCGATCCATTTTGTCCACGGCCGGGTTCGAATCGGTGAAGCAATGGGTGTTCCACTCTTAAAATCTGTGAAGAAAAAGGCGGATCCGGAAAAACTTATTATCATAGATTCTCCGCCAGGGACATCGTGTCCCTTTGTGGAAAGTATCAGTGGTGCTGATTACGTCATCCTGGTGACAGAGCCAACTCCTTTCGGACTCCATGACCTGAAACTTGCTGTAACTGTAGTAAAAAATTTTAAAATCCCCTGCGGAGTGATCATCAATCGCTTCGATCTTGGTGACCACCGTGTGCAGCACTTTTGCGAGGATGAAAAAATCCCGGTGCTGCTCGAGATTCCATTTCAGCGCAGGATTGCAGAAGGATATGCACGAGGCACAAACCTTGTGGAGACTGTGCCGGAACTGCGTAAAGATTTTCGTGATATGCCGGCAAAGCTCAGCTTGCAAGCTGTATGCTGATGGAGAGAGGTATGAAAGAAGTAATCATTTTAAGCGGCAAAGGCGGCACCGGCAAAACCAGTATAATCGGCGCATTTGCCCACCTGGCGGATAATAAAATCCTGGTGGATTGTGATGTGGACGCCTCAGATCTCCACCTTCTTCTCTCGCCCCGACCAATAGAGGAGCATGAGTTCCGGTCCGGAGTCAAGGCCCGGGTGAAAAGTGATCAATGCAGTGGGTGTGAAACCTGTGTCGAGATTTGCCAGTTTGGGGCAATCACTATGGAGGAGGCTGCCACAATCTCACAACTCGGTTGCGAAGGCTGTGGCGTCTGTGCCCATTTTTGTCCGGAACAGGCCATTGTCCTGGAGGAGAACCACTGCGGCTCCTGGTATATCGCAGAGACGGACTATGGCCCCCTGGTACATGCACAACTCTTTGCCGGGGAAGAGAACTCCGGGAAGCTAGTCTCCCATATTAAAAACCAGGCCAGGGAGCTTGCCGAATCAACAGGCATCAACCTCATTCTCATCGATGGTGCCCCAGGTGTGGGATGCCCGGTTATTGCATCTCTCGCCAATGTCGATCTGGCCCTCGTCATCACCGAACCCACCCAGTCCGGGAAACATGACCTGGAACGGATTCTGGATCTCACAGACCACTTCAAAATCCCGGCAAAGGTCTGCATCAACAAATGGGATCTCCACCCTGAAATGAGTACAGAAATTGAAACAACCTGCCAGGAACGAGGGGTTGCCGTCTTAGGCAAAATCCCCTTTGACCGCAGTGTGATCGACTGTCAAATTCATGGTGTCCCTGTGACCAGAAGCGATATCAGCCTGGCAGCGTACTCCATACGTGAACTGTGGGGAAAACTTCGGGATTGGCTTCAAGACCAGAGTCTCTTGCAAAGTCATTAATTCATTCGCCGGCCATGGCCTTGTAAAGAGATAGGCTTCTAACGGGTATCCTTGTTTTTTGTTTCTCCATCCTAGTACAGCGTAAACCTTAATGTGCCGTTTTGGATTTAGTTTTACTCTGACCCCTTTTAATTCCGGTCCCGCCCTGCTGCTTGCTGTAAATATCGTTTCGGTGAATATTTCAGCAAAGACAAACTCGTATTTATGCCCGTAGTTTGGGTAAAAACCTCAAACCTAGGATGGCTAAGTAAAAAGCTCCAGAGAATCTTCTACCGTCTACATGCTTATCTGGCTGGTATAACTGACTATTCTCATTGGCATTGTTCTTGTGACTAAGGGTGGAAACGGATAAGCTGTGGCTCCAAAAAAATTAGCTCCTTTTCGCTGGAAAAAACAATCATTTTTTTCATCTTATTTCCATTGACTTTAATGTCGGCGGGACGTACATAGCGTATTGAATGATTCGAGTTTGCGGCTAAAGCCAACTAATCGAAGATACGTAAAAATACTAGGAGAAATCATGCAGTTACAAAAAAACATTGTCAGTTTCAGGAATCACACTCCAGACCTTTCAATCTCTCTCACCGATGAAGACGAAGAACCCCCTGACGGCAGAGTAGAAATTCTCGATGCGGACTACTGTCTGCTCAACACCCTCAGTACACTTATCCCCTCTTTTTCTGCCTTCGAAGATTCATCAGTAAAAGCAGTAAGCCCAACCCGAAGAAAGAAATTTCGTAATACATTTTTCCCCGACGTAACTGCAAAGCAATGGAATAGCTGGCACTGGCAGGTTGCCAACCGTATCCGCAACGGAGAACAACTCAGCAGGTTCTTGCAGCTTTCAGAGGATGAACAACTGGCCATCAATGGATCCGGCACAAGTTTGCCGCTTTCCATTACCCCATATTATCTGAGCCTGCTGGATCCTGCTGATCCAATGCAGCCTCTCCGCCGTTCGGTGGTACCCACGACCGGTGAGTTGACACGAGGACCTGGTGAGGCCGACGATCCACTGGGGGAAGATAACCAGAGTCCTGTTCCGGGACTGGTGCACCGCTATCCCGACCGGGTACTTTTCCTGGTGCACGATTTCTGTTCAACCTATTGCCGCTATTGCACCCGTTCACGAGTTGTCGGCCATGGTGCCATAAATCCCACCACATCCAGATTTGAACAGATGCTTGACTATATCCGGAATACAGAATCTATCCGTGACGTGCTAATTTCAGGTGGTGACCCATTGCTGCTGTCAGATGATCGTCTGGAATGGCTGCTGAGTAATCTGCGCAAAATTCCTCACGTGGAGATCATTCGCATCGGCACCAAGGTTCCTGCTGTGCTGCCGCAGCGTATAACGCCAAAGCTGGTGAAAATGCTCCGCCACTACCATCCTCTCTGGATGAGCCTTCATTTCATTCACCCGGATGAATGCACCCCGGAAACCATCAAAGCCTGCACACGGCTTGCGGACGCAGGTATTCCACTGGGTTCTCAGACCGTACTGCTACGCGGTATCAATGATAAGGTAGAAACAATGAAGGGACTTATGCATGGTGTAATGAAGATGCGTGTCCGTCCATACTATCTCTATCAGTGCGACCCCATCACCGGCTCGGCCCATTTTCGGACACCGGTGGAAAAGGGACTGGAGATCATCCAGGGATTGAGAGGGTTTACAAGCGGTTATGCAGTTCCAACCTATGTTATCGATGCTCCTGGCGGAGGAGGGAAAATTCCCCTTCTTCCTGAATCTGTTGCGGGAAGAGAGGGTACTGAGATTCTGTTGCGTAACTACGAAGATAGATGCTTCCGCTATCCCGATGTAGTCTGAATGGAAAAGCCGTGAATGCGCCCCCCTGTCCTGAGATAGGGAACACCTCGATTCATATGACAATTTAAAACAGGTGCAATACAGATGAAGATAGGATTGACTTTTGATTTACGCTCTGCATATCTCGAAATGGGCTTTTCTGAGCTTGAAACTGCAGAATTTGATCGCGACGATACCATAACGGCCATTGAATCAGCTTTGACCACGCTGGGCCACCAATGTGAACGCATCGGTCATGCCAGGCAGCTTATGCAGGCTCTGACGGAAGGAAAGCATTGGGATCTGGTTTTCAATATTGCTGAGGGCATGTACGGTATAGGTCGTGAGGCTCAAGTCCCTGCAATTCTGGATGTTTACAACATTCCGTACACCTTTTCCGATCCGCTGGTCATGAGCCTGACTCTTCACAAGGGCATGACAAAACGGGTACTGCGGGATGCAAAGGTCGCCGTGAGCGATTTCCTGGTTGCGGAAAATGGTTCTGATGCATCAGCAATATCCTTTGGAGGTCCGTGGTTTATCAAACCGGTGGCCGAGGGAACAGGGAAAGGGATTGCCCCCACCTCCATAGTCAGGAATGCAGCACAGTTGCCAGGTGCGGTTGATCAACTGAGACAGAAGTTTAATCAGGCGGTGATCATTGAACCCTATCTGCCCGGTCGTGAATTCACCGTCGGCATAGTTGGCACTGGCAATGCAGCTAAGGCCCTTGGTACCATGGAGGTTATCCTGCTGCAGAATGCCGAAGAAGGCGTTTATTCTTATGTCAATAAGGAGGAATGTGAAGAACGGGTGGAATACCGGCTGGTTGACGCAAGGCAGGACCCTGTTGTCCTGGAAGCTGAGACTACGGCCCTTGACGCTTGGCGGGTCCTTGGCTGCCGGGATGGTGGTCGTGCGGATCTGCGCTGTGATGAAAACGGGAAACCGCTGTTCATGGAGGTCAACCCCCTGGCCGGCATTCATCCTGAACACTCAGATCTGCCCATCCTCTGCACCAAGAAAAACATTGACTACCTGAGTCTTGTGGAAATGATCATCTCCTCGGCTTCTGCCAGGATCACCATATGAACATCACCATTGTACACAACAGCATAACGGCAGATGATGGACCGGATGCGATGGATGTGCTGGCACAGGTTGAAGCGGTTGATAAAGCATTGCTGAAGCTTGGACACCGGGTGAAAATTCTGGACTGTTCTTTGAATCTTGATCAGATTACCGCCGAATTACAAGAGACAACGACGGAACTGGTCTTCAATCTGGTCGAATCCCTTGGAGGACATGGCCGGCTGATCCATCTTTTTCCGGCTCTGCTGGAGGTTTTACGTATTCCCTGTACAGGTTCCTCGTCTGCTGCCATTGCGCTCACTTCCAATAAAACAGCGGCCAAGGATATGCTTCGAAACACCGGACTCCCCACCCCTGACTGGGTGGCCGGTGAAGAAAAAATCAATGGCAGTGTTGATGGGAATACCACCTGGATCATTAAATCCTTGTGGGAGCATGCCTCCCTTGGCATGGATGCGGATTCCCTGGTGCAGCCCGCTTCTGCTGAAGAGCTCTTCACTATTCTTGGGGAAAAAAGTGGCGGTCTCGGTGGTGCCTGTTTTGCTGAGCACTTCATTGAAGGCAGGGAATTCAACATCTCCCTTCTGGCCGGTACTGACGGCCCGGAAGTGCTTCCGCCTGCCGAGATACTGTTTGAAAATTTCTCCACTGGAATGGCAAGGATTGTCGATTACAGTGCCAAATGGGACGACTCCTCATTTTCCTACCACCATACTCCCCGCAGCTTTGAATTCAGCAGTGAAGACGCCGTGCTCCTTGCAAATTTAAAGGAAATTGCCGGAAAATGCTGGCTTCTTTTTAAGCTGAACGGATATGCCCGGGTTGATTTCCGGGTGGGACCTGACGGCAGGCCATGGATACTTGAGGTGAACGCCAATCCCTGTCTCTCCCCCGATGCGGGATTTGCTGCAGCACTGGAAAAGGCCGGACTTTCTTTCAGTGAAGCGATCCGCCGAATCATAAACGATGCTTCTCCAGGCAGCTTCAAAGGAGCATTCTAATGTTACGTGTCCGCCGCATCTACGATGATGCACTGCCGGTGAACAAAGAGGAGTTGCGCCAGGTAAAAGAAATCCTGCGCTCCAGGTTCAACGCCACGGATGAAAAAGAAATCGAATCCATAAACGAAAAACTGCGCAATCCCTTCAAACAGAGATTTCGTACCATTCTGTTTGTGGCGGAAAGTGTCCGGGAACGAGTGGACGGGTTTGCCATCCTGCTCCATGAACCGATACTCGCTTTCACCTATCTTGACTGGATTGCCATAACTGCCAAACGCGCAAGCTCCGGTATTGGTAGTGTTCTTTATGAAAGGGTGCGGCAGGAGTCTGCCGCCCTGAAGGTGAAAGGGATGTTTTTCGAATGTTTACCGGATGATGACGCTTTTTGTTCCGAAAAGGATACGATTCAGGAAAATAGCGACAGACTCCGCTTTTATGAACAATACGGTGCCCGCCCCATCGTCAACACGGCTTACGAAACGCCCATCAATCCCGGGGACACCTGCATGCCGTATCTGGTTTACGACGGCCTGGATAATAAAAAACCGGCCTCCAGAACATTTGTACGCAAGGCAGTACGCGCCGTGTTGGAGCGCAAGTATGCCGAGTTGTGCCCGCCGGAGTATGTGGAAGCTGTTGTATCCTCATTTAAAGATGACCCTGTACAGCTCCGCCCATTTCTCTATGTAAAACCTGAAGTTGCAAGCAGCAAGGTGGAAAGCCGAAGCACTGAACAGATTGCGGTGGTAGTTAATGACCGCCACGACATTCATCACATCCGTGACCGGGGCTATGTTGAGTCACCGGTCCGTGTTCGCTCCATACTCAAAGAACTGGACAAAAGCGGACTGTTCGTGCAGATAAAACCACAACCCTACGCCAATCATCATCTTCATCCGGTCCACACCTCTGCTCTGGTTGCTTATCTGAAAAATGCCTGTGCTGATATGCCGGAAGGAAAATCCCTGTATCCGTATATCTTTCCCATCCGTAACAAGATGCGACCGCCAAAAGAAAAATCAGTACTTGCCGGATACTACTGTATCGACACATTTACTCCCATTAACAGAAATGTCTATCCTGCTGCACGGCGGGCTGTGGACTGTGCTCTGACCGCAGCAGATGAAGTGTTGAACGGTCGGAGAATAGCCTATGCCCTTGTCAGACCGCCTGGGCATCATGCAGAAAGTGGTGCATTTGGAGGTTTCTGTTATTTCAACAACAGCGCCCTTGCCGCCCATTACCTGAGCGGATATGGCCGGACAGTAGTGCTTGATATCGACTATCATCACGGCAATGGTACCCAGGAGATTTTTTACCGCCGTGACGATATCCTGACCATTTCCATTCACGGTCATCCGAGCTTTGCCTATCCTTACTTCAGTGGTTTTGCAGAAGAACATGGGGAAGGTGAAGGTGAGGGATTCAATCTTAACATTCCGCTTCCGGAATCGGTGGACGGTTTGCAGTACCGCAAGGCCTTGCAAAAGGCCCTGGAAAAAATCGAGGCCTTCAATCCGGCATTCCTCGTCGTCGCCCTTGGTCTTGATCCTGCCAAAGGGGATCCGACCGGGACGTGGCAACTGCTGGCAAAAGATTTTCAGGAAAACGGAAAAATGATAGGAGCCCTTGGCCTGCCAACCATTGTGATTCAGGAAGGAGGTTACAAAACCCGAACCCTTGGCATTAATGCCATGCGTTTTTTCAGGGGACTGAGCATTGCTATCCAGAAATGGGCCGACTCCCGTCATCCAGCAAAAAATAAAATTCAAGGAGTTACATACAGGCACGAAGTTGAAGAGGCTGATCTGGAACGTGTGGCCAAACTTGCAGCCAGAACCGGATTTTTTTCTGCGGAAGAAGTTGATATTGCGATGGAGCTGGTCAGGGAGAGGCTGGAAAAAGGGGATGCCAGCGGCTACCATTTCATCATGGCTGAACACTACGGCGGCCTTGTCGCCTACACCTGTTACGGCGCAATCCCCTGCACCCAGAGTGGATATGATCTGTACTGGATAGTCGTGCATCCCGGCTATCAGGGTCGCGGCGTCGGCCGGACAATCTTGAAGGAAACCGAACATGCCGTCAGAAGTCTCGGTGGTGAGCGGTTGTATGCCGACACCTCCCAGAGGCTGCAGTACGCGAGCACACGAGCCTTTTACGAACACAATGGATATGTTCAGCAGAGCCTGTTGCCCGAATTTTATGGCCCTGATGATGGGAAGGTTGTGTACTGCAAAAACTTGTTAAAAAAATAGGGGCTGGACTAGTTCAGCGTAACCCTTAATGTGCCGTTTTGGGTTCGTCCGTCATACCCGAGTGCTCCCTGCTTAAAACATACTGGGACAAGCGTTATTGGGTATCCAGGAATTTAGCTCCGCTCTGGATCCCCGATTACTCCCTCGAGGATGACTTCGATGAGAAGATATAAGCCTTACAGTGTACTAATTAAGAATACTTGATGGAGTAGTGGAAGGGGATTTTCGTTCCAATAATATCCACCGGGCCGGCAAGATAATGGGATTGCATTTGGCCGGAGTAGACATCTTACGCTCAAACCATGGTCCGGTGGTGATGGAAGTGAATTCCTCTCCCGGTCTGCATTATCCGGAATTGGATGCGCAACCAGAGCCTGATTCTTAACTATGTCGGAAGGATTCTCACATGAAACAACCAGAGGCACGAGTGCCTGACGCCCTTCGACCCTTCTCGGAGTCCCTGCAATGTTCAATGTTGGAGCAGGAACAGATCCGATTCGATCTTCGTCGAGATTGCCTGCTCAAGGCCTTTATCGATGTCATCAATAATGATCATTCCCTTAAATATTTTTTCCAGATCAGCGTCACCGTCCCCCTGCTGTTAGGAGATTTTCACGCCAGCTTCTACCTCTATGAAAAGAAAACGGATCGTTTTCTCTGTGTCTGCGATAGTAAAGAAGGCCTATTGGAATCCCCACATCCTCCTGATTTTGAATTACCTCCCGATTTCCGTGAAACCCAGACATTTTCAGGAGCGCTTATTTGCCCGTTGTATCCAAGGTCCGGGACGATACGGCAAGATCTCCCGATTGGGTACGCAGGAAAAGGGATGTATGATCCGGACCCTTTTTTTGCCAGCAATTCGTTACTTGGCCTGTATGTTGTCTCGTCTGCAACTCCATTGGAGGCGATTGACAAGGAATTTTTCAGGATTATCACACTCTGGATCGGTAACAGGCTCAATAATCGCCTCATAGCCAACCAGTACCAGGAACATTTAAAGTTTCTCAATGAACTGGGCAGAGACATCGGTCACAATATCATTGTCCCCAACATGTATCTAAAGTATCTGCTGCGACAGATGGAAAAACAGATCAATGCATTACAAGATGTAGAGCAAAATGTGGAAGCCTTCCTCAATGGCAAGATGCCCGCCAAGCAATGTGAAAATTTTCTTGGCAGCTACCGTGAAAAACAAGAGGCATTGGTGCGTTCCCACCAGGAACTGCTTAAACATCACAACCAGGCCACCCTGTTCCTGGAAAGCCTATTTCGAGAACAACATTTCAAAGAAGGGCACTTGGTTCTACAGCCGACCCAATGTTTTGTAGAGCGGGATATCATCCTCCCCCAACTTGATATATACCTGGAAAAACTTAAACGACAGGGCACGACGGTTGATAATCAGAAGAATCTTTACCAACAGAAATTTCCACTGATGGTGGATGTCGGCCTTCTCTCACAGGTCTATGCAAATCTTTTCTCCAATGCGGTCAAGTATGCTGAAGAAATTGTCGACCATAATGGAAAACCACGCAAGGCGGTGGCCTATGGTGCCGAAGAAGTACAGAATTTCCCTGATCTAGGCCGCCAGGGGGTCAAGTTCAATGTCTTTACTACCGGTCCCGTTCTGTCGGAAGATGAACGGCATAGTGTCTTTGAGGAAGGGAACCGTGCTGAAAACAGCAGGGGAATTGAGGGGTCGGGGCATGGTCTGAACTTCGTCCGCAGGGTAATTGAGGTACATGGAGGCAAAGTCGGCTGCGAGGCAACTCCGGAAGGAAATAATTTCTATTTTATCCTTCCATTACCCGGGGTAGAGCCACGGGAAGACGCGTAAATGCAATTGTAACAAGCTCAACGTGCGGCCACATAACCTTCTGATAATTATTACTCAACTTTCCGTGTTGACTTAACCTATCGAATACATGGCAGAATTTATCGTTAACCGCCTGCTTGTTTGAATGAACTCAACTGCTACCCCCATAATGGCATCAATCATAGCAAAAACAACATCTTCGGCAAACTCACCTGATGAACGAACTTTATCCAGTACCAGTGCCAACAATCTCTGAAGTGCTTCTATCAGGGAGAGATCTTTGATCTCTTCACTTGCAGGCGAAAAATAAGCTGCCGATGGTTTTCGGATCATCATGACAACGTTGCTCAACTGCCGGAAAAATAGAGCGAGCCATTGGCTATCGTAGTATGACCGATGATCCCATCATCGTCACGCAGTTGGGCTTCTTTTTCAAGATTCAGGTGGTGCTTCATCATCATCTTGAAAGACACTTCGATGTGTCAGTGCTGCGAAGTTGAAGAACTGGCAGGATATGCTTAAGGCTAGACTGAAGTTCCCCTCGCTGGATGACATATTTACCCTGTGATATCAATATTATATTTAAAAATCAGCCTGCAAGATCCTGTCTACATTTTGATTTCCTTCAGCAAGTGAAATGCCTCCTGTTGCTTCTGTGTGAG
>JAIPEF010000069.1 GCA_021737265.1 Desulfocapsa sp. | reverse complement strand
GTGAACATGCAACTCAATGATATCACAACTCAACAGAGTGCTGCCCACGACTGTCATTCCCGAATTCTTTTATCGGGCTTGTCCAGAGGTTGTTTCTGGGAATCCAGCCTGAAATATCATCTTTATCAAGAGATGACACTTATCTCTGAAAGCTGGCTGAGTTTCAGTGGTAATCAGATTTCAGATTGTAACATTTGCTCCATATGCTACCCTGCCCAAGATTGAATGGAATAAAAAAACAAGGCGTTTTTTTAGTTCCCCCTTTATTCAAATGAATACGGTACGAACGTGCTGAATGCTCAACACCCTCAACAAGGGAAATACAATCTGAAATCTGCAACACCTCCAAATAAGCCCCCGCCCCTCAAAGAGGTCCTAGGGCTACTATGGCCCATCTATTACAAGCACCGCCATCGGCTTTTTGTTGGTCTGCTGGCCCTCCTTGGTGTTGACTTTTTCCAGCTCGTTATCCCGCGAATTCTCAAAAAAGGAGTTGATGCCCTCGCTGACGGCAGCGCTGTGCAGAGTGATTTACTCCACTTCGGACTCCTTATCTGCCTCATTGGAACACTTGCCACCCTGCTTCGTTTCTGCTGGCGTTACCTAATTATCGGTTTTTCCAGGCACCTGGAACGGGATCTCAGAAAAAAAATATTCAGTCAGGTTATGGCCATGGATGGCAGCTTTTTTTCCAAGTACAGCACCGGGGCCATCATGGCCCATGGAACAAATGATCTGGCGGCTGTCCAGATGGCCTGCGGTATGGGCCTGGTTGCAGCAGCTGATGCCCTTGTCATGTCCATTGCAGCCATAGCATTTATGTTTCACATCAACGCCGGCCTCACCCTGCTTGCCTTACTGCCCATGCCTATCCTGGCCCTTGCCACCCGTTTTCTTTCAGGTCGCCTGCACCATCGTTTTGATCTGGTACAGGAACAGTTTTCCCTGATGACAGAATTTGCCAGGTCTTCCATAAGCAGTATCAGGTTGCTTAAGGCCTATACCCTCGAGAAATTACAGACAGAGCGTTTCGCTAAACTCGGCCGGGACTACGTCCATTCCAGTATCCGGGTGGCAATAATTCAGGGGTTGCTCTTTCCCATTGCCACCCTGGTCGGCAGCAGCAGTATGCTGCTCATTCTCTATTTTGGCGGACGACTGGTCATGGTGGAGAGTATCTCCATGGGTGATTTTGTCGCCTTTGTCACCTACCTCTACATGCTGATCTGGCCGATGATGGCGGTGGGCTGGGTTGCTAATCTGGGCCAGAGGGGGGTGACATCACTGCGACGGATCTATCTCCTCCTGAATAGAAGATCACAGTTGCCACCAGGTATTCCCGGGCTGCTCCCTGAAACACCATCTTTTCAGCTGCAGAATCTCAGCTTCAGCTACCCCGGATCCAAACTGACAATTCTTGATTCCCTGAACCTTGAAATCACCCCCGGCATCCTCGGGGTTACAGGCCCCACAGGGTGCGGGAAAACAAGCCTTTGCCAGATACTGGTCCGCATGTATCCGGTACCGGACAACACGCTTGCTATTGGCAACTGCAACGCAGGCGACCTCGCACCAGAAGTCGTGCAGGCCATGATCAGTTACGTGGGTCAGGAGCCTCTTTTGTTTTCCAGCAGTCTTGCTGACAACATTGCCTTTGGTCACCCGCATGCAGGAATAGACCATATCCAACAGGTCGCAAAAGCTGTGGCAATCCATGATGAGATCATGGCCCTGCCGGAAGGGTACAATAGCAGGGTTGGAGAAAAAGGGGTAAATCTTTCCGGTGGTCAGCGCGGACGGGTAGCGCTTGCCAGGGCCCTTCTCTGCGATCGTCCTGTCATGATCATCGATGATGGCCTGGCAGCTGTGGACACGGCTACCGAGCAGAAGATCCTGGACAATATCACGCCATGGCTCACCGGGAAGACAGTTATCTGGGTAAGCCAGCGAATAAAGCAGCTCGCAAGCGCAGACAGAATCCTTGTCCTGAAGCAGGGAAAGCTGGACGATCTTGGCAGTTATGCTGAACTCATGGAGCGGAACCCGTTTATAAAGGAAATTAGTCGTCGGCAGCATCTTCAAGAGAGGGGTGCAGCCTGATGCGTAATTTCGGCTACTTTGAAGAAGGCTACAGTCCGTCACTGTCTGACAAAGGGTTATGGCGCCGTATCTTTGCCTATCTCAAGCCCTTCCTCCTTCCCTTTTTTGGCGCTGTTCTCCTCTCCCTGTTTGTTACAGCCTCCGCCCTTGGCCTGCCGTGGCTTATGCAGCAGGGTATTGACCTCTACATTACAGATCCCAGCCAGAGCTTTGACCTGCGGATGGCAGGACTTGGCAAAATTGCAATGGCCTATGGTGGACTCATCTGTATTGGTTTTGTCACCGCCTTCCTTCAGGTGCTGGTGTTGGAATGGATAGGCCAATCCATCATGTACCGCCTGCGACAGGATCTTTTCAACCATCTGCTCCAAGTCAGCATGACATTTTTCAGTAAGCAGCCGGTGGGACGTCTGGTCACCCGACTGACAAACGATGTCCAGAACATGCATGAGATGTTCACCTCAATCATGGTCACTCTCTTCAATGACCTACTGCGGATGGCCTGTATCCTTTGCCTCCTTGTCTATATGAACCTGCGCCTCGGTCTTATTCTCTGCCTGTTTGTACCCCTTGCCGCAGTGGTGACCATTCTCTTTTCAAAACTTGCACGGCAACAGTTTCGAGCCATACGGAAACAGATTTCCCGGCTCAATGCATTTATCCAGGAATCGGTATCCGGGGTAACGCTTGTCCAGCTATTCGGCAGGACAAGCGATATGAAACGCGAATTCGCAGAACTGAACAATGACTACCTGAGCAAAACCCTGCGCCAGATCAAACTCTTTGGGGCCTTCATGCCGCTGACTGAGCTTATGAGCTCCCTGGCAATTGCGATTATTCTCTGGTATGGCGGAGGCGAAATTATCCGGCAGCAGCTCAGCCTTGGCGAACTGGTGGCCTTTCTCTCCTACATGCGCCTGTTTTTCCAACCCCTGCGGGAACTCTCTCAGAAATACTCCATTGTCCAGTCCGCCCTTGCCTCAGCCGAACGCATTTTTCACTTGCTGGACTCTGAATCCGCAGAAGAGGAAACAGGCCCTGGCGCAGACCCGGAAAAGCCTCTTTCCCTCACCGGTGACCTCTGCTTTAATCACATACACTTTGGCTACAATCCGGAGCAGCCGGTTCTCCATGACATTTCCTTTACAATCAAAAAAGGAGAGACCGTGGCCATTGTCGGCTCTACCGGCAGTGGCAAATCCACCCTTATCAACCTCATGCTCCGCTTCTATGGGCCGGACAGTGGTACAATCACTCTGGCAGGTCTTCCTCTGCCCAATATCGCCAGAGAAGAACTGCGCCGGGAAATTGGTGTGGTCATGCAGGAAATGATGATTCTCCAGGACACACTGCTGAAAAATATAGTGCTGGATACACAAAAAAAGAGAAGTGAAGTGACAGCACTGCTGGAGCAGGCACAACTGACTGAATTTGTCTCCAGCCTGCCCCAAGGGCTGGACACCATTATAGGCGAAGGTGGCCGGGAGATATCTACCGGAGAAAAACAACTGCTCGCCATTGCCAGGGTACTGTGCCGTAATCCATCACTACTGGTGCTGGATGAGGCCAGCTCGGCCATTGACTCCAAGACAGAAAAACTTTTGGAACAACCCCTTGAGCACTGCTTTCAGGAAAAGACAGTCCTTATCATTGCCCACCGCCTCTCCACCATCCAACGTGCCGACCGAATTATTGTCCTTGATGGAGGGCGGATTATCGAACAGGGTACCCATGCGGAACTGCTTGCAAATAGTGGCATGTACTCCGAACTCATTGCCCTTGATTTTGGGGCCGCCCCCCATCTTCCAGCTTGACAAGGCAGTAAAAATACCCTACCCTCTATTCAAATTTTCAGGTTTCACGAAAGTGATGAATAAGGGAACCCGGTGTAAATCCGGGACGGGCCCGCCGCTGTAATCGGGGACGAAAGCTGCACTATGTCACTGGTCTCAGGGTTCACTCATTTGTTTTTGAGTGAGCCCCGTACTGGGAAGACGCAGCTGTCAGGATGATCCGAAAGTCAGAAGACCTGCCTGAAAAGTGATGCAGAAAGTGTTCGCTCACTGCTGTATCAGGTGGAAAAGATTTGTCGGATTCTCCGGCAATCTCTTTTCCCACTGCAGGGATCTCCGTGGACAAGGGATTCATTGCTGTATCTGAGGGTTACAAGGGCATCCCCGGATCAATTGTTGTTAATTGGTCCGGGGATTTTTTTTGTTTTTCACCAAAAATTTCTCTCCGGCCGTATCATTCCCATTCCATTAAGGAGAGAAAAATGAAGAAGAATTATTCCCCCGTTCTGTGCGCTCAACTGTTTGTTATTGCCAGTGCACAGACCATCCTTGCAGCAGAGCCGGCTTCCCAGCCAAGCATGATGGACGAAATTGTTGTCACTGCCGGCCGGACAGAAGAAAGCAAAGCATCTGTCAGTTCAAATGTCACGGTCATAACTGAAGAGGACATCCGCCAGTCATCTGCACATAATATTGGCGATCTGCTCGCCGAACAGAGTATTGGTAACATCCGCAAATATCCGGGCAATCTCATCTCAGTTGGGATTCGCGGCTTTAAAACCGATACCCATGGCAACGACCTCCAGGCTCATGTCCTGGTCCTTCTCGATGGTCGTCGGGCAGGCACCGGAAACCTTGCAAAAATTCTTACTGAAAATGTTGCTCGTATTGAAATTATCCGGGGTCCCGGTGCTGTTCAGTATGGTTCAGCGGGCATGGGCGGCGTGATCAATGTCATCACTCGCAGGGGAACAAATAACTCCCTGTTTGTTGAAGGCTCCGGCGGCTCCTATGATACCGCCAGCGCCACAATCGGTGGCACGGCCCTGACCGGCGGCCTCGATTTTGCCGGAGCCTATACCTACGGAACAACCGGTGACTACGACACAGGCAGCGGCGAGACGTTCTACAACACTGGAATCAACTACCAAAGCGGGTTGAGTGCTAATCTCGGCTATTCATTTTCCGAAACCAACAGGCTGGGACTGGTCTTTACCAACTCCATAGTTGATGAAGCAGGAAACCCCGGATTTCTCAGCCGGAACGATCTTGACGACTACTCCGACAAGGAAAATTATTCTGCCGATTTGACTTTTGAAGGCCAGTGCCCGCTCACCGGAGCCAAACTGCTGGCCCGGTATTTCTTTGGCAAGGACGAAAACAGCTGGATGGATCCCGTTGCCTCAAACCCCACCGGCTGGAATATGGGAATGCTGGCAGAAAATAAAACCGACCAGCAGGGCGCCCAGTTCCAGGTCTCAGGAAATCTTGGCCCCGCGGCCATAACAGCAGGATTTGACTGGCTGGACTACGAGGTTGAGAACAGCTGGTCACCACAGACAACCGATTACTCCAACCCGGCCCTCTTCCTTCTCGGTAAAGGTTTTTTCCTTGATGATAGACTGGCGGCCAACATCGGACTCCGTTATGACTGGTATGATGTGGAAGTTAAAGAACCGGCAGGACGCAGCGCAGATGATGGCCATGTCACCCCCCAGCTTGGTGTGGCGTGGATGGTTACAGATGCTCTCAAGCTCCGTGCCCAATATGGAGAGGCCTTTACAATGCCGTCAGCCGATCAGCTGGCTGCCGATTACCTGAGCTTTGGTGCGAGAGTTCTAGGCAATTCCGATCTTGGCCCTGAACAAAGTGCCACCTGGGAAGGAGGTATCGATTATCGCCAAAATGGTCTGAGCGCAGCACTCACTTATTTCTACACGGATTTTGAAGAGAAGATTATCGCGACCTACCTCGCGAATGGCTCTCAAACCTGGAAAAACCTGGGTGATGCCACCATCTCTGGGTTTGAGGCGGAACTTGCCTATGATCTTGGTATACCATTTGACTGGGATTGGGAGGTTCGTCCTTATCTGAATTTGACTCTCCTCACAAAATATGAAGACGACAACACAGGTGAAGATCTTCAGTTTATCAATGGCACCAACTACTCAGCCGGCCTTGTTGTGGGTAATGGTGATGGAATATCCTGCCGCCTCAATGTTGCCTATTCGGGCAGCCAGGATATTATTGACTATGAATACGGCTACCCCTATCAGAACGTGACGCTTGCCTCCAACACGGTTACCGATCTCACCGCCTCTTGGCGTTTTTACGAAAACGACAAGGTGGGTGCTTTTACCCTACGCGGTGAAGTGCGAAATCTCTTTGATGAAGATTACGCCTATGTGAAAGGCTACCCCATGCCGGGCCGAGGCCTGTACGCTGGTCTGCGTTGGGAGATATAACCGGTGGCTAAAGCACACCGGCTATAACACTGAACCCCTGCGGGGTTTTTGTAAGGCAGTAGTTATGGGTAATAGGCAGTCCCAGGTGCCCGGTAACAACACTAGGCCACGACGAAGTGGACGCCACACTCGGTCATTCCCGCGGTCTTTTAACGGGTTTGTCCGGGGGGCGTTTGCGGGAATCCAGAGGAAGAGTCTGGGCTAATTCCGAAGGGATCAATGGATAATGAGAACCCGTTAATTGAGCGAACATTTTGACTTGCTCAGCTGAAAAGTGTACCTTCAGATGATAGAAGAAAGCATTTATTGAAATCAATCAGTCAGCCCCCATTTTCGGGGCCTCAGTGGTAGCCACAGATCAGGAAAAGGATACTACAATGCACCAGCATGGATACATCGGCCGCAAATTGCGCGTCCCGGAACTGAAAGACAAATCCGCTATTGTTCTTGTCACCTTTGGCACCAGCAGCCGGGCAAAACCACCCCTTGAGATTTTCCAGCAACAGGTGGAAAAACAGTTTCCTGAATATGAAACATTCTGGGCCTACAGCTCTGATATTCTTTGCAGAAAAAAGAAGTTACCCACTCTCCAGGAAACCCTGGCAACTGTTGAGGCTGCCGGATTTCGCAAAGCTGTGGTCCAGCCACTCCACATCTTTCCCGGTAGTGAGTATCAGCAGATAGCGGAAACCTGTGAATATTTTCCGGGTCTCCGTATCTTCCTCAGTGAAACCCTGTTCCAGCGCTGGGAATTTGTCAAAGAAACCCTGGCAGTGCTGGCAGCGGATTTTCTTTCGCCAGACGAAGGGCTCAACATCCTGGCACTGCATGGCACCCCACTGACCGCTGATCCGGTGAATGTTGCCTACCTTGGCCTGGAAAAACTGGTGACTGACCTCTATCCCAACGTAGTGGCCGCATCACTGGAAGGTGTCCCGGACTATGGGGCAGCGTTGAGTGTAATCAAACGCCGGAACCTTGCTGACCAGTATAAAAAGGTAAAGATACTCCCCATGATGTATCTAGCTGGAATGCATACTGAAAAGGATCTTATGGGTGAAAAAAACAGCTGGCGTGCAGATCTTGAAGAGATGGGTCTGACAGTGGAATGTCCCATGGTCACATATGATAATTGCGACCACTTCAAAGGGCTGGCCTACTACCCGGAAGTGATCGCTTCTTTCATGATGCACCTGCAGCGCAGCCTGAATATTGCCGAGTTGTACTGAAAATGATCAAACGAAGTCCTCTTATTCTCTGTTTTCTGCTTCTCCTGGGATACCATACTGCCCTGGCGGAGACAGAATATCCGCAACGTATTATCTCCTTAGGTCCCATCAATACAGAAAATGTTTTTCTCCTTGGGGCCGGAGATCGTCTGGTCGCCAACACCAACTACTGTGTTCGCCCGGAAGCAGCAAAAGGAAAAGAGAAAATCGGCTCGGTAATGCAGGTTTCCATTGAGAAAATCATTGGCCTGCAACCTGATCTGGTGCTGGCAACAGGTCTCACTCCAGCACAGCAGGTAAAGCAGTTACAATCATTGGGGCTTCAGGTAGTGCAGTTCAGGCAACCGACATCATTTGCTGATATCTGTGCCCAGTTCCTTCAACTGGGCCAGCTCCTCGGTCTTGAAGCAAAAGCAGAACAGATCGTCCGCGAGGCACAAAAGAAAGTCGCTGCTGTACAGAAAACAGTGGCTCCCCTGCCACAGCAGAAAGTTTTTCTCCAAGTGGGCGCCCAGCCACTGTTTAGTTCAGTTCCAGGATCATTTACCGATGATTTCATAATCCTGGCAGGTGGCATTAACATCAGCCGCAAGCAGAATAACGGTGCCACCAATTACGAAAAAGTGATTACTGAAAATCCGGATGTCATCATCATTGCCATCATGGGTACAGAAGGAGGTATTGCAGAACGGGAAAAAGTAAAATGGCAACGAATGTCCGTTATCAGTGCTGTGCAAAACAAACAGATCCACCTTATTGACCCGGATATTGCCTGCAGTCCATCACCTGCCACCTTCAGCGAAACACTCACCATCATGGCCACCCTGATTCACCCTGAACTCAAACTGGACACATTACCATGAGAATATACGAGATCATGCAAAGCGGCGGACCGGTCATGTGGCCTCTGCTCGCCTGCTCGGTAGCCGTCTTCACTGTAATAACAGAACGAACCCTGTTCTGGATTGGTATAGAACGAAAACGTAATCGGGCTCTGGTGGATGAAGTGCTGACCCTTGCCGAGACCGGAAACTGGCAGCAAATTCGTGAAAAAACCACGGGCTGCCGGGATCATGTCGTCCGGCTTCTGGTGGTGGGTATTGTTCATCGCGACTATGACATGGGCCGGGCCATGGAGGCCGACGCCAATCTGATGATAGAGCGTATGAATCGCTATATGCCGGTACTGGATACCATGATTACCGTGGCCCCCCTGCTTGGTATCTTTGGCACGGTACTGGGAATTATCGGCTCGTTTAAAATACTTGGCACCAGCGGGATTGCAGACCCAAAGCTGGTTACCTCGGGCATAGCGCAGGCCCTTATCACTACCGCTGCAGGCCTTGGTATCTCGATTATTGCCGTAATCCCCTATAACTACCTTAACACACAAGTCAATAAAGCCATTCATGTCATGGAGAAATATGCCACCAATCTGGAAGTGGTGTATGAAAAGTTGAGAGAAAAGTCGTGAAAGTCAGAAACAGGGTGAGCAAAGCTCCACGAATTGAGATGCTGCCACTCATCGACGTCGTTTTTCTGCTGCTGGTCTTTTTTATCTACGCCATGCTTTCCATGGCTGTGCATCGCGGATTGTCTCTTGATCTTCCTGAATCAACTGAGGCAACAACAAGTAAAGAGAGTCAGGTTTTACTATCCATTCGTACAGGTGTATCAGGGCTTGAACTTTTTCTGGATAAAACGCCTGTTCTTCTGACCGAGCTTGGCCGTCACCTTGCCCTTACCGTAGACAATGCAGATGATCCTCAGCTGCTTCTCTTTGCCGAAGAACACATCAGCTACCAGCAACTGTACCAGGTACTTGATGAGCTGAAAAAGAGTGGGATCAAAGATATTTCCCTCCAGGCAAGCTCAGAGTAACGTATTGTGCAAAGATTGCTCCCGGCTCTATTTTTTGCCCTCTGCTGTCATGGCCTCCTGCTTCTGCTTCCCTATTCAGAAAAGAATACTCCCCCTCCGCTTCTTCCCGGGAAAAAGACTATCAGGATCAGCCTTTCTGGAGATGTCACGACAATCTCTGAAACCAAACGTCCTGATAGTGAAGAGGAAAAACACACACAAAATCCTGAGCCCTTGCCGGAAAAAAAACAACCTGAGATTGCAATACCAAAGGAACCTGTGCTGCAACAAGAGAAAAGCGTTGTTCCTGTTGCTCTCCAAGCGCAATCCGTTAAGAAACTGTTTCATCCGAAACCTGTTGCAACCCAACCACCCATCAATCTGACCCCAAAAAAATCACCACAACCCGTAAGCCATGAAATCGTGCAGGCAACACCCCCGGTAACGGTCAAAGCCGTCCCACTTTACGAGAAGAACCCCAAGCCAGACTATCCGCTCCTTGCGCGCCGCCGTAACTGGCAGGGAACGGTTATCCTTTCCGTGACTGTTTCAGAGCAAGGTTCGGTAAATCAGATAACCCTCTACCAAAGCAGCGGCCATGAACTGCTCGATAAAACCGCACTGAAAACAGTAAAGACCTGGCATTTCATTCCAGGTCGAAAAAATGATCGGCCTACGGTTATGGAAGTACTTGTTCCCGTTCATTTTAAACTCGACTAACCGTGGTGCCCGGTTGGCACTGTTATTTGCTGTTCAAGTTTCCGGATTGACCTGGTACAGCGTAAACCTTAATTTGCCGTTTTGGGTTCGTCCGTCATACCCGAGTGCTGTTATCGGGTATCCGGGGATTTAGCTGCGCTCTGGATCCCCGATTACTCCCTCGAGGATGACTTCGATGAGAAGATATAAGCCTTACGCTGTACTAGAGTGGAGTATACATATTTTGGTTGTGATCTTTTTGAGAACTGT
Organism: Desulfocapsa sp.; assembly: GCA_021737265.1. Classification (GTDB taxonomy): domain Bacteria; phylum Desulfobacterota; class Desulfobulbia; order Desulfobulbales; family Desulfocapsaceae; genus Desulfocapsa. The sequence continues at coordinate 7,130 of JAIPEF010000069.1, read as the reverse complement.
TAGGAAAAGCACTTGAGGCATCATGGGAATATTTATTTTAAGAGAAGGGGAAAAGGAATGAAGAGCTATCGAAAAGAATTGTGGTTTGAAATCCCGGCACGGAGAGGTTTGATCAATATCACCCCTCAAGTCGAAGAATGCTTACAGGAAAGTGGAATAAAGGAAGGACTCATACTTTGTAACGCCATGCATATAACGGCATCCGTATTTATCAATGATGATGAATCGGGGCTCCATCATGACTACGAAGTTTGGCTGGAAAAACTGGCACCCCATGCCCCGGTGGAACAGTATCGTCATAATGGGTATGAAGATAACGCCGATGCCCACATGAAAAGACAGATCATGGGCCGTGAAGTAGTCGTTGCCGTCACAGAAGGACAGCTGGACTTTGGAACCTGGGAACAAATTTTCTACGGAGAATTTGACGGGCGAAGGAAAAAGCGGGTGCTGGTAAAGATTATAGGAGAATGATCTTCAGCTAAGTCCCGCAAGGGACTAAAAATATACCCCCCAAGCCCTCTTCAAGGCTGTATTCTCTATTTTGCCGCCATCTACAGGATTATTGTGCACAGCGACACACCCCAGTCCTACAAATCATAGGCCATCATCCTGTTGACCTTTTTCTCGAACACATGGAAAAGGGCATACCACTCAAGCCGATCTTTAAATCTGACACTTACTCCCTGATCATCACACGAGACAACCTCGCCGGCCAACTCATCAATAACAAGGTTGCTCCTTTCTCCGTGGAGAATGATTTTGACCGTACAGGGCACACCAGCATCAAAGTACTCCTCCGGCAACAACGGCTGCATAACCAAGCCGAAAATACTCAGGTTTTCAGTGTGACCGCTGACGGTCAAGTCCTGACCCGGCAGCGTCAAATCAACATTGGTAACAAAATCAATCCAAGTACTTGCTTTGCAATCAGTTAGTTGGGGATTAAACATGGTGCCGACCCTCCTGGTTTATACACACAATGGGGTCACTTTGAAAGTTGGACTCGTGATGAACTCTCAGGCAACCCGGCTATCTTCAATTAGACCCGTGGTTTTCCGTCCCCGCCTCACAACGGGTTTGGCTTTTACTCGTGTAAATTGAATTCTACATGCAATATTTAACCCGGATGAAGCCCAGCACTAGGAATATCTTATATTTTACTTTTTTTTCAAATAGTTAGAACCATATTCAACCCAATATTTTCGCAACCTGCTTTGAGGAAATTGGGCTATTTGACCGACAGAATCATTGGGGAGATTGGGCATTTTCCCCAACCATTTAATTCAATCGCGCCACCCCTTGGAAATACGAATAAACACGAAAATATGTTCCTGGGTGATATCGCACGAAAAGAGATTAAAGCTGATCCTTACGCTGCCAATCCAGTTTGACAACTCAATATCCTTATCATAGAATAAATTTATGGGCGTTTCTATAATACTATCACTCTTACTAATGGTCAGTTCAGCTGTAGCAGCTGTCACTGTCGGCAATGTGACAGACCTCGTCAATGCAGTGAACATTGCCAACAGTGGTGTGGGAGATAAAACAATCCTTATCGCCGACGGGACCTACAACATGAGCGGCCAAGCACTCTACATAACTGCTGACGGGATAACTGTTCGCAGTGCTAGCGGCAACAGGGAAAAAGTCCTGCTTGACAGCCACTATACGCAAAGTGGTACATCCGGTGTTATCCGCATTGTTTCATCCAATATCACAATTGCCGACATTACCCTGCAGCATCAATACTTTCACTCCATCCATATTTCGGCGTCCACCAGGGACATCAGTAATATCAATATCAATAACGTCCATATCATAGACCCGGGTGAGCAGGCGATAAAGATTAATGCCGACAGCGTGCATGGGGCAAGCTACAGGGCCTACAATGGTACTATAGCAGGGTGTCTTATCGAACTGACTGACAGTGGCAGAGCCGAGCTGACAAATACTGAATATCCCTGCTACACCGGCGGTGTTGATGGACACTGGTCCGTTAACTGGACAATACGGGACAATATTATCCGTGGCTTCTGGTGCAGTGGCGGGCTGTCCGAACACGGAATCCATATGTGGAACCACTCAGACAACACCCTTGTGGAGCGCAATCTGATCATCAACTGTGATCGGGGAATTGGCTTCGGTCTTGGAACAGACCGTGGTAACAACGGGGGAATTATCCGTAATAACATGGTTTATCATGGCCCGAATACCGGGTACAGCGATGTGGGAATCAGCCTGGAGTCGACACCAGATGCACAAGTTTACAACAATAGCATTTTTCACGAGCACAACTACAGTGCAATTGAGTACCGGTTCGAATCGACGGCCAACTCCAGTATCATTAATAACCTCACCAACCGCGCCATCACTATTCGGGACATCAATCCCGAAGGAGACACCAATGAAGTAAGCAACAACATCACTACCGCGCAGACGTCATGGTTTGCCGATGTGCCCTCAGGCGACCTTCATCTTTCCGGCAACATAAGCAGCGTTGTCGGGAAGGGGCAGGCGGTCGCAGGTTTATCGGATGACTTTGACGGAGATTCCCGCCCTCAGGGCAATGGATATGAAATTGGTGCAGATGAACTTGCGGCTCCCCCTCCCCCCATGCCCTCGGACTCCGCCGTTCTCACCTGGAATCTTCTGCTTTTGCAGGATGATTGAGGCGGCGTTTCGACTAGCTGGTTACAGGGCGCCATATAGTAGAAAGTTCAAGTTGGGTAGACAGGCAAACTGTTAGGGCTTTGTCTTGGAAGTCTTTATTGTATGAGTTTGAATAGAAGCTGAAATCTTAGAACGTATTGATCTGATGCAACTTTGTTCATGCCTGGAAATTCCATTTTCTTTGAAACCTGTGCCGATATTCTGTGGGACGCAATCCGGTGTGCTTGCGAAATATTTTACGAAAAAAACTACTGTTTTCGTAGCCAACGTCGTAACTGACCTCGTCAAAAGAACTATTTTTTTCCTCTAAAAATTGTTTGGCCCTTTCTACCCTGACTTTTTGTAGATATTGCAAGGGAGTATTTCCAGTAGCATTTTTAAACCTCCGCTCAAATGTCCTGCGACACATCCCAGCCTCTTGGGCCAGATTATCGATATCGACATCATCGGAATATTTTTTTTCAAGCGTCTGCTGCGTTTGCAGAATGCAATCATCAGTATGGTTCCTTTGAAAATTAAAAGAAGAATACGGCGTCTGGGAAATACGCCCAATGTCGTGGATCAGTGTTTTAGCACTTTCGGCTGCGACATCATATCCGACATATTTGGCAACCAGGTAGAGGGAAAGATCATAGCAAGCGGTAAAAGCTCCGGCGCAGTAAAGTTCGCCGGTATCAACAATGAGTCGCTCTGGTTTTAGATTCACTTTGGGGAAAAGCTGTCTAAACACATCTGCAGCCCCCCAATGAGTTGTGGCTTCCTTGCCGTCGAGCAGTCCTGTTGCTGCCAAAACAAAGCTGCCAGTGCACACACTTGCAATATGTGCACCTCGATCATGCTGCTCTCGTAGCCAGTCAAATGTTTCCTTCTGTTGAGATAAGACAGTCTCAAGATCCCAAACTCCCGCAATAACTATCAAATCAGGATCTTTAACCTCATGCATGGCCAGGTGAGAGGCAATAGTGACCTGGTTTGCACATTGCACAGGGGCACCGTCCGGGCTTGCTATTTGTACATCAAAATAAGGATCAGGTGATCCTTCAGTAATCAATTTTGCAGAGGCTCCGGCAAACGAAAATACATCGAGAGGGCCGGTAATTGTAGTTGACGGTGCGCTATCAAATGCCAAGATCGTTACTTTTTTCATTTTTCCTCTTCGCTTCTCTCCGCTAGGCAAACAGAATAGTCAAGCGGGAAAACCTAAAAAATTATCAGTTATTCATGATGGACAAATACAGGTTACGGCTACACCAGAGAATTGGCAAGGGAAAATAGCTATTTGTCGTTATGCGACTCAATTGTGTCGCTAACGGAGCTTATCAAGTCAGTGTTTGAAAATTACTATACCTACAAATAGTTCTGAATGGGCCTATTCGAAAACTATTTACAGTATGGAAGGATTAGGCAGAGGACGCTCTTCCTGGTTCAACTGGTGAATCATTTATAGTTAGAAAAAAGAACGATTCAAAAAAAGCTCATGGAGAAAAAATGATGAAATGGAATAAAAAAATTATTGCAGCATTGGTATTATTACTTTTGGCTGTTTATCCAGCAATAGGTTTATGCAATCAAACCACAGTAACATGGCATGGGCATGCTGCCGTTGAGATTGTATCCCCGTCCGGTACAGTGCTAATGATTGATCCGTGGTTAAGGAATCCAACCAACCCCAGCGTATTGGCAGGGAACGATCCCCTTGCTGACGTTACAAGGCTTGATTACATATTAGTGACTCACGGACATTTTGACCATATTGGTGATGCTGTTGAACTTGCCCAAAAAACAGGAGCCATCCTTATTACCAATTATGACCTGGGTCAGAATATGGCCGCAATGCTTGGCTATCCTCCTGCACAGGCAAGCCTGATGACTCTCATGGGAACTGGCGGCGAGCTCCATCTGCAAGGTACCGACATCACCCTGGCCATGACTCATGCAGTTCATACGAGTAGTATTACCAATCCTTATGCCCAGATGAATGAACCAGTTCTGACAGAAGGCGGCTCCGCAGCCGGTTTTGTGGTTATGATTGAAGATGGCCCTACCATTTATCACGCAGGCGACACTGGGTATTTTAGCGATATGAAACTTATTAATAATATCTATAATCCTGATTTGTCAATGCTTCCCATCGGGGGACAATTTACCATGGGGCCAATCAGCGCTGCTGAAGCTGCGGAAAAGGTAAAAGCCCAATATACAGTGCCTATTCATTATGGGTCATTCCCGATGTTAGAACAAACTGCGGATGCTTTTGTCGAGGCTGTGAATAATGACAAGACCCTTGCTCTGCCAATCGCCCCAGGAGAGACATTGACCTTCAGTGGTAAGATCTTGCAAGAGTAGTCAATAGGATAATCAGGTCAGAGATATCTCTGACAAATAAATAATCTGCGCTACAATAAAAAAAGCCGATTGGTGAACTATCCGTCGGCTTTTTTTATTGGTTTTATTATCAGTATCATTTTTTGTAGATGACCAGTAATTATCATTCTTGCACTCAATAGAAGGATCTATAGTTGGTATGTCATAAAAAGGGTTATCATTGTCTCCGCATTCATCTGGGTAATTAGGATAATCTTTTAAAGGAGTGGGAGTTCCATTGCTACATACCACCAAGCCTTTTAATTCGTCCTTAGTTGGCAGTCGCCAATCATAAAAACCTCCTAAAGTTAAATTTTGACAGTAAGTATTTGCATTATCCCAATTTCTCAACACACCATCGTCAGATTGTTGCCACATTTTTCCATTGTACAGTACTGTTCCAGACGGAATCGGTATGCTGTTATAGCCCCCAGCACCTGTACAGGATGACTCTGTTGTGCACAGATAAAAATGGTTGGAATCACAGGTTGCTGGTTCTGGTGAACCATTCTATACATTGTCGAGCAATAAATTTAAAATCGTAACAATACCACCTGGAGCAACAACATTAATAGTACCAGCATACCTGCAACGGAAGCCTGAAGAATTTTCAGCACAAGTTCCCACATGATGTTCGCCAGGTTCTTTTGGAGCAGGCAGCGTTGTTTCAATACGCCCCCCCCACGGATAGCCACCAACAGATACATAATTCGTCCTTACCAATTGGTCTACAGTGGATATCGTATAATCTGATGAATAGTAATATCTCATTTCAGCACTACTTGACGAACCTCCGAGATTCTCAACATACCAAGAAACCTCAAAAATTTCGTCAGGATTAACGTTAAGTCTTTCTGCGCTCTCACAAATTGTTTTTCCAGGTACGGATACACAAGGGGCAAAAAGGATAAGCTTAGGAGGTGAGGGAGTGTCTCCAAGTTTGCTCCCATTTGTTACAGCAATAACGTTACCACTATTTGGGACTGCTCTCCAGGGGCTGGTTAATGTTGCTTTGGTCCACAACCCTTTACTCATCCCTACTCCAATTATTGTCCCATTATCCATAACGGTAACGGAAATAACTTCACCCTCCCCAGGTACTGCGACCCAAGGGGATGCAAGTGAATTTTTTACCCACAAGCCATGACTATTACCTACGCCAAGTATTCGACCATCAGGCATTACAGCAACATCTAACACCTCACCATCCTGTGGCTGCATCACCCAGGGGCTGGTTAGTGTTGCCTTGGTCAACAGCCCTTTATTTATCCCTACGCCTAGAATTGTTCCGTTATTCATAACACAGGCAGATATCACATTGCCACTCCCCGGCACTGCTGTCCACGGAGACGTTAATGAGTTCTTCACCCATAAACCATAGCTGTTACCTACACCAAGTATCCGGCCATCCGGCATCACAGCAACATCTAACACCTCACCATCCTGTGGCTGCATCACCCAGGAGCTGGTTAAAGTTGCTTTGGTCCAAAGCCCTTTGTTCTCTCCCACCCCTATTAGATATGTAGACGAGGAGGCAGAAGATAAGAATGTGACCAATAAAAAACATACTGAAATCAATATTATTCTAAAATAATTCATCACTTCTTCTCCGTTATTATTTTCCGATATGCTGTTTCCGGTAGTGAATGGGGGTGAAACTCATTGTAAGTATTTACATTCACGAAAATTCCCTGTCTCGCATCAGTTCACGGTCAACAACAAAGCGAATTTCCTTACTTGTTGTATAATTAGGTCTAATACCTTTTAGCAAGGCAATTTCTGAAGGTGTGTATCTGTCTGTTGGCACGCCTTTCAGGGCAATAGAACCACCAGCAGCAATGATATCGTCGATCATCTTGATTATATTTGCCTGGAGGCGGAACGGTTCGGTTTCGTCGAAGTGAAGTGAAGTGAGTGATAAGAATTCGCTTTTCGTTTGGAAAGTACCATTGGGAAAACGCGGCGCCAACGACCAATCTACCCCCCAAAACAGCCTGATGCAGAACCTGTGAGAAGCCGTTTCCATCCCTCTCACACCACAATGTCTGCCACAGAGGGCAATGGTGACCACAACACTCCGCATCCCCTGC
>JAIPEF010000001.1 GCA_021737265.1 Desulfocapsa sp. | reverse complement strand
TTGAAAAATAATAACTACAGATTGAGCATGGATGAAATTGAAATCAAGGTTCGCGTAGCGACCCGAAGGGCTTGACCTTTAATTCAATTTCATCCGTGCTATTTTACTTGTTTTACCCACAGATTCGTCTGAAGAACCAGAAAAAATGTCTATTCTCGGACAAGCTCCTAGCTAAGAGTTGAGGGTCGACTGAGGTATGCCAGGCTGTTACTTTGTTAATTATAATAAATAGATAAGGTTTTAGAAAATTAAAACAACCAGTGGCTAAGTAAAAAATTCGCAGCAACGAAGCAGATGAAGAGTTTTTGCAACGCCACAACTACATGTTGCCAAGAAGATGTTGAAGAATAGAGACCGCTGCAATATTGGCGGTTTCTGCTTTCAGAATCCGGGGGCCGAGGCTCAAAATCTGAAATCCCGCCTTTTCGGCTAGGTTTACCTCGTTTTCCGGAAATCCACCTTCGGGACCAAAGACAATCTGCAGTCCCGCCTTATTCTTCTGCACAGGATGGGAGTGCAGGGAGTTTTCTTTTTCCTCCTCCCAGAACAGAACCTTCTGCACTGATTTTTCCCGTTGCCCAAGCATCTCTTCAAGGGAGAAGAGGGGGGTCAGCCGCATTGCCCAGGGGGTGCCGCACTGCTTGCAGGCCTCTTCGACGATACGCTGCCAGCGCTCGTGTTTCTTTGTGATTTTAGCAAGTTCTGTTTTCTTCAACTGGCAGCGGTCCGAGTAAAAGGGCGTGAACTCCCGCACCCCCAGTTCCGTGCACTTCTGGACAAGAAGTTCCATTTTCTGCCCCTTGAGCATGCTCTGACATACCCGCAAGGGGGTGTCATCCTGGGGGATATGGAGGGAGGAAAGAATCCGGAGCGTCACTTGCCTGCCAACAGCAATAATCTCAGCATCATGGATATTCCCCCTGCCGTCCAGCAGCTGCAGGGGAGTTCCAACTGTGAGCCGAAGGACCCGGATCAGGTGATGGGACTCCTGCTCCGGGAGCAGGAGCTCATCGCTGATCTCGGTCTCAGGTGGTATGAAAAAACGGCGCACCTATATTTCAGTGATAGTGCAGGCCCCGGTAGGACACACTTCCACACAGGTTTCACAGCCGATACACTCATCACTGTTCACAGGGTCAGCCTTGCCGTCCACCAGCTCGTATACCCCAGCAGGACAGGCTTCGATACACTCTTCACTTCCCTGACATTTGTCTTTATCAACAACTACATCCCACATATCAATTCTCCTTAAGAACTTACAAATTAATGATTTTACTTTTGCTTGAATAACTCTTTCTTACATTCTTACATAAAAAATCTGCAATCGCAAAAGAAAAGCAGTGAAGACTGCAACCCAGCCTGACAAGGTGACAATTCCTCTTGTCAGGTTGAGGGTCGGTGTGAGTCATGTATTTTTTGTAAAGTGGAGGGCGGCCCACTCTTCTTTTTGTTCACTGTCCACAAATGAGAAGCCGGTTTTTTCAAAAGAGCAAATAATACTGGCCTCCTGTTCACCATGGAGAATACCGGAGAGGACGAGGCTGCCACCATTTTTTGACAGTCGCCAAAGGTCATCGGCCATGGTGAGGAGCACATCGTGAATGATGTTGGCAACGATGAGATCAAACGGACCTTCCAGATCCTGAAGCGGGGTTAGTGCCACTTCCATGACAGGGTTCAGATTGTTAAGTGTCACATTTTCCTTTGCCGCCCGCACCGCTTCCGGGTCATTGTCAATACCAAGGACGTGGGTGGCCCCGAACAGGGCGGCTCCCATGCCCAGAATTCCGGTTCCGCAGCCCACATCCAGAACACTTCCCTTTGTGTCGTCGGCGAGGATCCTGCTGATTAAGTGCAAAGAGAGGCTCGTGGTTGCATGGTGTCCGGTGCCAAAAGCCATACCGGGATCCATGACAATAACCAGCTCTCCTTCGCCGGCAGTATACTCTTCCCAGGTTGGCGCTATGACCAGACCGGGAGTGATGACAAAGGGCTTGAAATGGACCTTCCAGTTGTTTGACCAGTCCTGATCTTCAATTTGTTCCCAGGAGATCTGTGGTGCGGCAACCTGGAAAATAGAAGCGAGTTCATGGAACTGTGCCTCAAGTTTGTGCTGCAGCTCATGGCGTGACTGTTCATCCGGGCTTTTTTCCTTCAGATACACATTGAGACATATCTCAGCTCCGGGAGTATCGACGCTCTGCTCCACGCCGGCTCCCATCACCCCGACCAGAAAGTCCACAGCAGCCTCCTCCAGGATCGGATGCATTTCGATGTGGGCCTTAAGCCAATAGGGTGTTTTGTCATGTTGTGGCATACTGCTTCCTTTTCGTGAATAAAAAATTCTTTAAAAATTTGGCCTGTTAATGTGGATAAGGTGATAAGCACCCTAACAACAGGGCATAAACTACGCTTTCGAAAGGCTTCATATACGACGCCATCGATCAATTCTATTTATAGTTGTTATCAGTAATATTTCTTGACAAGGATAGCCATCCTGTTATTTTTAAACTGATCTGAAATCACTCGAATTTTGACCAGAGAGTATCTCCATATGGAACATAATATACATTTTTTGCCCGATGACGTCCATGTCACTGTTGAGGACGGAGAAAATCTTCTGACCGCTGCCGCAGCAGCAGGGGTTTATATCCACGCCTATTGTGGTGGAGATGGCGTCTGTGGAAAGTGCAAAGTGAAGATGGAAACAGGAGACGTGGACTCTGACAGCGCTGCCAGCCTGAAGCAGAGCGAGTATGACAAGGGGATACGTCTGGCCTGTAAGGCGAAAGTCGTTTCCGATATTACTGTCCGTATTCCGGACATGGTCAAGTCCGACGGCAAGGCCCTGAAACGGGAACCGAAAACCACCAGGTCCATCTCTGCCCGGTCCCTGGAATCTCTCATCGGAACCTGGGAGGTGGATCCGCCCGTGGGCAAGATTTTTCTCAAAGTCCCCCCCCCAACCCTTGAAGACAATATATCTGACCTCCAGCGGTTGATGCGCGCCCTTAAAAACGCTAATCCGGAGAACCCTGAACCCAGTTACGATCACCCTGAGCTGATCCATGAGCTATCCCTTGTCCTGCGTGAGGCGGATTGGGAGGTGACGGTTATTCTCCTCCATGGTAAGCGCGAGGACGAACCGGATCGGATTATCGCGGTGGAGGCAGGGGACACCACAGATCGTCTCTATGGGCTGGCCGTGGATATAGGAACCACGACCTGCAGTGGAGTGCTCATTGACCTCAACTCCGGTGAGATCATTGCCGATGGTTCGGGCTACAATGCTCAGATCGGGTATGGCGAGGATGTTATTTCACGGATGATCTATTCCCAGCGTCCCGGTGGTCTGAAGGGTTTGCAGGAAAAGGTGATCTACACCATCAATAATATAATTGAAGAGGTGTGTAAGAAGGTTATTATCAGTCCCAGCGATATCAGTTATATCATGACTGCCGGCAATACGGTCATGGCCCATCTGATGCTGGCCATCAATCCGAAATACTTACGGGAAGCACCCTATGTCCCCGCTGTCAGCCAGTTCCCGCTGACCAAGGCCGCGAATCTGGGGATCATGGCTCACCCCTCTGTCAGGATGTTCCTCTACCCCTGTATTTCCTCCTACGTCGGCGGTGATATCGTGGCCGGTGTCCATGCCTGCCAGATGCAGAAAAGGGAAGAGATCGCCCTTTTTATTGATATCGGCACCAATGGCGAGATTGTTATCGGTAACCAGGACTGGATGGTTTGTGCCGCCTGCTCCGCCGGTCCTGCTTTTGAAGGTGGCGGCATTAAATTTGGAATGCGCGCCAGCCAAGGGGCCATAGAGAACTTTCAGATCCACCCCGAGACCTATGATCCGATGGTGGTAACCATCGGTCAGACCAAACCTCGCGGGATCTGCGGTTCCGGCCTGATATCCATTGTTGCTGAGCTCCTGGATGCTGGTGTCATCGATCCGCAGGGAAAGTTCAACCGTACCCTGGATCATCCACGAATTCGTGAGGGTGAAGATCGCTGGGAGTATGTTCTTGCCTGGGATCGCGACTCCATGATCGGTGAGGATATTGTGATTACCGAGGTGGATCTGGATAACCTGATCCGGGCAAAGGGCGCCATGTATGCCGGCTACCAGACTTTGCTGGCATCTGTGGGATTGACCTTTGGCGATCTGGATCGCATTATTCTGGCCGGTAACTTTGGTGCCTATATTGACCTGGAGCGAGCCATTTCCATCGGCCTCCTGCCCGACATCGACCGGGAGCGTTTCTACTATCTTGGCAATGCATCAATGCTTGGTTGCCAGATAAGCCTAACTGATCATAGTCGTTTTCGCGATCGGGTGGCGGTGCGGTCACTGATGACCAACATGGAACTTTCGGAAAATCCGGACTTTATGAATCATTACATGGCAGCACTCTTTTTGCCGCATACGGATATGGGTCTTTTCCCGACGGCCAAAAAAGCGGCATCAACACCCGGTGGCGGCCATGATTGACAGAAAATCAATAACCGATTAAAATAAAATCCTTGTTTATACTGATAAGGATCGACTGAAAAAAACAAAAAAATTAGAGAGTTAAGGAGAAGACAATGGCTCAAACTGTTAAAGCAATCGCAGAAAGTATCAATATCATGGGAAATCGCAGTGGTGGAGCCATGAAGGATCGTATTCCCGGTCCCATTCAGGAGATGGCCAGGGAAGAGTCCGCTGCCGGCGCATCCTATCTTGATCTGAACGTTGGACCCGCGCGCAAGGATGGTACCGAGCTCCTGCCATTTGTTGTTGAAACCGTTGAGGCGGTTGTGGATACTCCTCTCTGCCTGGATACCACCAACATGGACGCAATGGCCGCCGGTTTTAAGGTTGTAAAAAACAAGGAACAGGCCATTATGAACTCCATTTCTGCTCAGCCCGAACGGATGGAGAAGATGATTCCTGTTGCTGCAGAGATGAAGTGTGACGTTATTGCACTTCTCTGGGGTGCCGATGGCATGCCTCGTGATTCCGCGGAGCGTGCGGCCATGTCTGTTGATTTGATGATGGCACTGAATGAAGGCGGTATTCCCAATGAGAAAATCCTCTTTGATCCCATCGGAACACCTATTACCCTTGGCGCCGACCAGATCAATGCCGGCCTTGAATTCATGATGATGCTGCCGGATATCGCCCCCGGTGCCGGTTCCACCGTTGGCCTCTCCAATGTCTCCAATGGTGTTGCTGATAACCTGCGGAAGTACCTTGACCGTACCTACCTGATCATGCTGATGAAATATGGTATCACCACAGCCATTGTCAACTCCTATGACGCGGAGCTCATGGCAATCTGTAAGGGTGAGCGCCAGGAGCATGTGGATATGGTGCATGCGATGATGGATGGTGATGATCCGGGTGCTTCCAGTCTTTCAGGGGTTGCCCTTGAGCACTACAAGACCTACAAGGCACTTTCCGGACAGGCTGTATTCTCCGAATCCTGGCTCGAGCTGTAGAATCCAATAGGAAGCTGTTTCGATGCCCTTCCTTGAAGAGGAAGGGCATTCTTGTTTGGAGGAATGGGCATGATTGATACCTCTGGCCATCATTTAGTCTATGGCACACTGAACGATTTTCTCACCGGTGAGGAACTCACTGATACCGATGATGAGCGAAATCGTCAGGAGTTGTCGAGGATGATGGTTGAAGAGCTGGGCTATGAAAAGGAAGACCTGGAGCCGCGATGTTTCATAGAAACCCTTTTCAGTACCCAGTTTGTCCGCTCCACCATTGAGCTTACTGTCAGCCTGAAAGAACTGGGGAAAAAGTTTCTTATAATCCGTTATGGACCCGGCTCACTGGTGAGCCGGGAACGTTCTGCCATTGCGGCGGCAAGGGTTCTTGAACCAGAGTACCAGATTCCTTATGCCGTGGTGACCAACGGTCGTGATGCCGAGTTGCTTGATAGTGCAACCGGAGAAGTATTGGCCACCGGGATGGAGGCAATTCCTTCCAGTAGTCGTGCCCGGGAAATGGTTAAGGAACTTGAATTCAGGGCTCCTGCCGAAGGAAAAAAGAGAGAAAGTGAATTGCGGATTTTGAATGCCTTTGATGTTGAGATCTGCTGTCGAAGTTCTAACAAGTGCACCTGAACAGTTACGATACTTATATTAGAGAGAAAGATTATGGGAACAGACCAAAACAACTGGACAAAAACAAGCTGGCAGGATTTTACAGCGCTGCAGCAACCCAAATGGCCGGATATGGCAGTGCATGATGCAGTGCTTGAAAACCTCTCCACCTTGCCCCCTCTGGTTTTTGCCGGTGAGATCCGTGACCTCAAGGCACTGCTGGCCAAGGCGGTAACGGGAGATGCCTTTCTGGTCCAGGGTGGTGACTGTTCGGAAGATTTTTCCCATGTGACAGCCCCTAAAATCAGGGAGACCTTGAAAGTCCTGCTGCAGATGGCTGTTGTTCTGACCTATGCCGGCGGCAAGCCGGTGATCAAACTGGGTCGCATTGCCGGACAGTTTGCCAAACCGCGTTCCGCAGATACAGAGATGGTGGATGGTGTTGAGCTTATGTCCTACCGAGGCGATATGGTGAACAGCCCGGAACCGAGTGAGTCTGCCCGTATTCCTGACCCCAATCGTATGCTTCAGGGCTATTATATGGCAGCTTCCACCCTCAACCTGCTGCGGGCCTTTACCCGTGGTGGTTTTGCCGCCCTTCATCGTGTTTCTGCCTGGAACCAGGAGTTTGTGAAGCAGTCTCCCATGGGCCGCAACTATGAGCGTCTTGGGAAACAGATTAACCAGGCCTTGCAGTTCATGGAGACTATTGGTATTGATTCTGAGAGTCCGCAGATGAAACAGGCGCAGTTCTTTACCTCCCACGAGGCATTGCTTCTTGGCTATGAGACGGCCCTTACCCGTGAGGATTCCACCCGTGGCGGCTGGTATGACTGTTCTGCCCATATGCTCTGGATAGGAGAGCGGACCCGGCAGATTGATGGTGCCCATGTGGAATTCCTGCGTGGAGTCAATAATCCGATTGGTGTCAAAATTGGACCGGATTATGACATTGAGAATGTGAAGAGGCTCATCGAAGCGCTCAACCCCGAAAATGAAGCGGGCCGTCTCACCCTGATCACTCGCCTGGGAATGACTAACATCGAAAAGGTCCTGCCGCCTCTCCTGCGTGAGTCCAAAAGAGAGGGCTATAATATCGTCTGGAGCTGTGACCCCATGCACGCCAACACCTATACAGCGGAAACCGGACATAAGACAAGGAATTTTAACGATATTCTTTCTGAGATAACCTGCTTTTTCGAGACTCACTGGGCGGAAGGGACTATCCCCGGTGGTATTCATCTGGAGATGACTGGTGAGAATGTTACCGAGTGCACCGGTGGAGCCAGGAACATCGTGGATGCGGAACTGGCCAATAACTATCTCACCACCTGTGATCCGCGCCTTAATGCAGAGCAGAGCCTTGAGGTTGCTTTTCAGATAGCAGAAATGATCCGTAGCTAAAAATTCCCCAGGCACCACATCTTCGCCTGTTTTCTCCACTTCGCATAGTACGGCTATTGCGAAGCGAAGAAAACAGGCGAACCTGCAGCACGTGTGACATTTTTTCAAAAGTATTTATTCTACTTTCCAATCGTCCACTCTTTTTCCGCTCTTTTTTCCTTTTAGTCGATCTAAAACGTCCATCTCTTTTTGCAGGGTTTCATCACTCAGCGCTGCCATTTCACTACCAAAATGGCGGGAAAACAGGGTGAACAGCTTCTGATACCCCTCGGAAACCTCAAGGGGGCAGGAGCGCTGTTCCCACGTCTCAATCTGGGGCCGTTCCGGGCGAAAATCGGGATTGATCAGTCCCTGTTTAGAGTAAGGGAAGGGGATGGGTGGAAAAACCTTGTCGTTGCAGCCCTTTCGAGTGTCCATGAGCCAGTTTTTCAACAGGGAGACATACTCGGTGAGCAATACTGCTTTGCGGATTCCCGTGGTATCCCAATGGCTTTTCTTTGGGGCGAAGGACACTGTGTCTTGCGTTGAAAAATGTTTTCCACTGCGATCGCTGTAGGACAGATTCAGATGCAGTGGCCGATTAGACTCATTGCGTTTTTTCAGTTTTACCAGCACCACTCCGCCACGCACCTCCTCCTCTTCCGTACTACTCGGGAAAAGGGTGTTGATCTTCAGCATCCGACCGCTTGCGAGATCCGCCTCCGGTGTACCAAAAACTCCGACAATCTCATAGTCATCACTGCTCAGCTGCAGTTCAAGGTCAAAGACCAGTGGGGTTACCATGAAATCAAACTCATCATCCAGACGTTTTTTGAAATCTTCACTTGAGTGGACAGCATAGTAGTTAGCGCCTCTGGTCTTGGTGATACTTTCAATGAGATCGGGGTTAAAATCAACACCCACTCCGATAAAACTGGTGTAGATGTCCTTTGTCGCGGCAGCCTGTACCATACTGAAGAGGCCGCCTTTACTCAAATCACCCTGGTTGGGCATGGCATCGGTGAGAAAGATAATCCGGTTTTCATAGAGAGTAGGATCCTTGAGCCTGGCCCCAAGCTCTGCGAACTGGGCAATACCCTTTTGCAATCCGCTGCTCATATTGGTTCCACCGCGCGGCTGTAAGGCAAGAATATGCCTCTCAATGGCTTCCATATCTGTTTCATCAACCAGGCGCAGTGGTTTAGCCCTGTATCCCTGGTCATCAAAGAGCACCATGCCAAAGCGATCGGAACCATGCAAATGGTCAAGCATGGCCACAATGGCCTGGTTGGCAATTTTCATTTTGCTCTGTGGCTCTCCTTCGTATCTCTCTTTTCTCTGCCCCAGCGTGTCATAGTAGTAGGAGTTGAAGGGTGAGGACATGGAGCCTGAGATATCAAGAACAACCACGATGTTTAATTGTTTCCGCTGGAAGCTCGCCTCAGTAAGCCCTGAATTCAACCCCAGGCTCAGATAGTAATCAGTTTGGCCTGAGAAGATATCACTGCTGATACCGCGTGCATAGGAGGGGCAAAATAAACTGTCACAGAACTGATCCTGGCCGGTATCAAAGGTGTAGTCATAGAATAATCCTTCATAGCTGAGGGACGAGTAGCGTGGTAGATACCCTTCTTCAAGATTCTGGAAAAAGTTGTCCGCATCCTTTGCTCCACCCACTGCAAACCCAAGGGGGCTGGGGCTCCTCATCGTAGCTTCTGCCGCGACCTGCATATTGGGCATGGGCACTGAAGCTGCTTTCTTACGGACAGCATTTGCCATGGCCGAGTCATATTCTGTTTCCTCGACAACATACTCCCAGTCATCAATCTTTTCTTTTTCTTCTTCCTCCACAACCGTTGCGGTATAGCTGAGTTGTGTCCCGAGTGCCAGAAAACAGAGAGTGAGAAATCCGATTTTTTTCCCTTTCAAATTCATCATGTGCATTCCTCCAGTAGGATAATTTTGTGTGCCTTTCATGGATGATGGAGAGTTTTACTTAGCCATCCTAGGTTTGAGGTTTTTACGAGTTTATCAGTGTATGATAAACTCGTAAAAACTTCGAGTTCCGATGGATAAGTAAAAAAACCTGGGGCAGTGGGTTTGCCTTTAAGAATTGCTAAGGAAAAAAATTCATTTTTGTTTGTGTTTCTCGTGGGTTCAGTGGTGTTCTGTCAGGCCGGGAAGGGTGAAATGACTTCCGGTGAAATTATCACCGGCTACCGGATTTTGCTGTGGATCCGCCAGCTCAGGATACCAGCCTCACCCTATACCGGGGTGAGTATATCAAGTTCAGCTATCCGGAAAAATTTTCCTCCCTTGCCTTCTCTTATGGTTTGATATAGGCGAAACCATAATTCTGGAGATCAATGAGAGCCACAACCCCTGCAGGGATAATCTCATACTCCTCAATCACCTGATTTTCTGGTATCTCAAAGCGTTTCAGAGCATTTCTACACACTTGGAAACGAACCCCTTTGGCCACCAGATCCTTGATGAACGCAAGATAGACAGCAACAGCGTCTCCAGCCACAAGCCGGGCAGCCGGGCCATTCAGCAGAACCACCAGGTCATGTTCCTGATCGGGGATAGCATTCAGGAGATTGAAAACGTTGTTCAGGGCCAGGTTCATCACCGGTTCTTCATTCTGATCCACATGGAAAACAGCTTTATAGGTCATGGGACAATCCTTTTTTTATGTTATTTTTTACCCAGCAGGGCGTCACGAAGGTCATTAGTCACCGGCTTATCACCAAGCCAGATGGAGAGGAGGGCCCGATTAAAGTCTTTTCCTTCGATGGTTCCTTTGCTCTCTCCTGCAATGGAAACCACGGTACCCTGATCCGGTGAATAATCAAGAATGATCTCTTCCCCTTCGTGGATATCGACAAAAAGATCATTAAACTGCTGAATCTTTGAACTCAGTTTTTTAAGCTGTTCCGGGCTGAGGTTGGCCGTAAATCCATCATTCCAACTCTCAACCAGCTTCTCTTTTTTCACTTCGTCATAGAGAAAATGCATCACCACCCGCTTGCGGCCGGGACCATCAAGGATAGTGGTTGCCAGGGGGGAGGGATGTTCAAGATAGAGTTCGGCGATATAGATTTTAAAAAACAGTTTAGAACGGATACCGGCCCCGTTCAGCTGGAGGGCGGGGGATAAACTCTCAGGGATGGTTACACCCGCGATTTCCAGGCCCAGAGCCGGGCTGCTGACGAGGAGAAAAAGGAGACAGATAATATTTTTAAACATGATAAAAATTCCAGGGTTGCGTATAATGAAAGAACAACAGGATTGAAAACACGCAAGATACTCCACTATCCTACTGAATTGCATTGCTCCTGACAAATGGAAAATTTTATTCTCATCTTTCTCTGTCTTGCCTGCGGCATGCTCCTGCAGCGACGGGCTGTCTTTGCCGAGAATGCCCCGCAGACCCTGAATCTCTATGTGATCTGGATAGCCCTCCCTGCCCTGATTCTGCGCCAGGTCCCAATGCTTTCCTTTTCCACAGATCTTTTTATCCTCCTGCTCATGCCCTGGCTGATGACTGGCCTTGGCGCCCTTCTGGTATGGGCTGCCAGCCGTGTGTTCAGCTGGTCTGCCGAGGTAACTGCGGTGCTTCTTCTCACTGTCCCACTGGGAAACACCTCTTTTCTGGGGATCCCCATGATTGAGGCCTTCTGGGGCACAGAGATGGTCTCTTACGGTATTATCTATGATCAGTTTGGCTCTTTTCTGGCACTCTCTACTTACGGTTCTTTTATCCTCGCCCTTTACAGTGGTCAGGAATACCAGGGTGGGGCTGACATTTTAAAAAAAGTTCTGACGTTTCCACCGTTCATTGCCCTCTTTGTTGCGCTTCTTGGTGCCCAGGTCCTGCAGCAGGAGGCCATTGCTGCAAGCCTGTCCCTGATTGCATCGTCCCTGGTGCCCGTAGTCATGTTTGCCATTGGTCTGCAGTTAAAGATCCGATTGGCTCCGGGCCAGACCCTTCCCTTTTGTTTTGGCTTGGGAGTTAAGCTCGTTGTCGCACCCTTTGTCGCCCTCCTTCTCTGTCAGCTTTTAGGGATAGACACCGCAGCATCCCGCATTGCCGTTTTTGAAGCAGGCATGCCTCCAATGGTCACCTCCGGGGCCATGGCCATGAGTGTTGGACTGGCTCCAAGGCTGACAGCCGCCCTGGTCGGCTGGGGGATACTCCTTTCCTTTGCCTCCCTTTCGCTCCTTGCTCTCTTCCTGTAATGCTGATTTTTTCATAAAACTGCATTTTTTTCAGATGGTGCTCACTCTGTGAGCACCTGCCCCTGTTACACTCCCTGTAAACAAAATGATTACAGGAGGAGTAACATGAAAGAAAAGATCAGTATCAGTGGGTTGCACTATTTTCAGGAAGCATTACCGTTTGGTTGCTGGGCACCTGCTCGTCAGAAAAGGAAAAAGACCTTAAAACGCCTGTGCAGACGCTATCAGAAAGAAATCAATCTGGTATTGGCAGCCACGGCCATCGGTCTCATGTTTCTTGCAGGGATATGGGCGTTTCTTGTTGAGCTGTCAGCACTTTGTTTTCACTAATAATTTTTTAGCTGAGGGAAAACAGCAGGAAAAGAGCATCAGTGCGTTATCCGGCAGGAAACAAAATTTCTGCGCGATGAGAAGAGAATCCATTACTTTATGGACATGATGAGTTATTATAGGCTAGAATTGATCCGTTATTTGTATCTTCATGAAAGAATAATCATCATTACACTCTGTTTAAAACGGCTTGAGGACACCATGCCAGACGCTACTTCTGCAACAGCCCACACCTTCCATATTCCGGTTATGGGGACAGGATTTACCATAGACACCCCACTGAAAGTGGCCAGATATGGTATCACTTCAACAATATCCCTTGTGGATGATGTTCTGATCGAGCAGATGCGCAAGTTTCATTGCCAAAAAGAAAACGAACCCTACGAGGAGATCTCGAACAAGAGTGAGGATCCCCGTGCTCGTCGTATTACTGCCTATCTCAACCTGATAGACCGTCTGGTGCGGCGTCAGGTCAAAGAGTTACAGAGTTCGCCATTTGAAAAAGGCAGCGAGATCACAAAATATTATGAGTTGCTTCCCGATGATGTGCCGCTGAAAAAGAGATACCTGGACATGTTGACCATGCCTGAAGGATCTCAGAAAAATGAGGTGCAGAATCTGCTTCGTACGCGAGCTGTCCCGGGAAGCATTGATGTAAACATAATGACCAAGCTTGATCGTGATCAGTACAAAAAGGGAGAAAAGCTTCCCCCAATCTATGCAGATGCCATGAGTGCTCTGCGTGGCTTTGCCGAAAGCACTCTCTCTGCTTCAATGGTCTTCTCCGCCGGAATCAACAAACGACTCTATCGATATATGACAGAGTTTAAGGATTTTTTTCCTGATCAGAATGGTGAGATCAAAAAGAAAATCATCCTCAAGGTCAGCGATCATCGTTCGTCTGAGATTCAGGGCCGTTTCCTGGCCAAATTAGGACTGTGGGCATCCGAGTTTCGCATTG
This sequence comes from Desulfocapsa sp., assembly GCA_021737265.1. GTDB lineage: Bacteria > Desulfobacterota > Desulfobulbia > Desulfobulbales > Desulfocapsaceae > Desulfocapsa. Next base: position 61,298 of record JAIPEF010000001.1, on the reverse strand, counting down.
AATCCGGTCTGAATTGCGGTGGACATGCCTTTGCCTCCAAAGGCTTTCTTTTAGGGGTGGTTCTGGAGGAGTTTAAGCAGAAAAAAAAGGACCTCCTTGAGAAGCTTGTCCCCATGTACAGGAAGGCGCTCTCTGAAAAAGGAGAATCCGAGGTAACTACTCCGCAAGGTTTTCGAGTAACAGTACAAGGTGGTGTCGGTACGGCTGATGAGCACAGTTTTTTATTAAAATATTACAAGGTTGATAGTGTGGGCTGGGGGACGCCATTCATGCTTGTCCCTGAAGCAACAGAAATGGACGAGATCAATCTCAAACGACTGGCGGATGCCACGGAAGAGGATGTCTTTCTCAGTGATGCCTCCCCCTTGGAGGTTCCCTTCTGGAATCTTCGGACCTCATCAAGCGAAGAGGCGCGTCGCAAGAGGATTGAAGAGGGGAAACCGGGGTCATCCTGCCCTAAAGGGTTTGTGGGCTTCAGCACAGAGTTTACCACGAGGCCCATATGTCTCGCCTCTCGGGCTTACCAGAAAAAGAAGCTGCAGCACCTGCCGGAAGAAGGTTATTCCCCGGAAGCATTGGCAATAATAAAAGAAAGGATTTTAGCAAAGGCCTGTATCTGTCATGAACTGGGTGGAAATGCTACCGTACCCACCGGTATCGACCCCGGTGCCACCGCTGCCGTGTGTTGTGGTCCGGGAATTGTTGATTTTTCAAAGATTGCCACTCTTCAGGAAATGGTCGATCATATCTATGGGCGACTGTCCCTTTTGACATCCAGCGATCGGCCCCACATGTTCATTAAGGAACTGAGTCTCTATATCGATTACCTCCGTAAAGAACTGGACAATTTTCCGGTAGGGCTGGCGGCTCATTCAGCCTCTTTTCTGCAGGGGATGAGAGAAAATCTTTTTAAGGGTATCGATTATTACCAGGCACTCTCCAGTCAGCTCATTGAAGACTCCCGGGAGAAGTTCCTGGCGGAATTGAAGAAAATGAAGGCTGCGCTGGAGCCCCTATCTCTTGAAAAATATGAAGCCTGAAGCCTGAATTCTTTATTTTTTTCTTTTAACCCATACGGTTTCTGTTCTGGAAACCGTTTTCCGTTGAACTGGTCGTTTCTTATACAGGGCAAGTCCCTGCAGAAAGTGACGAAGGAACTGGTCGCCGCATTCCTTGTAATGTTTGTGGTCCTTTCTTCTGAAAAAAGCCGATAATTCCGATTTGGATAGACTGGTTCCGGCAAGTTTGAAGACCTCCAGCATATCCGTGTCCTTGCAGGCAAGGGCAATGCGAATTTTTCGTAACACATCGTTATTGCTGACAGCTACAGGTCCGACGGCGGGATGGGGTTTTTTCAGGGAACCGCGGTAGAAAATGATTAGGCCGTCAAGGAATGCATTCAGCAGGGGTGGGGAACAGAGAACAAATCCTTTTTCATCCTCTTTTTTGAGTAGGGTATGGAGTTTGATTTCCGGTAATTCCTGCCCGGAGGCATGAAAGATCTGGATCATTTCCCTGTCTGTCAGATCAAGGCTGTAACGGATTTTTCGGAGGATATCGTTGGCTAGCACTGGGTGTTTGAGAAGGTTGAGGGGATTAGTAAAATCTGACACGCTTCTAAAGCGGCCGGATAAATTGTTGTCGGAAAGATACTCTACTCCTTGCCGTTTCACCAGTATGTATTCAGTCTCTCAGTTATTCGCATGAAATCCTCCTGGTCATAATAATCAGCTCTGATGTGGAATGTTATTTCTTATCACTTTACTCTGTGCAGGTGTGTGGCTTGGTCTTGTGTGAGTTTCGTGATAATACGATTTTTCAATCCGTTCTATTGTCCCATCCTTATGCATTTCTTTAAAAATACGGTCAAAATCTTTGAGTTTATCCTTGTATGGGGAGTGTTTTCCAACACACAGATGAAAGGATACCGATGAGAGTGGGTTTGGAAGAACTTTAAGCGCTGTATTGAATCCTTGACGATTCATCTCATATATCGTGCGGTTTGATGCCACAACTAAATCTGCCCGGCCATTGATTAAAAAAGGAAAGATTCTGTCAACATTCGATAACCACTCTACGCCCATGCCTGTGAGATTACGTTGGGCCCATCCATTGCCAAGATAATCGGCAATTTTATATCCTCGCAGTTGCTTAACTGAAGTTATGGCCTCCATTTCCATGGACCTTGGGTGATCTTTTCGAGTCACAATACTGAGGGTAAATACTAAAATCGGCTCTTCACCAATAACTGTGTAGGCTCGACGCTCCATGGTAGGTATGGTGATAAAGGCATCTGCCATCCCTTTTTCAACCATGTATTGAGCCCTTTTCCACGGATAACCGGTATGGGTCACAGGAATACCTAATCGTTTGCCAACGGCTTCATCAATAATATCGATGAGTATGCCCCGCATTTTCCCATCCTCGGCCCACGAACGTGGTCGATAGTTGTCATAATAGACAAAATGCATTGGCTCGGCCGCAGTGAGTAATGTCGGAAAGAATAAAAACAGTAGTAGAACTAGTCGCATATGTTTCTCCTGGAGGTGTGCTTTTTTCATTATAACATACTCAAAATAAAAATAGAAATGAACCCGGAGTGTTCTTTTGAGTGAAGAGGGCCTTTCATGGAGGATTTTGATAATAGCCTGCGGCTATTCAAAAGATCCAGTGTTGTCTGCTTATAAACACTATGGCTTCAATGCCCGGCTCCCCAAACCTTTTACAATTACAAATTTAAGCAATACCCTCGGTAAACTGTTGAGTAAAAAATGAAGGGGGTAAGGGATGGTCTCATGTCCTACTCCCTATGCAGTCTAGTCTGGAAAATCGACTTTCTGTCACTGCTGAGATTCAACCTCGGCATGGGAAACTCCCCATCAAGAATGGGGCAAACTCCACAGCAGCCTCGCTCTGTTGGTCATATCACCCTACGTTGTGGCACCCCCAGTTGGGTGGAGACACCCAAAATGTATCTTAAAAAAGCCACCTTGGTTGGTGCTTTGAGCCCAAATACAAATATGTTAGAGGTGATCTGATAATTATTGGCAAAGATTAACTTGTTAGCTGGCCTGGTTGTTGCAACAGCGGTGACGTATCTCTTTGGGAGAGGGTCTTTTATTGCCCCCACTGTTGAATACAATACCACAATGTGGTTATAGATTTTCGCAATGACAATGCCAAACCTGTTGTGAAGCAGGGACGGAAAGCCACGGATCTGTAAAGATAGCCGGGTTGCCTATTGATGAGGTGGCTCGGTCTGTTGTTTTTCACGCTGTAAGGCTTATTGTCAACCAGCCCCTCCTGTTTTGTTCTGCTAATATTTTTTGTTTTTCACATATTCCTTTTTCAGGTCAGAGATACGGCTTCAAGGGAGAGCTCGTACTCTCTTTGGAAAAATCGTTCATCACATTTGTGGTGAATTCTAACAACAAAAGGAGGAGTAAAAATGAGTAAACGGAGTTCGGCATTACTTGCCATTCTGTTGGTTTTATCTCTGGGCACCTGTACAGGCGCCTTGGCGGGAAAACCGGTAGACAACGACAAAGACGGCTATACGGACAACAAGGATTGCAATGACAACGATGGTACCATCTATCCCGGTGCACCGGAGGTAGAGTGCGACGGTATCGACCAGGACTGTGATGGTGTTGACAGTTGTGGCACATGTACGGAAAATGACACCCAGCCCTGCGACACCGGTGAGTTAGGTGTTTGTCAGGCGGGAACGGAAACCTGCACCGGCGGTGCATGGGGTGCCTGTGTCCGTGATAACGATCCGGTTGCCGAAATATGTGATGACGGCCTTGACAACGATTGTGATGGCGCCACTGATGCTGCTGACTCAGAGTGCCTAACCTGTACGCCGACTGAGAATCCGGAAATCTCCTGCGCCGATGGCATTGATAACGACTGTGACGGAGCTACCGATGGTGCCGATACAGACTGTCAATCAGCTTGCGTACCGGTCAGTGATCTTAACCATGACTGTCTGACTGCAGCTGATTACCCGACTGCCTGTCTTGGCTGCCATGACAATGGCCCGGCCGGCGGACAGTATGGTGCTGCTTTTAACTCTGTCCATTATAAATGGGTAGGTGTGGGCGAAGATATGACCAACGAACCGAATACGGATCAGGGTAAGCTTACCAACGCCATGAACACCTACTGCATCAATATTCTTGGCGACTGGGGCGTTTGCGGAACATGTCACGCCGGTCGTGGTGTGAAACCAGGTAATGGTGATGATGTCTCCAACGTTGACTGTCTGATGTGTCACAATGAGGAGTATACTCTTGCCCGTACCAGGCTTGGCGACGGCTCCATGGGACCGCTGAATCCTACCGCTTCCATGTATAACAAGCCAGCTGCACCTACCAGAACAAACTGCCTCAAATGCCATGCCTTTGGCGGCGGCGGTAATGGTATTAAACGTGGTGACATTGCCAATGAGCTTATCACTAATACCGATCCGGACTATGACGTCCATATGAATAATGCGGGAGCTAACCTGCAGTGTGTTGATTGTCACTCCTTCAACGGAATGCATAAGGTCTCCGGTAAGGGATCAGACCTCAGGCCCACTGATTTTGAATCAGAGGTCAGCTGTGAGTCCTGTCATAACAACAAGCCAAGTGGAGATGGCTGGAGCCATGCCCTGGCCGGTGTCCGGGGAGAACCGGATCGTCACATGGCCAAGGTTGCCTGCCAGGCATGTCATATCCCGACCTATGGGAAGACACACACAGAGACCCATCGTATCTGGACCAAGCATATTGACGGATCTGATGCCAATTGCTCAGCGGCAGCTCCCTGCCCGGGTCATCCGTATCATGATTCCAATACTGAGCCTCTGGTGCCGACCTATAAATTCTGGAACAGGTTGAGTGATAACTACCTGCTTGGTGATGTCGCCCAGATTAATCCTGATACCGGTAACACCTTGCAGACCTCAGTGCCTCAAGGTGACATTACAGAAGGTAACGGTAAATTGTATCCCTTCAAGTACAAGACCTCCGAAGCTCCCATCAGCACTGATGGCAAGATCATCGCTGTGGATACCTGGGAGTATTTAAAGGTGTCTGGTGATATTACTACTTCAGTGAATCAAGGTGTGGCCAATATGAGAGCTGCCGGTATTACAGTGGGCGATTTTGACCACTGGGGAACCTCTGACACCTACCAGCTGATCACCCATGGTATAACCAGGGCTTCCACCATTGCCGGCTGTGTTCAGTGTCATGGAGTCTGGGATATTAACAGTGATAATATGCTGGATAGCATGGGCTACGCCCTGAAAGGCGCTAAGGTAGAGGTCTGTGGTCAATGCCATGACGGAAGCAAGAAGATGCCTCGTGATCATGAGAGGATGCATGGCCACATCCAAAAAGGCAGCGGTATCGACTGTCTCTACTGCCATGATTTTACCCGGGCAACCAGTCGTGATCTCTGCAGTCCCTGTGATCCGGCCTGTGATACTGAATTCGCCGATACCAATCCGGATTATCCGCATCAGTGTCCTTGATCTTAGGGTATAAATAACAGCACAGAGTTCAACCGTCTGTGTAACAATCGGGGCTCCAGCAGGTATCTGCTGGAGCCCCTTTTTTTGTGGAACTTGCCGAGGTGGAAAAACCTTGACCAGAACGATCAGGATTCGTTGGTCTCTTTCCAGTCTGGCCGCAGGTAGAGTTCGGTAAGCTGCTTTCGTGAAACTCCTGCCGGTGCCTCGGTGAGGGGACAGGTCGCCCGCTGGGTTTTGGGAAAGGCGATGACGTCACGGATGGAGTCACTGCCGGTAATGATCATCAGCAGTCGATCCAGACCAAAGGCCAGGCCGCCATGGGGCGGGGCACCAAGCTCCAGGGCCCTGAGAAGGAAACCAAACTTGTCGTTGGCCTCTTCTTCACTGATATCAAGGGCAGCCAGGACGCGGGCCTGGATATCACGCCGGTGGATACGGATAGATCCGCCGCCGATCTCGGTACCGTTCAGCACCAGGTCGTAGGCCTGACTGTAGACAGATGCGGGATCGCTTTCCAGTTTGTCCAGATCTTCGTCTTTGGGAGCGGTAAAGGGATGGTGGAGGGCCTGAAAACGTTTTTTGTTCTCATCATATTCCACCAGTGGGAAGTCGGTCACCCAGACAAAGTTAAACTCTTTTTTATTCAGCAGATCAAGACGACGGGCCAGTTCCACCCGCAGCTCGCCCAGTACCGGAAAGACCACCGATGGTTTGTCGGCACCAAAGAAGAGGAGATCACCCTCCTCGGCATCAAGGGCGCTGGTCATGGCGGCACGTTCCTCGTCACTGAAGAATTTGGCAATGGGTGACTGCCATTCTCCGTCTGCCTTCATCTTCACCCAGGCAAGTCCTTTGGCACCAAACTGGGCCACATATTCGGTGAGAACATCAAGGTCCTTACGGGAAAAATTGGCACAGCCCTTGGCGTTAATGGCACGCACGGTTCCATCACCATCGGCCATGGAACGGAATACCTTAAAAGAACAGCTCCCGGCAATTTCAGTCAGGTCTACCAGCTCGAAGCCGAAACGGGTGTCAGGACGGTCTGTACCGAACCGCTCCATGGATTCGTCGTAGCTGAGTCTGGCAAAAGGGGGCTTGACATCAAGATCCAGTGTGTCTTTGAAGAGTTTGGCGATCATGCCCTCGGTGATGGCGATGATCTCCTCCTCGGTCATGAAAGAGAGCTCCATGTCGATCTGGGTAAATTCCGGCTGGCGGTCGGCACGCAGATCTTCGTCACGAAAACATTTAACGATCTGGTAGTAGCGATCAATCCCTCCAATCATCAGCAGCTGTTTAAAGAGCTGGGGAGACTGGGGCAGGGCATAGAATTTTCCGGCGTTAACTCGGCTTGGCACCAGGTAGTCACGGGCTCCTTCCGGGGTAGACCGGGTGAGCATGGGAGTTTCCACTTCCAGAAATTCATTATCGTTGAGATAGGTACGAATGGATTGCACGGCCTTGTGGCGCTGGTGCAATTTTGCTGCCATCTCCGGTCGTCTGAGATCCATATAGCGATACTGGAGACGAATGTTGTCTGAAACCTCACTCTCTTCATCAAGGGGGAATGGAGGGGTCTCAGAGGTGTTAAGGATGCGGAGTTCATCAATGAACACCTCGATTTTGCCGGTTGCCAGTTTTTTATTGGCCATGCCTTCGAGTCTGGCTTTAACTGTGCCGCGAATAGCAATGACCCATTCGCTACGAAGTGTGTGCGCCTTGGTGTGCACTTCGGGATTGACTTCGGGGTTAAAGACTATCTGGGTCAGACCGTGGCGGTCCCGAAGATCAATGAAGATAACGCCTCCGTGATCCCTTCGGCGTAAAACCCAGCCCATGAGGGTTATTTCTTTGCCGATATCAGCACTAGTCAGATCATTACAGGAATGTGTTCTCCTGAGACTACCCATAGATTCCATAAGCTTTTTGTAACGTGTCCAGAGCGGCCCATCTTCATCCGTTTAAGCATTAGCGCATAGCTTAACTATTACGCCAACACTCAAACGAACGAACCTGAACCACTCTGAACACGTTCCCTTCCGTGGTTAAATATTTATGATTAAATTTAGTTTTTCTGGTTGCCTGTTCTGTTCAGTTTAATAGTCACCGCAAATCGTATTATATCGTTGGTAGTAAACTTCAGAACCGTGGATACATGAATAATTAAAGTTTCTGAGCTGAAAGTTTTGCAACGTTGCTCGATGGCTGGCATTCTTCAACAAGGAAGTGTGATAATTCCTCAGTTCCCCTGTTGATTGCAATTTCCTGCTGTTCCTGGTTGACCATATTTCTCAGCACTGCCTGGCCTTGCTCAAGTTCATTCTCGCCAATGATAAGAACATACCTGGAATGTACTTTATTTGCCTGTTTCATCTGACTTTTCAGGCTGCGTCCTTCGTGATCCATTGCAGTCTGCAAGCCCTTTTGACGCAGGGCATGGACCAGTGAAAAGGCAAATTCTGATGCTTTTTCACCTAGACCGGCCACAAATATGTCTATCGCGTTGCCAACAGGTACTTCTTCTTCATGTTGCTGCAGGAGAAGCACCAATCGTTCCATGCCAATGGCAAAGCCGATTCCTGGAACATTGGGGCCGCCGAGTTTCTCCACCAGGCTGTCGTAGCGGCCACCGGCACCTACTGCTGCCTGGGCGCCCAGATCTTGAGTGATAAACTCAAAGGTGGTACGGGTATAATAATCAAGGCCGCGAACCATAAACCTGTTCAGGCTGTATTGGATACCAAGCTGCTGCAGTCCGCTTTGAACAGCTCCAAAATGTTCATCACAGTCATCACAGAGATGTTCCTGAATGGAGGGTGCCTCTTCAACCTGTTCCCTGCATTTGGGGTTTTTACAGTCAAGGACCCGCAGGGGATTGGTCTTGCTGCGTCGGCCACAGTCTTCACACAGTGCCTCCTTGCGCTCTTCAATAAAGGCAAGCAGGGTCTCACGGAAACCGGGACGGCAAACTGGACAGCCAAGGGAGTTCATCTCAAGGCTTACCGTTACCCCCAGCTCGTGAAGGAGCATGGCTCCCATGGCCATCAGTTCGGCATCAACTCTGGGGTTGGCAGTTCCCAGGACTTCAGCATCCATCTGGTGAAACTGGCGTAACCGTCCTTTCTGTGGTCGCTCGTGGCGAAACATGGGACCAATGGTGAACAGTCGCTGAATCGGTTTCTGGACATGCAGTCCATGCTGGATATAGGCCCGAAGCAGGGACGCTGTGGCCTCCGGGCGCATGGTGATCTGTTTATCGACAAAGGTGTACATCTCCTTTTCAACGATATCCGTGGTTTCACCAATGGAACGGGCAAAGAGATCCGTCTTTTCCAGTATAGGCGTCCTGATTTCGGAAAAGTTGAAACGCGCAAAAATGTCACGGGCAGAGTTTTCCACCTGCTGCCACAACTCTACCTCACCGGGTATGATGTCTTTAAAGCCGTTCAGGGCCTTTATCTTCACTGCAATTCCTCCAGGATTTTTTCTCTGTCAAAAAGGAATAAAATAAAACGCAATTACAGGAAAATGTCAAGCATATGTGGGCAATCCATGGGCAGATCGCTATTTTCGAGTGGATTAGTTGGTGTTTGGGGGAAAGTGCTTTTGGAAAATGGATCCAACTTTCTCCCTGATCCGGCCATCTTCCTTGACAAACAGAGGGAAGCAAGTCATTATCATCAGTGTATTTTACATTGAAGGGACTTTTACCCATGCGGGTCCTATACAGAGCACTCTCCTCGAGGGAGGACTAAAGGGCGTCCCGGCTTATGTACCGATTAGCGGTATACAATAACTCAAAGAGATGAATCTGCCCCTGCCTATGACTTTTTCCAACGAGCCTCAAATCATCACCACCGACGATCATCCCATTCGTCATCACATGATTGACAAAGATGCCATGAAGATACTCCGCGTGCTGCGGGACAATGGCTATGCCGGCTATCTGGTTGGAGGTGGTGTCCGTGATTTGTACCTGGGCAAAACTCCTAAAGATTTTGATATTTCAACCGACGCCCGCCCCGGACAGATTCGCAAACTCTTCCGTAACAGCAGGACCATTGGCAGGCGCTTTCGACTGGTTCAGATCTTTTTTTATGGCAAGGAGTTGGAAGTTTCCACCCTGCGATCTCTGAGTGAATTTGATATAGATGGCCCTGAGTCTGTCCTTGCCCCTAATAACACCTATGGAAGTCTGGGTGAAGATGCCCAGCGTCGTGACCTCACCGTCAACGGTCTCTTTTATGAGATCGAGAATGACACTATAATTGATTATGTGGGCGGAATTGGTGATCTTGATAATTCCGTTATTCAGTTCGTGGGGGAGCCGGAACGACGTATTGCCAGAGATCCGGTCCGTATGCTCCGAGCGATAAGGCATGCCGGAAGGCTTGGTTTCACTATCGCCCCTGAAAGCTGGCAGGCCATTTGTCTCCACCATGAAAAGCTGACCCTTTGCCCCTCTTCGCGTATTCGTGATGAGTTTTTTAAGGATCTGCACAGTGGTTCCCTGGCGAACTGGCTGGAACTCGCACTGGACTCCGAGCTGTTTTTCGATATCTTTGGATTCTATAAAGAGCCACTTTGCAAAAAAGAAAATGCTGGAGAGAGACCTTATCGGGAACAGCTGGCTGCTCTTGTCCGGGTGATTGATCGCAGTTCACTCCTTGCTAAAGAGTCCGGGAAACGTGGACTGGACAACGACTTTCTTCTGGCCCTTCTTCTTATTCCCTGGGCCAACGCCCAATTTGATCTGGTACGACAAAATTTAAAAGGGGCGGCCGCGTTCAGATTTTCTAAAATTCTCCGGGAACAGCTTGATAAAGATCTGGGTGTGCAACTGAACCTGCGACGCTCCATCCGCCAGGAGATGGTGACGCTCCTTTCCACTCTGCCCCAGCTTCTTCGGTATCAGGAAAACCACTCCTGGCCCAAGTGGCTGAAAAAGAAAAGTTATTTTAAATCTTGTTCTCTGTTTTGTGAATTGTACTCTGAATCTATCACCGGCACGGAGGCAACGCTTCAGTTTTCATCTTCGAAACAGGAACATAGACGCCCGCACAGAGAAACTGATCCCCGCTCCACTGGTCGCAAGGGGCGCGAAAAAAGATGTCGTCCTGCCTTCTCATCCACCAAGAAAGGCGTCTTTGGCCTGAAAAAATAAGGTTACCCTTTTGTTTGGTCCACCTTTGCCTGACTTACATCTTGTAAGTCGCTGAACGATGCTCCCGGAAGTTATTTCCTGACAATAGGAATGGGCATTATGTGGGCTATTGGATGATGACTCTGTAGGTCTTTTCCTTACAGGTGGGTGTTGTGCTTCTTTTCTATAAATATTACTGATGTCCCAGCCTATAACTATTGATATCATTAGGTTCTTTTTCTTTTGACATCGTGTCGCATGAGTATGTAATCTACTGGGAGAGTAAGGAGTAAAAGGTCTTTACATCGCTTTGATTTGGAAAAGCCCCGTTCCGATTCTAACGTATTCGTGGAGAGTGACTCTTGATGGCGTCGTATTTATACCCGACGTTGAGGGTGAAAACTCTTCATCTTGTTCGTTGTTACAATTTTTCTATCATTAGGACGTACCGTATGTACGCCGAAATGATAGAAAAATTGCACGCCTCCAATATGAAGCTTTTCACCCTAACTACCGGGCATAAATACTTATCCATCGGAAATCGAAGTTTTTACGAGTTTATCACTCTTGGGATTTATGATTTGGGGAACTGAAGGAGATGAATATGCAAGAACAGGCAAGTAAAATTGATATGAATCCCGATATCAGCAGACGTGGCTTTATCAAGAGTTGCACTGTTGCTGCCGCCGCCCTCGGCCTTTCCGAGGCCATGATCCCAAAACTTGTGGAGGCAGCCGAATCTGCACAGCGTCCAACTGTAATCTGGCTTCACTTTCAGGAGTGTACCGGCTGTACCGAAAGTCTGCTCCGCGGCTCCCATCCCGATATTGGCCGCCTGATCCTGGATATCATTTCCCTGGATTACCATGAAACGGTTATGGTTCCTTCCGGACACCAGGCTGAAAAGAGTCTCCACGACTCCATGGAAAAGAATGCGGGTAAGTTTATCCTGGTGGTCGAAGGGGCAATTCCCACTGCGGATAACGGTAATTTCTGCAAGATTTCCGGAAGGACTGCCATGGATATCCTGGCAGAGGTCGCTCCTAAGGCGGCTGCCATAATTGCCATCGGAACCTGTTCCTCCTATGGTGGGATTCAGGCTGCAGATCCCAATCCTACTGGAGCCAAAGGGGTGAGAGACCTGGTTTCCGGAGTTCCCATTGTTAATATCCCCGGCTGTCCACCAAACCCTATAACCTTCCTGGGCACCGTACTTCATTTTTTGACATTCAAGCGCCTGCCTAATTGTGACAATCTCGGTCGTCCACTCTTTGCCTATGGCCGCAGAATTCATGACCACTGTGAGCGTCGAGCCCATTTTGATGAAGGTCGTTTTGCTGAAGAGTTTGGTGATTTTGGTCATAAAAACGGTTATTGCCTCTATAAGGTGGGTTGCAAAGGGCCGGAAACTTTTTCCAATTGTCCGGCGGCCCGGTTCAATGATGTGGATGTCTGGCCCGTCTCTGTTGGTCACGGCTGTATTGGTTGTACAGAGCCCAATTTCTGGGATTCCATGACACCTTTCTATGAAAGACTGCCCAATGTTGCTATTCCCGGAACCGGGATTATCGCTGATGCTGACAGTGCCGGAATGAAAATTCTGGGTGTGGCGGCAGCAGGTGCTGCTATCCACGCAGTAGTTGGTATCGCAAAGTCCAAGATAAAGGGAAAAGAAAAGAGAGAAAGATAGAGGTGATTAGGAAAGTATAGGCTGAAGGCCCAAGAGAAGAAAAAACGATTGCTGGTAGTACCTTCAGCCTTTAGCCCCCCAAGAACATTTCCTGCGGGGCAACCTTCAAACTCACAACTTAAGAAATTATAGAGAGAGGATATCATGGCTCAGCGGATTACCATAGACCCCATCACCAGAATAGAGGGTCATTTACGAATAGATGCAGAGATAGACGGAGGACAGGTGACCAAAGCCTGGTCATCGGGGCAGATGTGGCGCGGTATTGAAACTATATTGAAGGGTCGGGATCCACGTGATGCCTGGCTCTTCACCCAGCGGATCTGCGGGGTATGTACCACGGTACATGCCCTGGCCTCAGTCCGGGCGGTGGAGAATGCCCTGCAGCTGGAAATCCCCATCAATGCCCAATATATCCGTAACATTGTCATGGCCGTCCATGCCCTGCAGGATCATATTGTCCATTTTTATGTACTTTCAGCCCTGGACTGGGTGGATGTGGTTTCAGCCCTGTCAGCAGATCCCAAAAAGACAGCGGCACTTGCTTCCTCTCTCTCCGATTGGCCCGGCAACAGTGTCAAACGTTTTGCAGAGGTTCAGGGCAAGGTCAAGGCCCTGGTTGAGAGTGGCCAGCTTGGCCCCTTTGCCAATGGCTATTGGGGACATCCAGCCATGAAGCTTCCTCCCGAAGCCAATCTGATGGCGGTTTCCCATTATCTGGAGTCTCTTGATTATCAGAGGAAGGCCACCAAGGCACTGGGTATCCTTTCCGGAAAAAATCCGCATATCCAGAATCTCTCGGTGGGTGGGGTCACCGCAGCACTGAATCCGGATAGTGATTCGGCCCTGAACATGGAGCGCTTGTACTGGGTTAAACAGTTGGTCCAGGAGGTTCGTGGGTTCATTCAGCAGGTCTATCTGCCGGATGTCGTAGCTGTAGGCGCCCTCTACAAAGAGTGGCTTCCGTACGGTTCTGGAGTGACCAACTACCTGGCAGTACCAGACATGGTGCTCGATACCAAGGCCACGAAATTTGATCTTCCTGGTGGAACCATTATGAACGGGGATCTCGGTACAGTCAAAGGGATCACCTCTTTCAATGATGGCTATTTCCGGGATAATGTGGTGGAGAACATTGCCCATTCCTGGTACAAAGGTGACTGGTCGAAACATCCGTACGATGAGGATGATGTCCCCAACTACACCGATTTTCAGGATAACGGTAAATATTCCTGGGTCAAGGCCCCCAGGTTCCAAGGAAAACCCATGCAGGTCGGCCCCCTTGCCCAGCTGATGGTGGGCTATGCCCAGGGGCATAAGCCGATTATTGAAAATGTGAATAATGCGTTGTCTCTGGTTTCCAGCGTGGCGGGTGTCACGGTTGGTCCCGAAGTTCTTCACTCAACCCTGGGGCGTCATGTGGCACGGGCGGTTCGCGCCTCCATGCTGGGTGATCTTGCCCTCAAACACTGGGATCTTCTGGTGGATAATATCGGCAAGGGTGATCTTGAGATCTTCAACAAGCCGGTCTTTCCCAAGGGTGAGCAGAAGGGGTTTGGCTTTCATGAGGCACCGCGTGGTGTTCTGTCCCATTGGATTGTTATTCAAGACGGTAAGATTAAAAATTACCAGTGTGTGGTTCCCTCGACCTGGAATGCCGGCCCACGTGATTCTAAAGGCGAGCCCGGTCCTTACGAGGCGTCCCTTGTTGGGAATCCGGTGGCTGATGCTGAAAAACCCCTTGAGCTTCTGCGGACTGTTCACTCCTTTGATCCCTGTATCGCCTGTGCGGTGCATACAGTGGATGCCAATGGTGTGGAAATGGCAAAGGTAAAGGCACTGTAATCTGTTCCGCAGCACTCCACCTGTGCGCGATCAGGCCGAGTCATAGAGCTTATACAATATGAGTCGGGGACTGATCGTGTACATCTGAAGTGCTGCAAAACAGTTACCTGAAATGACTTGAGAGGGCTGTTATGAGCTACGAAATCAAAAATGTCTGGAGTGTTTTACTCCGCCTGTTTCACTGGTCTTTAGTACTCTCCATTGTTACATTGGTGGTAACAGGGCTTTATATTAATACACCATGGACGAATACGACACTGGAAGGAAGCGTGTCGTTTCCAATGGCTACCATGCGCTACATCCATTTCCTGGCTGGCTATCTCTTTGCTGCAGCGGTAATGGTACGTCTCTTTTTGTATATTTTCGGAAACCGTCAGGAACGAATCTTTGATATCCTGCCGGTTACTCCCAGGAACTTTAAAAGCCTGACCACAACGCTTGGTTATTACAGCTATCTCAGCGATAAGCACGATGAGCGACTGGGGCATAATGTTCTTGCTGGAATTGTTTATATTGTTACCTTCGTAGCTGCGCTTTTCCAGCTGAGCAGTGGCTTTTATATGTTGTATCCGGAGGCTGCTTTCTGGCAGGGCCTGGGGGGAAGTATCTTTGGTACCCAGCAGGAAGGCCGTTTTCTGCATCACCTGCTGATGTGGTATTTTATTCTCTTTGCTTTTGTCCATGTATATCTGGTTGTCTGGAACGATTTGAAGTCTCCCGAAGGTCTTGTGTCGTCAATGTTTAACGGGAAAAAGTTTAAACATAAGAATGTCTGATCCTGTTTCACTAACGGAAATCATCGTCCGGGGCACTGTCCAGGGCGTTGGTTTCCGTCCGTTTGTATATCGTTTGGCCAAAGAGTTTAACATTGTCGGTACCATCGTAAATAACGACCAGGGCGTAGTGATAGAGGCGGAAGGGAAGCAGTCATCCATTCGAGCCTTTATCGAGACGATTCAATTCTCCCCACCACCACTGGCACGCATCACTTCTCTGCTGCAGAACCCTCAGGCAACGGTAAAAGGATTCACTGAGTTTTCTATTCTGAAAAGTGTTTCCTCACAGAAAAATAAGGCTCTCATTCCTGCTGATATTGCCATCTGCGATGATTGTCTGCAGGATATTCTGACTCCGAAAAACAGACGTTTCTCCTATCCCTTCACCAACTGCACCAACTGTGGGCCACGTTTTACCATCGTAGAAACCGTTCCCTACGATCGTCCTCTCACGTCCATGAAACATTTCCCCCTCTGTTCAGCCTGTAGAGCCGAGTATGAAGATCCGGGAAATCGCCGTTTTCATGCCCAGCCCAATGCCTGTGCGGAGTGTGGGCCGGAGTTGTCATACCACGATGGAGAAGGGCGGAAGGTTGCCGTTTCTTCGCCGCTTACTGAGGTTGCCCGTGCTTTGCAACAGGGGAAAATCGTGGCCATGAGGGGATTAGGAGGCTTTCATCTTGTGGTGGATGCAGGCTCGGAACAGGCAGTGGCAAGACTTCGCATCCGGAAGGGGCGAAAATCAAAACCGCTTGCGGTGATGACATCCAGCCTGGAAGAGGCGGCTACATTTTGTCATCTGGATCCTGAGGCGGAAAATCTGCTCCAGGGAGTGGAGCATCCCATAGTTTTGCTGCCAAGAAAAAAATCGACCCTTGTGGCCGTCCTTACCCCGGGAATTAATGAGATTGGGGTCATGCTCCCCTACACCCCGCTGCACCAACTCCTCTTTATGGAGGCTGACTGCCCCCGGACCTTGGTCATGACCAGCGGAAACCGGAGCGGGGCTCCCATATTTACTGCTAATGATGCGGCTGTGGCCGGCCTGCAGTCTATTGCCGACTGTTTTCTTCTTCACAATCGAGAAATTGTTACCCGTGTGGATGATTCTGTGGCCAGAATAACCGGTCGTGGAGTGCAACTCCTGCGTCGGGCCCGGGGCTATGTTCCCGGCTCAACATCCCTTCCCTGGAATATGCCGCCCATACTCGCCTGTGGCGGTGGGCTCAAATCCACTTTTTGCCTGACCAGGGATCTGGAAGGCTTTCTCAGCCAGCATATCGGAGATCTTTTCAACCTGGAATCACTGAATTTTTACAAGGAAAGCATATATCATCTAAAGAAGCTTCTCCAGGTGGAACCTGAAGCAGTGGTCTGTGACCTCCATCCCGATTATCTGAGTAGTCATTACGCCAAAGAGTCCGGTCTTCCCCTCTATAAAGTACAACACCAGCATGCCCACGCGGCAGCCGTACTGGTTGAGCATGGAATCAGGGAGAAAGTACTGGCCCTGATCCTTGACGGCAGTGGTCTGGGTGCTGATAGTAGTATCTGGGGCGGAGAGGTACTGGAGGCCGATTGTTTCGGCTATAAACGGATCGGTTCGCTGTCACCCATGCTCCTGCCAGGTGGTGATGCAGCGGCGGAGTCACCTTGGCGTATGGGCTTATCTCTGCTCCATGCACTGGGGAAGGGCGCCCCGAAATTACATCTGGTAGAGAAACAAAAGGAATCAGCCCTGTGGCAGATGATGGATCAGGGATTCAACTGTCCGCTCAGTACAAGCTGCGGCCGTCTCTTTGACGGGGCTGCGGCCCTGCTTGGTGTCTGCCTTACGGCTGATTACGAAGGTCAGGCAGCTATGGAACTGGAATCCCTGGCCAGAGAGGCAAAAGAGGAACAGTCCCTTGAAGGTCTGCTTGCGACTTGCTGTGGGCGGGCAGGTATGAAGAGAGAAGACGGACGTCTGGTATTGCGGCAGCAGGATTTAATCTTGCAGCTTCTGGCTCAACGGATGGCGGGCAATGATCCAGCTTCTATAGCCCTTGATTTTCATCTCTGTCTCATTCAGAGTTTTTTTGTTCTTCTGCAGAAACTTGGCCACCAGACTGGATTGAGAAAAGTTGTGTTGACTGGTGGCTGCATGCAGAACAGGTTGTTACTTGAAGGTCTATTTATTCTTCTGGAACAGGAAGGTTTCACGGTTTTTACTGGAGAGCAGGTCCCGGTGAATGATGGTGGGATTGCTCTGGGACAGGCGGTTATTGGAGGTTTAGCTCATGTGTCTCGCAGTACCAATGAAAGTCCTTGAAATAGAGGGCAGCCCTGATGATTTTCTCAGTGGACAGATTGCAGTGGTTGATGCTGATGGAATCAGAAAGGAGACCCGGCTTGATGTGGTTGACCGCTGGCCCGAGATTGGTGACTATCTTATCATCCATGCCGGATTTGCCATCCACACTCTTGATCCTGAAGAGGCGAAAACGAATATCCGTCTCATGCATGAAATGGTCGAGAAGGTGGAAGGCCTGGAAGCAACGGAAAACAACTCATGAAATATGTTGATGAATTCCGTGACTATGCCTTGGCTGAGCCTCTTCTCAAGGAGTTGCGCAGGAGTGTAACAACGTCTTTTCGGGTCATGGAGGTGTGCGGCACCCACACCATGTCCATTTTTCGCAGCGGTCTTCGAACATTGCTTCCGGAGGGGGTGGAGCTGATATCCGGTCCCGGTTGTCCGGTCTGTGTTACTTCGGCATCCCATATCGATGCGATTCTGGCCATTGCGGAAAGGACAAATGTTCGGATCGCCCTGTTCGGTGATCTGTTTCGGGTTCCAGGCAGCAGTGGCCTTTCTCTTGCCAATGCATCTTCCCAGGGGACCAAAGTTGATATCGTCTATTCTCCCATGGACAGTCTGGAACTCGCCCGCAACTATCCGGAAGACATGGTTGTTTTTCTCGGTGTGGGCTTTGAAACCACAACTCCAGGTATTGCCGCCACTATTATGGCTGCAAAAAATTCTAATGTCGATAATTTTTCTGTCTTTTCAACTCATAAAACCATGCCGCCACCTTTGCTGGCTTTACTTGATGACCCGGAATTGCAGATTGACGGGCTTCTCTGTCCCGGGCATGTGAGCAGTATCATTGGAGCCGGAGCCTATCAGCCCCTTGTCGATCGATATGGACTGGCCTGTGTGGTGGGCGGATTTGAGCCGGCAGATATTCTCCAGGCTTTGATTCTGCTGGCCAGACAGGTTGGCAGAGGAGAGGCCAAGGTGGAGAATGCCTATACCCGTGCGGTACGCTGGGAGGAAAACAGCAGGGCACAGCAGATGGTTCACAATATTTTTGAGCCCGCTGATATGGAATGGCGTGGCTTGGGGATGATTCCTCAAAGTGGCTTAGCCATCCGGGAAGAATATGGCCACTTCGACGCCGAGAAAAGGCTCAACATCAAGTTGACGCCGGCAGAAGAACCCAAGGGCTGTCGTTGCGGTGAGATTTTGAAAGGAAAAGAATTGCCGTCCCAGTGCCCGTTGTTTGGAAAACGCTGCACTCCCGGTAATCCCATTGGCCCCTGCATGGTTTCCAGCGAAGGGACCTGTGCTGCTTTTTATAAATATGATCAATGATGATGGATAATTGTACAACAGTAACAGGAAACTGTGTTTCGGCTGTTTGGAGAGCAGAAGCGGCACAGGGCTGCTGAATTTTGTGAAGGTACTCAAAAAAAGTAACTGATAGGTGGAATTGTGAATCCCGGAAATACGATCCTTCTGGATCATGGCAGTGGCGGCATTGCCAGCCAGGAGTTGATCTCTCAGATTTTTCTGAAACATCTGGATAATAGTATCCTGGCTTCACTGGAAGACAGTGCGGTAATGGACAATCATCCTGGAAAACTGGCTTTCAGCACAGACAGTTATGTGGTTGATCCTATTTTCTTTCCAGGCGGTGATATTGGTACCCTGGCTGTCCATGGCACCATTAATGATATTGCCATGCGGGGAGCACGCCCCTTGTGTCTGAGTCTTGGGTTGATTTTGGAAGAAGGGCTTGATCTGGACAATCTGGAACGTATTATTGTTTCCATTGCCCAATGTTCAAAAACTGCCGGAGTACCTGTTGTCACAGGAGATACCAAGGTTGTTCCCAGAGGAAAGTGCGACAAAATCTTTATTAATACCTCAGGGATTGGAATTGTGGCAGAGGGCGTGATTGTCTCTTCTGCAATGGCACAAGAGGGAGATATAATTATTCTCTCCGGTTCAATGGGTGATCATGGCATCACAATCATGACCAGACGGGCAGGACTCAGTCTGGATGGTAATCTGGCCAGTGATTCGGCTGCACTCCATGAATTAGTGGCCCTGCTCAATGATACACTTCCTCCCGGCACTCTTCATACCCTCCGTGATCCGACCCGTGGTGGAGTTGCCACATCGCTGAATGAAATTGCTGCTGCTGCCGGATTTGCAGTGGAAATTGATGATCAGGCTATTCCCGTTAAAAATGAAGTGCGGGCAGCCTGTGAGATCATGGGGCTTGATCCCCTCTATCTGGCAAATGAAGGGAAGTGCCTTGCACTGGTTGCCCCTGAACAGGCCGACGAGGCCTTGCAGCTCATGCAGTCAACCGCTGTCGGTCGGGATGCTGCAATTATTGGAAGCCTGAAAGCCGGAAAATCCGGACAGGTTACACTACGGACCAGCATAGGCGGTTCCAGAGTCATCACTCCCCTGCATGGGGAGCCGTTACCAAGAATCTGTTAAGGAAAGAAAATGGAAAAAGAAACAAAAAATGCAGGAATTCTAGGAATTGGTAACCTCCTGCTCTCTGATGAGAGTTTTGGTGTTCATGTTATTGAATACCTTGAAAAGCACTATCATTTTTCCGAGACTGTAACCCTTCTTGACGGTGGGACTGCCGGCATTTACATGGCCCCATTTCTTGAGGAGCATGATCCGATTTTTGTGGTTGATGTCGTGAATCTTGAGGATGCGACGCCAGGCAGTCTCTATACCTTTACTGGAGAAGATGCAAGAAACGGGTCCATGCAGACACGGATGTCACCACACCAATTGGGGATTCTCGAAATACTCGATATCTGCAAACTGCGTGGTATTGAGCCTGAATGTGTGGAGTTTTATTGTGTAGTGCCTGAGAGTTTTGAAACCGGGCTGGAGATGAGTGACGTGGTGGCGTCCCAGGTGGAGAAAATATCCGGCCTGCTGGTGCAGCGGCTCCAGAAAATGGGCTACGGAGCCGGGTTGATAGAGAAAGAACATGCATGAGATGTCGCTTGTTCAAGGCTTGCTTGGGCAACTCCATGAGCTTGCCAAAGAACATAATAAGGAAAAAGTCATCAGTGTGTCCATGGAGATTGGCCCCTTTTCCGGAGTGGTAATCGATTCCTTTCAGTTTGGTTTTGATATCCTTGCCAGAGACGATGCGCTGACGAGAGAGGCAATATTGCTTATAGAGAGTCCTCCAGCTCTCTACAGATGCTGCAGTTGTGGTATGGAGATGAAAGCGGAGCAGAGACCTGAACGTTGCCGTCACTGTTCAGAAACGTTACTCTCGCCGGTAGGGGGGGATGATCTTGTCCTCCGCCAGGTAGAGATGGAATAGCCATAACTGTTCAGCAGCACCAAGGTAAGTGAGTATAACGAGACTCCGATCATTCGTTTGGAAGTCAGAAAAAAGGATAACTAAGGAATATTATGTGTGATGCATGCGGTTGTGACCTGAAACCTGAAGAGCATTCCCATGACTCCCGGGTGGTTGAAGTACACCAGAGTCTCCTTGCTGCCAACACGGCCATGGCGAAGAAAAACAGGGTTCATATTGAAGAGATGGGAGCAGTGGCCATTAATATGATATCCAGTCCCGGTTCGGGGAAGACAACCCTCCTGGAAAAGACCATCGAGGCACTGGGGGGGAGTCTTCGGATCGGGGTGATTGAGGGAGACATCGAAACTGACCGGGACGCGGAACGTATTCGTGCCAAGGGGGTCCCGGTGATCCAGCTGACCACGGGAGGGGCCTGTCATCTTGATGCGGCCCAGATTCACAAGGGGCTGCATCTCCTGGAAAAAGAGGAGGGTGGGGCACAACTTGACCTCCTCTTTATTGAAAATGTGGGCAACCTGGTCTGCCCGGCCACCTTTGATCTTGGTGAGCACCATCGTCTTGTTCTGGTTTCTGTTCCGGAAGGTCCGGATAAACCGGCAAAATATCCCAAGGCCTTCCACAGCTCTCAGGTCTTCATCATCTCCAAAACCGACCTCCTGCCCTATTTTGATTTTCCCGTGGAAGAGGCAAAGGCAGAGGCTTTACAGTTAAATCCTGACTTACAGGTTATGGCCCTGTCTGCAACCAGTGGCGAGGGCTTTGAGCAGTGGCTTGATTATTTAAAAGAAGTCTGTGCTCATTGACGATAAACCTGGTGCAAAGACAAAGACTTTTTCTGTATTTTAGTAGAATAATTGTGGCGCCATGATTATACTGCTACCACGTAGGACTCTTGGCCCGGTGATAATCGGGAAATAAGTCGGGACCCGGTTCAGTACCGCCTTGTGGGGTGAAGGTACTAATATTCTATACAGGAGAAAGAAGAATGCGTTATCCGGCAATTATTGTACTGTCTATATTCTGTCTATTGTTCTATTCCGTTTATACCGCTTCGGCCAGGCCTTCAAAGCGTTACGATGAACGAACGAAGATGTGCCGGGTTATCGCTGCCGGAACACTGGACTGGGAAAGTGAGCCCTGGGGCATAGGGGGGATCAAGTTCCGTGAAGTGTGCAAGAGCTGTCATGCACTCAACAATGATCAGGGGGCCCCATTTGTCCATGCAGAATCGTATACCTCCAATGCATGGAATGTAATCTTCAGCAAGCGCAACGAGGTATGTGCCCTCAATGGTTCCTGGGATGTTCTCAGCGAAGATGAGCTACAGATGGTGAATGATTACCTGTTCAGGAATGGCAACTGGACCTACGACCCCAATAATGCCGACTCCTGTGGCTGATAATTTTTGAATCTCCCGGTCGGGAGGTACAAGAATTATCAAGCTTTGGTCGGGCAGGCATCCGACCAAAGCTTTTTTATTTTTATCCCTGGGCACGTCTGATGTCGGCGAGAATCTCTTTGCCACCCTTTTCCAGGATGTAATGCCCCAGTCGTTCCCCAATCGCTTCTGCTTCTTCCCTGGGGCCTTTTTCAGTCCCGATGAGAACCGTTTTACCGTCCAGGCTTGCCAGGCCACCGCGCAGGATGATGTCATTTCCCTCGAGTATGGCCAAACCAAAGGCCGGGATGGAGCAGCCCCCCTCCATAGTCCGTAAGTAGGCGCGTTCGGCGAGCAGGCAGGATTCTGAGTCTGGATTGTTAAGGCATTCCCTCACCTTCTTACGTTTTTCACTGCTCAAAGTCTCTGCTACTTCAATGGCGATACAGCCCTGACCCACAGGAGGGATGAATTCTTCTTCAGAAAAGATCTTGACGATCATCTCCTCATATTCCATGCGTTTTACACCGGCATAGGCAAGCATGAGCGCGTCACAGTCACCATTTTCCATTTTTTGGATTCTGGTCTGCAGGTTGCCGCGCACCTCCACGGTTTCCACATGGGGGTAGAAATGTTTGAGTAAGGCAATACGCCGTACTGAAGAAGTACCGATACGGATTTTCTTACTGCTGTCACTGAGATCTATAGATTTGTTTTTCGAAAGCAGGGCATCATTGGGCTTTTCTCTGACGGTGTAGGCGATTAGCTCAAAGCCTGGAGGCAGGATGGACTGCATATCCTTGGCACTGTGGACGGCAATGTCGGTTTTGCCATTGGCCAGCTGCTCTTCGAGTTCTTCGGTGAAGACCCCTTTGCTGCCGATCTTGGCAATGGAAACATCAAGAATCTTATCGCCCTTGGTCTCCATGGGATTGATTTGTGTCGTCATGCCTTGCCTTTCAAGCATTCCAGCAACAGTATCTGTCTGCCACATGGCAAGTTTACTTTTTCTGGATCCAATATGTATTGTGGTCATGAGTTATCTATCCTAAATATGATGGTTTTTTTGTCAGGCTGGTTCCAAATAGCCCTGAGTGCATTGTATTTTCTTCGACTTAATTCCTTGAACCTGTGTAACCTAATCTGCAGGAAGATTTGATTCAACCCTAAAATCGTATACTTGTCCCTAATCTAACATATGCAATAAAGAGAAAAAAGGCATAATTGCAAACTGCCTGTAAAACCGCTATTATACTCTATGCGTTTTCTTCTTTATAATATCCGTTATGCCACCGGACATGGGATTGGCTACCACCTGCCCCTGCCTTTTAGTGGTTTTTTTAAACAGACCGGAAATGTCCTTGGCCAGATCGTATCGTTTATCCGTTCTGTGGAGCCTGATGTTATTGCCCTGGTTGAAGTGGACTCCGGTTCCTATCGCAGCCACAAGACCTGTCAGGCTGAGGTGATAGCCAAAGCGCTTGATCATTTTCACGTGGTGGGAACCAAGTATGGTGGTGGATCGATGGCCAACAGGATTCCTCTACTTAATAAACAGGGGAATGGTCTACTCACCAACCAGCCAATTGTTACTCATCGTTTTCATTATTTTAATGAAGGGGTTAAGCGGCTGGTCATTGAGGTGGAACTGGAAGAGGTGGCCATTTTTTTAGTCCACCTTTCCCTGAAATATAAACACAGGCAGCAGCAGCTTGAGCATCTCCACCGTATGTTATCACACAGTACAAAACCGGTGATTGTGGCAGGGGACTTCAACACCTTTGGCGGGATCAGGGAAGTGCAGCTTTTTCTTGCTGCTACAGGTCTTGTGAATGCTAACCTCCGTGGTCTGCCGTCACACCCCAGCCACGCTCCGAAACGACATCTGGATTTTATCCTTCATAGCCCGGAACTGGATGTCAGCAATTTTTCCATCCCTTGTATTCACCTTTCCGACCATGCCCCGTTGATTTGTGATTTCAATCTCTGATGGCGTCATAAAAATTCTTCATCTACTTCGTTGCTACAAATTTTCTTTCATCACGACGTACCTCGGTACGCCGAAATAAAAGAAAATCTTTGGGCCTCGCATATGAAGTTTTTTATTTAGCCATCGGTTTTTCTAAAGGGTACTCTTTTTAGTCATCCTTCGAGAAGGATAACTATGACTTCTGTGTTGCGCCGTGATGCAAAGGCAGGCGAACATCAAAGCATGATCCTTCCTGGAGACTGCTCGTCACCAAAACCCGCCCTCCGTGGGCCTCGATCACAGCCTTGACAAAATTTAAGCCCAGCCCCAGACCCTGTTTTGTCCGGCTGCGATCGCCACGATAGAGGCGATCCCATATCCGGTTGATTTCAGTTTCCGATATCCCCATCCCATCATCATAAAAACGAATAACAGCCTCTCCGTTGTCCCTTTCCGCCGTAATTGTGACATTTCCGGATTCGTGACCATATTTGATTCCGTTGTCGAGAAGATTGGCCCAGACTTGGCTGATCCTTGTTTTGTCAGCTTGAACGAGGACTCCACTCTCTCCTGTGCAGGACACGGTGATCTGTTCCTCTTCTGCCACGTACTGGTAAAGTCCCACCACATCTTCCAGAGTCTTGAGAACATCGATCTCCTGCAGCTCCAGGCGCATGGTGCCCGCCTCCGCTTCAGCAACGCTCATCATGACCTTGAGCATGGACAGCACCCGCTCCGATTCTTCCAGGCAGTCGGAAAGGGCACTGCGATAGAGTTGCGGCTCATTCCTGTCCGATTGCAGGGCATACTCGGCCACTGCCCGCAGTCTGGTCATCGGGGTTCTGAGATCATGGGCGACATTATCCAGGGAAGACTGTATCTCCTGGATAAGTTGACGATTCTGAAAAAAAATCTGTTCCAGGAGGTGGTACAGGGGGGCAAGGTCGTCTAATTGTTCTCTGCTTTCCTGAAAGAGCAGCGATTTTTGCTTCAGACCCTTCTCGATATCACTTTCCAGCTGTCGTAGGGGGTAGCGTATGAGAGAGGCGGAGAGAAAAGCGAGCCCGAGGGCAATCACTCCGCTGAGTATGAAAAACCAGTATGCATCTGTAACTGATTTCTTATAGATTGCAAGTCCGCTGCCACTGTCATTTTTTCCGGCTTGGGCGATACTGCCGTTGGCAAGTGTTTGAGAAACGAGAAGCCAGTTCCCCTGTTTTTTCGGTCGCTTCAGATCAATCCATGCCCCCTGTTCGAGGGGATTCAGCTCGACCAGGCCGCTGAAATCCATGCGACTGTTTCCAGTGATGAGGAGCTGATCCTTGCCACTGACAAGGCGAATAAAATCAAGTTGGTAAGGCAGGTCATTCTGGAGACTGAGGTGGGTGCCAGAAACTCCACCGTTGTGCTCAAAGTAGGTGCGCAGTGCTCGTTCAGCTGTCTGGATTTGTTGTTCCTGGATGTGGTTTTTCAGGATAAGGGTATGAAGAAAGAGGAAGCTGCCACTGAGGAACCAGAAGATGCTGAAGAAGAAAACGAGCCTTCCCTTTCTGGAATATGGGAACAGAAGCTTATTCGACGCGTAGGACATAGCCCATGCCTCGAACCGTGTGGATGAGTTTCTTTGGGTAATCTTTATCTATCTTGTTTCGCAGGCGACAGACGAGGACATCGACCACATTGGTCTGCGGGTCAAAACTGTATTCATAGATCCGTTCCAGAATAGAGGTCTTGGCAAGCACACGGCCCGGGTTACGCATGAGCAGTTCAAGCAGGGCATACTCTTTGGCGGGCAGTTCAATTTTTTCCCCTTCCCTCCTGACTTCACGCTGTAAAGGGTCAAGCTCCAGATCGCCAACTGTGAGAGTTGTTGATTCGCTGCTCTTTTGACCACGGCGGAGGAGGGCCTGGATACGAGCCAGTAACTCGTTAAAGGAAAAGGGCTTGATCATGTAGTCATCCCCTCCCCGTTGAAGGCCTTCGATACGGTCATCGACAGATTGCCTGGCGCTGAGGATTAGCACCGGGGTCTCTATGCTGTGATCCCTAATTTTTTCGATCAGACTGAGGCCGTCGAGTCCGGGAAGCATGATATCGACCACTGCGACTCCATATGGCTCGGACAGGGCAAGGGAAAGGCCCTCGAGACCGTCGTGGCAGACATCAATACTGAAACCTGCCTCGTGGAGTCCTTTTTCAAGGAAAGATGCTATTTTTTTGTCATCTTCAACAATAAGTATGCGCATGTTGCAAGGGAGCCTGGTTTGATTTTTAATTGGCTGTTACGAGAGCAATTCCCGTGGCACAGCGCCCGGTTCTGCCTTCGCCCTGACGGCAAGCGCGGCGATAGGAAAAATAATCAGCTGTACAGGAGGTACATTGACCCGCTATCTCAATATTGGTCGCATCAAGGCCGGCCTCAATCAGCTGCATCTTCGAAATCTGCCGGAAATCAAAATAGTTCTCTTTTCTTTGAAAGGCAAGGAATGAGGAGGGAAGTTCCTGGGCGTGATGAATAAATTGAGCACAGCAGGGGCCCAGGGAAGGACTGATGGTTGCCAGTAGAGTGGATGGTTGTGAGCCATATTGAACCGTCATGGCCTCCACGGTTTTACGAAGAATATTGAGGACACTGCTCTTCCAGCCACAATGAATGGCAGCAATTGCAGGATGATCAGGATCAAAAAGTGTCACTGCCTGACAGTCGGCCTGCTGAATCATAAGTCCGATATCTGCCTGGTCAGTTAATAACGCATCAACGTTTTCAACTTCAAGGTCTTCCTGCAGAGGTTTTTCTGCAATGAAGAGGGAATCTCCATGTACCTGTTTTGCAGAAAGGAGGTGGCTGACTGATAATTGGCTCTTGAAGCGGTTACGGTTTTCAGTGACAGAAGCCACATCATCGCCCACTCCATAACTGAGGTTCAGGGAGTGAAAAGGCGGGCGGCTTACTCCACCGTGCCTGTCGCTATGAACTATACGTGGCCTGTTACCGCCTTTGTTGATTTGCAGAGGATCCACCATGGAAGAAATAAAAATGGGGAAGATTCCGCATGGAACCTTCCCCAAAATATAGAGCAGATTTTGAAGCAGATAATGATCTAGAAGTATGCCTCGAAGGTCAGGTAAACCTGATCTGCGCTTTCAACAGTGGATCGACCAGTCATAGCATTGACCTGGTTCAGGTATCCAAGTTCATTCGCGTTGTCAAGCTCATAAGGCTTCGCGTTCCAGTCCATTGAACCGGAGTAGTCATACTCGTAACGCTGATAACCAAAGCGAATAAAGGTTGACGCATATTTTGAGACGGCATCCCCTGTGGGCAGGTCATAGATTCCGTATACCTCAAAAACATGACCGCGGGCAGCGAGCTTGCTCAGATACAGATCATCGTGACCAGGGTTCATGGCAATCCAGTATTCAGAGCCGTAGTTCCACTCAGCACCAAATTTCAGGCCAAGGGAATCGATATCATAACGACCGCCAAGATAAATGTTGTAGCCATTTTCACTGTCGGTGTGGGGAGTTCCTTCCAGGCCCAGCATCGCTAAAGCACCTGCGATCTGTTGTGGAGACATTCCCATTCCGGCCATCTGCTGGGCAGCGCCCATTCCGGCATAATCATTAAACATACCGTTCTCATTGGGATCGGTTCTTGACCAGCCACCGACACCAAAGAAGCTTACAGGGCCCATTTTGTCCAGATAGACAACAGAATTGTGGAGAATATCACCAACGTTCATCTGTGGACCAAAACCGCCCTGGTCAGGTGGGAAACTGGCTCCGAAATTAACGAAGTCGCTCTCGAAAGTAGGATAGTTAAAGACATTATAGGCCATGAAAGACTGGATGTTCATAAAACGGTTGTCTTTTTTCATGACATCCCAGCTGATTCCGCCAAAGTCCATGTCATCCATGGTGTTGCCGATGCCATCCTGGAACTCAAGTCCATCCTCAAATCCACGGCCATAGCAGAAACGGATGCGACCGGTTCCCATGGCCTCGCTTCCCCAGCGGTAGGCATAGCCCAAGGAAATACCATCAAATGGCCAGTCCATGTACAGAATCGGGGTAGCCATCCGCTGATCAGAACCCATACGAATCTGTGCAGGGGGCCCATCAGTGGTGGGGCGACGACCAATGGAGAACCACATTGGAATTCCACCAATGTTGTTCCAGTTGACAAAGGCACGATCAACGCGGAGGGCATTGTCTGCCGGTTGGCGGGTGACGTTTCCATCCCATATGGGGTAGCCGCCGCCCAGATTTTGCGGTGTGGATTCCATACCCCAGGCCTTGTACATGGCAAGGCGTCCTTTAAACTCAACATTCTCGGTGGCCTTGACACGCATATTCAGGCGAAAACGATTGGTCCAGAGGGTGTCGCTCTTGCCAAGAGTTCCGTCGGCATAGTTGGCACGGTAGTTATCAAGACGGGAACGAAAATCACCGTAGAAGGCAAAACGGGCAGCAAGATCCCAGCTCTCGGAGCGGTCTTCAAGGTCACCAACGGAGTCGGCCAACTCATTAAAATCGTTGCGATTTACGCCATCACCTGTACTTTCTGCCATCTGAGCTTTCAGCTGTTGCAGTTGTCTGCTCAAGTCTTCAATCTTCCGCTCCAGATCATTGGCATCGGCACCGGCACCGGCACCGCTTGCAAAAGCTACTGCAGGTAGTGCAATCAGACCAGCAAGAGCTAACATGGAAAATTTTTTTACCATCTCATTTCCTCCTTCCTCTATTAATTGTTATGACTCCAGCCCTCCTGAAAAGCAGAAATCAGTATTTAACGTGCTGTCTTGTTAAAAAAAAATAAAACACCTTCAACTGTTCATTGTACATTGCCGGATGTGCTCGCAACAATTCGTACAAAATTTTTTACTTCTCATTATTGTACTATCGCATTTGTCATGCTGTGTCAACTAAATATAGCTATTTTCTAGAGAGTGTTGGATGTTTTTCCAGTTTTTGATGCGTAACTATGTTCAAATACACTCTATAGCGTATAGTGTATAGCGTTCAGCCTTTCAGGGTGCTTGGAGAGACAAAAGTTTTGAGCAGTATTGTTTTTTTTACTCCATGACGCATTGTTACTCCATAAATGGAGTAGGCAAAGTGACGCTGATACCAGTCAGCCATCCGGTGGCTGATAACCCAGATTCCTTGCATCTTGTTTTTAATGGCCCATCTTTCCCAATGGTTAACCAGGGTTGCGGCAATTCCTCGCTGGCGGAATTCTGGAAGTACCATGAGACCGGTGCCACAAGCGCAAGTCTTCAAGAGTCTGACCGTTGATTCATCTGAGTCGTCTGGAGCCGGTGCCTGATCAATGATGGTGGCAAAGGCGATGATTCTGTCCTGATACTTGGCCAGAAAAAGGGCCCGGTCGGATTTTGCGGCGTAACGTTGGAGTTTATCGAGAAAGACATGAACAAAATTCGGGTCCATGTCTCTGCTCAGGTCGGAAAAGGCCCTGTCCACATCAGCTGGGCGTGCTGTCAGGATTGTATAACCTGGGGAGGAAAGAGGAGGGTTAAAGTTCCTTGAGGATAGCTGCTTTCTTGCTCTCATATTCATCTTTGGTGATCAGCTTTTGCTTGTAGAGCAGTTCAAGAACCTGGAGTCGTTGTTCAACGGTTTGCGGATTGGCAATGGGAGCAGCCGGTGGTACTGAGGGGGCGGTAGTCTCAGTGTTCCTTACAGGGAGGCCATGCAGAGAAATAGACACTACTTTTTCAAGCCAGCCACAGTTACCCCTAAAAAAATTGCAGTAGGCACCACGATTATCATCTGTTTCGGATGCCCACACCCGGTCACCATTGATTCGGATCATTTCATTATCCTTACCAATGCCTGCCTTAAAGAGTGCAGCCAGTTCGTCTTTTTTGGGAAGGCGCCAATCCTGGTACTCAGCGCCGGTAAAGGAAGTGCAATATTCTTCAGCCTCTGCCCAGGTCATACTTTCACTGGTTGCCGCGGCAGCCCACATAAGGTCTGTTTCTGTATCCAGCACTGTTCCATCGGAGTTTAACTGAAACCGTTTTTCATCCGTGTCCCCTCCGAATTGGGCGCAGGCGCAAAGGGTAATCAGGCAGAGAATCGACAGGTATTTCAGTATTTTAGATATTTCATTGTTGGTTTTTTTAAGGAATTTCGTAAAGGTACCGTTACCCATACGGGCACTGTACAAAGCGCCTCTTAAGGGGGGACTGTGCAGAATGCCGTATTTCTTTTTGTTTACAGGTGGTTGCATCACATTTCTCCCAGGGAGTTGAAATCTGAATTCTAGCTACTGTTGTAGCCTAGAGACGCCTGTAATGCCAATCAAAAATACATAAAAGAGTAATTTTTGCGTAACGCTTCTAAAGTCTCCCAGGAAGATACATAAAAGCAGTTTGGGGAGGTTCCTCAGGAGGCTGAAATTATATCAGATTCGCAAGCTCTCCATCGCCTTTCCGTATCCGCTTGAGCTGGTCTTCCAGATCAGCGATTTCAGTTTCCCAATATTCCGCTGACCCGAAGCCGGTGATGATGGGGGCAGATCCGTCAGCAATATACTGATGGGTAAGCCAGGCAATATAGTGAAGAAAACGCATGCCACGCAGGGGTTCAATAAGGCGAAAACTTCGCCTGTCAAAATGGTGGAAGGTCTCGTAGCCCTCCAGAAAAAAGTCAATTTCGAGCAGTGATTCGCGTGGAGTTCCGGGAAGGAGCATCCAGAGATCCTGGACTGGCGGTCCCATGGCCATATCATCAAAGTCAATGATGTAAAAGGATTCTCCCGGGCGATAGATGATATTGGAGAAATGGCAGTCACCGTGAATTCTGCTCACCGTTACTCCCTGGAACAGTGGTGTTATTTCGTCAATAAATTCCCTGCACAGGGAGGAGAAGCGGGAGGCCACCTGCTCATGCCCAATAACGCCGCTTTCCAGGATAAAGCGAACCTGCTCTGCTGTGGAGTGATCCGGCAGCATCTGTATCCGGTCGCGGGAGGCATGAACAGCCCCGACAGCATGGCAGCGCGCCAGTAGACGACCAATTTCCAGCCACTGCTCCTCGCTGAATTCATCGGAGCTGCGTCCACCGCAACGTGGGAAGACACTGAAAAAGAGGTTGCCGTAACTGCCAAGAGTCTCACCATTACTGAGCATCATTGGCGGGATCACCGGAATCTCCTGGTGGTCAAGTTCAAGGAGGAATTCGTGCTCATCCAGTAAAGCATTCTTTGACCAGCGGCCCGGACGATAAAATTTTACCACCAGACCTCTGCCATCTGCGGTTTCGATCTCGAAAACACGGTTGATATAGCTGCTTAGCTGTCTGCAGAGATTGGTGCAGCGACTATCAATAGCTTTTTCAACAAGATTCAGTACCCTTTCCGGGCCAAGATGCGGAAAGGGTTGAGAGGGGTTATGTTTCTTCTGATCATTCATGGGTGGCATTCTGTTATGTTATGGTTTCATCATACGTTACGAGGGAATAGTACCATATAAATTGTCTCAGGTCTTGACATCATTCCGGATATAATGTCAGAATGGCATGATGATTGACTGCCGGCCGGAGAAGATATGAAAGATAAGCTGATTGCTGTCTGGTTGTTGTCGTTGCTTTGTATTCCTCTGCTTTCTTTTTATGGTCGTCCTCTGCAGTTGACTATCATCAAGCAATTCTCCACGGAGATACTGACCCTTTACCTGGGTGTGACCCTAAGCGTGGTACTGGTTGTTTTTCTTGTTACCTTAGTCAGATCCGGCCTGGATCCCTATTGTTATCACTTGATCTGGGTTGCTGCCCTGTCTCTTATTCTCTATGCCCATCTGCCATTTGTGGAAAAGATCCATGTGGCCCTTTTCGGGATGTTCGGGTTCCTCTCCCAAAAGATTTTTGAGCAGAAAATGGCGGTTCTTTTCTGTGTTGCCGTTGCAGGTCTTGATGAATTATTGCAGCATTTTCTTGTTGCCAGAGTGGGAGACTGGCGTGATGTCTGGTTGAATCTCTTCTCCGCCTCCCTTGGAATGCTGCTTGCCTTCCTCCTTTTTGGCAGCAGGAACAGTCAGCCGGCTTGGAGTCCCGACCAGTAATGAGCAGTGATTGCAGGCAGCAGAGGACAAGACTGTTTTGTCTCTGGGTGTTGATGGCTCTTTTTTGCTCTATTGGAATGGCGCAGGCGACAGATTTGCGACTGGTGACCCTTGATGTGGGGATGGGGCAGAGTATTCTCCTGGTGGAGAATGGGCATGGTCTGTTGCTGGACACCGGCCTTGCCGAATATGGGGAACACGTGCTGGCGCGCATGAAGTTCCATGGAGTACGCAGTCTGGATTATCTCCTTCTCAGCCACCTTCACCGGGATCATGCTGCCGGATATTCTCAAGTCAGAGCAGCATGGCCTGATAGCTTTGTGTTGACCACCTGTTCAGCTCCTGAAGAGTTACTTCCCAATGAAAAACAGATGTTTTTTATGCTTCAGGCTGTATTGGAGAGAGATCCCTTACAGACATGTCTCGCTGCTGGAGATACTCTGCAGTGGCGCGGTCACCAACTGCAGGTCTTGTGGCCGGTACATTCACAGCAGCCAAATCTCAACCAGACTTCCCTGGTATTGCTGTTTACCAGCAAGCAGGGAGGGCAGCTGTTGATTATGGGCGATGTGGATAGAACAGTGGAGCGGAAGCTGATACCACCACTGTGGCCATTCCTGCAAAAATCCGGTATTGATTTCTATGTGGCTGCCCATCACGCGGCAGCGGACAGTACGGACCCGGATTTTCTCAGCCTTCTGCGCCCATCGGTTTCGCTTGTCTCTGTGGGTCGGGACAACCCAAACGGATATCCGTCTGCCGAGAGCATGGCTGTCCTGATCCGCCATAGTGAAAAGGTATTAAGAACCGATAGAGATGGTGAAATCTGTTTTAACTGGGATGGAAAAAAACCAGTTCCCTGTATATTGGTGTCGGAGTAGAATTGAGCACTTGTGGCGGGGAAGTATTAAAAGCTATACAAATTGAAAGCATACGGTGAATGAATGGAAAACAATTGGGAAAGTGATCTGGCGCGTCTTGAATACGCGTTGCAGGAGTTACGGGACATGCCTGTTCCGGATCTTTCCAAAGAGAATGAAGCACTGACCATTAATCCAAGTCTTACGCTTATGGCCCTTGATTGGAGAAATCTCTGCGCTGTTGTCCGTGATAAAGAAACAGCCCCTGTCCCCTTACAGGGGCAGGAACTCGTTCTCCTCTTTAAACGTCCCGGTGATGGTAAAATGTGCTACTATCCGGCGCGCTATCATCAGTTGCTGGCCCTGAAGGTGCTGGCCGAAAACCTGGATCGGCAGGCTGTGGCTGATGAGGCAGAGGTGGCCGTGGGAAAGGTGGATGCAGCCATTGAAAAGGCCTGTAAAGAGGGGCTGTTGCTTGGCCCGCCTTCGAAGATTGTGCGCACCGGGGCCCACTTTCCCGATGAAGGAATAGCGGGTTGGCAGCCTTACCTGAAATCTGATCACTTTACCCTGCAGTGGCATGTAACCCAGGCTTGCGATCTGCATTGCAAGCACTGCTATGACAGATCGACGATTTCACCACTCACCCTGGAACAGGGGGTAACGATTCTGGATCAGTTTCGGGAGTTTGTCCTTGAAGAGAGGGTGCATGGACAGGTGACCTTTACCGGTGGCAACCCTCTGCTCTATGCGCATTTTGAGGAGCTGTATAAGGAAGCGGAAAAGCGCAATTTCAATATTGCAATCCTGGGTAACCCAACGTCCCGGGAAGTCATTAAATCTTTGCAGCAGATCCAACCCCTCTCGTTTTATCAGGTGAGTCTTGAGGGCTTGCCTGAGCACAACGATTCCATCAGGGGAGAGGGCCATTTTCAACGGATTATGGAGTTTCTGGAGATCCTGAAAGATCTTTCCATCTACTCCATGGTGATGCTTACCCTGACCCGGGAAAACATGGGCCAGGTTCTGGAACTGGGTGAAATTCTGCGGGATAAAGTTGATCTCTTTACTTTTAATCGTCTCTCCCAGACCGGGGAGGGGGCAGGTCTGGCTGCAGTGGAAAAGGAAAAGTTCCGGACATTTTTATCAGACTATCTCGAGGCCGCGAAATCCAATCCCACAATGAGCCTGAAAGATAACCTGATCAATATCATCAGGCTTGAGCAGCAGGCCAAACCTTTTGGCGGCTGTACCGGATTTGGCTGTGGGGCTGCCTTCAACTTCTGGTCTCTGCTGCCAAATGGTGATCTCCATGCCTGCCGCAAGTTTCAGTCGCCCATAGGCAATGTCCTGGACGCTTCCTTTCTTGAGCTCTATCACTCTGAAGCAGCAGAACGCTACCGCTTGGGACCGAAAGAGTGCCGGGGCTGTAAAATCCGTCCGGTCTGCGGTGGCTGTCAGGCGGTGATCCAGTCCAGCGGTCTGGATATTACGCGTGATAAAGATCCGTATTGTTTTTTTGTGCCGTAGAAATTCATCGGCAGTTTGCCAAATGGAGTTGGGGCGACATTGTACAGGGTTGCCGAAAGAATCAGAATACAGGTTGGAGGGAGCTGGATTAACGCAGAAAAGGATAACCTGAAAGTCACGCCTCCAATATGAAGCTTTTTACTTATCCATCGGGTATCAAGACCACATTTTCTTCATGAAACTCCCTGTGGGAAGCCACAGATCTCCCGACAAGGCTCTCTGATTCTAAGATTTATATAATTTCTTGAAGGTGTTGCGTATTTTTTCTTTTAGAGAATTTAATTCGTACGGTACTTCATATCCTGTCTCTGTTTCAGAAATCAATCCTCTTGTGTCAATAAGTTCGTTATGTTTGAACAGTTCCATGCGTAGAATTTTGTTTATATCAGAAGAGGTTGGTTCCGCTACAACAGAGATATGGTACTTTCCATTAACTCTCGCCTCAATGTTCAAACGCAGGAGTATTTCTTTTTTGTCCAAAGAGTGTTCAAAATGCGTATATCTGTATTCTTTAGAAACTTCATCGTCAAACCTGTCCATGTAATTCAGTATTGCGTTTAGAAATTCATTATATTTTATCAGGTATCGCTGCTTGTCTGGTTGATTGTAGTGCTTTGTGAAATTTATGATATTCGTTTTAAGAATATCGTCACATGCGAGTAAGTTAAAAATATCCTCAAATTTGGTATTTATCTTTGATTCAATAAGAAGGTCGCAATAGAATTTGTCTTTATTGAGATATTTTGGAAAATGGACAACACCTTTTTTTATAATATTATTCGGAAAACTTAGCTTCAGGGGTGAGAAGATATCTTCTTCGCTGGAAAAATCGTAGGATAACCATGGGTTTTCTTCATTTTTAGATTTGTAGTTGACTTTTAATCCAATACCAAAGTAGCAATACCATTCACAATCCTTCTGCCAGAGTCCACTTTTACTAACATCTTGCTCTGTTAGCATTGCCTCTCTTAATGATATAATATGATCTTGGGCACATTTCAGCTCTTTCTTGTTTGCTAAAATATCGAGATTGTTATTTAAGTGGGTATGTGTTGTTTCGAATTCCTCTTCTATATATTTGATTAATTCATTTCTTATTTCTTCAGTAGCACTCTCTTTTGAATTCTTTAAAAGAGTTAATAATTTGGGAAATCTGAATTCTTTAACATGACCTTCTTCTTGATTGTCATAATAAGAAGGGCACAAAAGGATACATTTATCGGGTATGTTATATGCTTGTTGTATATTCGTTAACTTATTTTGTCTGTTTAAATAGTTGGTGAAAATGCCATATTGTTTTGTTGTTCTTTTTTTTCTTATATGGATATTTTGTTTTGTTGTGATTCGGGTCTCCATCACGATGTAGTTGATTTTATTGGTTTTGTTGTGGTGCAGCAAAAAGGTGAGGTCCGGCATAAAACCATCATATATCATATAGTTTCTAGTGATATCGATAACCGTAAAATCGCTTGTTGGATCAGTAAATTGAGAGAGTAACTTCTTCGCAAAAAGAGAATCTTTTTTACAGATATACCAGAGGATATCACTGACTGTATCTTCTAGGTGATTCCGAGCCATTTTATGTAATAACATTTATCTCTCCATTTCGTCATTCATGTGGCCCGAACTGAGCCATACGTTAACTTTGTGGTGATGACGATCCGGTCTGTCTTATTGAGGGGGCAGATCATGCCTCATGCTCAGTGGTGGAAAGGATTGTCTGAACCATATACTATAATATTATAAATACGACATTGAAGCAAGGCAAGTGAACCAGTGCCCGGGAAGATGGTTGCTGATTGATCCGTTATGGGCAAGTGATCCAGTCTGTTCAAGTCCCATGCTGATGAGGTTGATTACCATAAGGGTGAATATGCTCATGGCTGTGTACCTGTTTCTCCTCACAGCGCACAAGTGTCTTCTTCTCAATGGCATACAGTTGGGTGCAGGTGGAGGCCAGAAAATCCAGGTCATGGGAGATGATGATATGGACCTGATTCAGACCCCGCAGGATCGTAATTAATCGTTCCCTGGTTTCGGGATCAAGGTTATTGCTTGGTTCGTCCAGAAGTAGTAGTTGTGGATGCATGGCGAGGATGGTGGCCAGGGCCACTATTTTTTTTTCGCCTCCTGATAATTTATGGGTGATGCGTTCTTCGAACCCTTCCAGGCCAAGCTGTTTCAGAGTGCTGATTGATGTGTTTCGGGCCTCTGCAGGTGTTGCACCGATATTTAAGGGGCCAAAGGCAACATCTTCCAGTACCGTTGGGGAAAAGAGTTGGTCATCCGAGTTTTGAAAAAGCAACCCCAGCCTCCGCCGTATTTGCTGAAAGTCTTTTTCGGTCTCCATTTTCTTCCCTTCCAGGAGTATTTCTCCTGTGTCAGCCTTTAACAGTCCCATAATAATCTGGAAAAGAGTGGTTTTGCCGCTGCCATTGGGGCCGATGAGCCCTATGCGTTCTTTGTGGATGCTGAAATTGATCCCTTCCAGAAGGGGGGAGTCATGGTCGGGATAAGAATAGCTGATATCGCGAAGTTCAAGGAGTGGTGGCTGTGATCTCATAAT
This sequence comes from Desulfocapsa sp., assembly GCA_021737265.1. Lineage (GTDB taxonomy): Bacteria > Desulfobacterota > Desulfobulbia > Desulfobulbales > Desulfocapsaceae > Desulfocapsa. Next base: position 24,288 of record JAIPEF010000001.1, on the reverse strand, counting down.
CATGAAAGAGGAAGAAGAGAAAGTGAAAGTCCGGTCAGAAGCAGGCTGAGCAGAAGCATCGTTATCAGAAAGAGATAATCTTCTTTCGCTAGCTGAGGCTGGTCCAGGGGGATAAATTTCCCGCTAAAGCCACGGAGGACCATGGCCTGATGCACTCGTTCTCCCCGGTTCCAGCTTTTCACCAGGGTCATGCCAAAGAGGTGACTGTAGGTACGATAGGTGTGGAGGGAGTTTGCAGGGATAAATCCGCGCAGTCTGGCGGCCCGCCGCAGACGCTGATATTCCTGGTGAATGACAAAGAGTTGGCGGTAGGAAAAGAGGAGCAGGAAGCAGAGTTTCCGTGGAAGCCCCAGTCTTTCAAGGCCATGCCCTAGGCTGACTGTTGTCGAAGTGGCAAGGAGTGCAAGAAAGCAGAAGAAAATTCCGTTTGTTTTCAGGGTGATGAGACTGGCCATGTGGATACCGTCAAGGTGAAGCTTGAGGAAGGAAATCTGCATCATCTCTTCTCCCCCGTAGGTAAGGGGCAGGGTAAGCCAGAGAAAAAGGGTGAAGACATTAATAGTTGCGATTCGTCTGCATAAGGACAGTGGCTCTGGTCGAGAGAGAATGAGCAGGCTACCTGTTACGAGGCAACCAGCCACTGCAGCCGGTATTGATGAGTTGAGGGCAAGTACCAGACTGATGCTTGCGGCGCCAACGATTTTTACCCGGGCGTCACGTTTGTGAAAAAGCGTGGAGCCCGTGGCAAAGGGTTCATCGATCATCTTTTTTGCCTGGTTTTTGGGGGCGATTTCTGAGCCAGGCAACCAGGCCGGCCAGTCCCAGGAGGTAACCGATGCCGCCCATAATGTCGCTGAAGTCCGGGGACTTGTCTTCAGCTTTGGCAAGGCTGCGTCTGATGGGTGCAAGCTCCTGATTCAGTAGTTCTTTCACCATCTGTTTCAGTTCTTCGTTCCCAATGTCTGCTTCTGCAGGCAGAATGTCAGGTTGTGATCCGCCATTGATGGCTGGATGTTGCAGGTTTGCAGACAGATTCTCTGGTGTTGCGAGTGGGGTGCTGGCAAGATATTCTTCTGCAGGAATCAGCCACTGGTTTTGATGCCCTTCACTGCCGGAAACCACAATGAGAAGATCCATTGCTGCATCTTTTGCCCTGGTGGGGATGGGAAAGGTAAAAATACCCCTTTCATCTGCGGTGCCCTGGAGCAGGACTGTGTTTGATTGTTTGTCTTTTACTGTTACTTTCCCGTTCTGCAGTGGGCGACTACCTGAAAAGTTGGATTCCACGGTGACTGTATTGCCGGAAGCCCAGGCAAAGACATGGATTTTATGACCTTGCGCCTGAAGCGGCAGGAGAATGAGGCAGATAAGGAGAAGACAGGGGCGAAGAAACATGATTTATTGTGCGGATGATCTGTTAAGGGATAATATTTCCGGCTGTACCCTTGCCAGAAAGGTGACAACGAACATGGTGATCAGTCCCTCAATGAGCATTACCGGCAAGTGACTGGCCAGGACAATCGTTGCCACTTTAAGGAAACCATGATCGGATAAAAAAAGAGCAACTGCCATGAGGAGTGCTGAAAAGAGCATGGAGCAGAATCCGGCCAGAAAGCCGGCTGTCAGTTGCTGCTTTCTGCTCCCCGTAAGCCAGGGGCGGAGGAGCAGCCCACAGAGGACTGCAGGTCCAGCAATACAGAGTGCGTTGACCCCGAGGACGATCATGCCTCCATACTGGAAAAAGATAGTCTGCAGAGCTAAGGCTACCACAATGGCCGGAAATGCCCCCCAGCCAAGGATAAGGCCAAGCAGGCCGCCCAGCAGAAGGTGGACGGAAGCCGGGCCCACCGGAACATGGATCAGCGATGCCACAAAGAAGGCGGCCGAGAGCAGGGAAACGGTCATGATACGATCGTAATCCAGCTTTTTCAAACCCACAGCCGTACCCACTGTTGTGAGAACTGCTCCGCAGGTGAGTACCGGTGCAGTAAGGATTCCTTCAGAGATATGCATACTTTTTTATATATAATATCGTAAAAGTCAAAACTTTAATGGCTAAGAAAAAAAAACTCAATATGCGAGGCGCGTCAATTTTTTATCAATTCGGCGTACACAAGGTACGTCGTAATGACAAAAAATTGGCAGCAACGAAGCAGATGGAGGATTTTTTCGACGCCATCAATTTTAGTGCAGCTCTTTACCTGTAGACCCCATGGAGAGGCTGGCGTTGCGTACGCCTCGCAGGGCCCCCAGGCTGTCAGCAAGTCCGCGAACCTCGTCCGCCTTGCCGCGGACAATGATCACTTCCAGGCAGTTGTGGTGATCCATGTGGACATGGGTGGTAGAGACGATCTGATGGTGGAAGTCATGCTGCAGTTCCGTCACTTTTTCCTGGAGTTTATGCTGGTGATGGTCATAGACGAGGGAAATGACCCCCATCACATCCTTGTCGGCCTCCCACTCCTTTTCAATGGTGCGTTCGCGAATGAGATCACGAAGGGCTTCAGAGCGATTCTGATAATGGCGACCCCGGATGAAGTTGTCAAAGTCATCGAGGAGGCTGTCTTCCATGGAAACGGTAAAGCGCTTTAACATTTGTAACACCTTTTTAAGTTTTGTGTTACACTACCAGTTGTTGAGGAAAAGGTCAATAACCCGTACTTCTCATGAGAAATACGAGGAACACTCTTTGGAGGAGATGGTGAAGGTTACGATAGAGGCCATAGGTGTTGTCCATTCCTGCTACCGGGAAAAATTTGGTATCCCGAGGCAGCCGGGTCTGGTGAAAAGTGCAAAGGGGGCTGTCGAACTGCTGCCTCCCTGTAATCGTGAAGAAATGTTCAAAGGGCTGGAGAGTTTTTCTCATATCTGGTTGCAGTTTCAGTTCCATGAAGCAGTGGCTGACGGCTGGCGTCCTACGGTACGGCCGCCTTGGCTTGGAGGACAGAAACGTGTTGGGCTTTTTGCCAGTCGCAGTCCCCATCGCCCGAATTTTCTCGGTATGTCCGTTGTCCGTTATCTCGGCCTGCGAAAAGAAGAAGGCAGGCTGTTTCTTGATATAAGTGGACTGGATCTCCTCCACGGGACACCGGTTTTTGATATCAAACCCTATGTTCCTTACAGTGATCGGGTGGCAGATGCTGCCAGTGGTTTTGTCCAGTGTTCAGAAAACAGGGTTGCGGTCTGTTTCACTCCGGTGGCCGAAGAGGCGTGCCGTCGTTATGAGGAAGAGAAGGGGCGGGAACTGAAAGCACTGATTCGTGAGGTTCTGGAGCAGGATCCTCGACCCGCCAGTCAGCGACAGAAACAGCGGGAATATGGCATGCTGCTCTGGGAGATGAATGTGCGCTGGCTGGCAGAAGAAGAATGCTTTACCGTACTCTCCGTCACTGAGCAGTAAGCAAAGTGATAACCATTTCCTTTGCAGTGGGACAGTACCAGGCTGTTCAACTGACTGGTGCATATTCTCAGCATAAATCAGATAAAAAGCGGGCACCAATCCCCGGCATCAATCTTTAATTTTTTATCCAAAATGAGATGCAGGCAGGCATCCACACTCGGAGTATGATAGCGGGTTCCCCTGCCTGAGCGAATTTCGTCCAGAGCTTTGGTTATACCCAGTGATGGACGGTAAGGGCGGTGGGATGACATGGCCTCCACCACATCTGCCACGGTGATAATTTTTGCTTCCAGAAGGATATCTTTATCCATCAAACCCCGTGGGTAACCCGAGCCATCCAAATGTTCATGATGCTGATAGACGATCTCCGCCACCGGCCACGGAAAGTGAATATTTTTTAATATTTCATACCCTACCTCGGTATGCACTTTGATGATGGCAGTCTCCTCTTTGGAAAGTTTGGTTGGTTTAGCAAGATATTCGGACGGCAGGCTAATCTTGCCGATATCATGCAGGAGGGCTGCAATATGGAGCCCCTCGATCTGCTCCTCAGGGAGTCTCAGTTCCCTGGCAATTGCACACGCCAAAAAATCAACCCGCTGTTGATGACCGGCGGTATAGGGGTCCCGTTTTTCAGCGGTAGAGGCCAGCGACGTTACTGTCTCCTCCAAACTGGCATGCAGGTCATCCCGGCTTTTTTTCAGCTCCTCCAAGGCTACTTTTCGTTTTGTTATATCACGGGCAACACCTCGATAACCAACAAGGTTTTCCTGATAGTCGAAGATTGGAACCGCATTATTTTCAAGCACTACTACCTGCCCACTCTTTCCCAGGCAGGTGTTCTCCAACCCGTTAATCGGTTTTTTGTCGTGAAGCAATTTTTTAAATTTCTCCCTGAATGATTTTGTATACTGAGGAGAAACGATATCGACCAATGTTTTATGTTCCATTTCTTTGGGCTGAAAACCAAGAAGATCCTCAACCTTGGGACTTGAGTAGGTATATCTGCCGTCCTGATCGGATTCCCAAATCCAGTCACTGGTGGTCTCAATGAGGTTGCGATATCGCTCCTTGTTCTTCTCCAGAGACTTCAGCAAGCCATCCCGCTCCAAAAATATCCTTAATCGGTCGCGGTCAGCTATCATGGTCTGACGAATGGAGTATGCAGCCAGTAACGAGACGATGAGTAAAATAGCCATGGAAATGGCGGAGAGTTTTTTCCGAATTTTGGAAATCTCGGCATGAACATCATCGACATACAGCCCTGTACCGATGATCCAGCCCCATGGTTCAAAACCTTTGACATAAGACATTTTCGGAGAAATTTTTACGGGGTTGTCTTTCCACTGCCACGTATAGTCAACGTACCCTGCCCCCTGTTTCTGTACCGTACGGACAAATTCAAGAAAAAGATATTTGCCGTTTGAATCCTGAAAGTCAGAAACATCCTTTCCCTCCAGATCCTGACGATAGGGGTGCATGATCATTCGCGGAGACATATCGTTGATCCAGAAATAATCTTTTTGCTCCCGGCCGTAACGGAGTTTATTAATTCGCAAAGCTGCCCGTCTCTGGGCTTCAGCTCGACTTAATTCACCGGATATCTCTCGCTCATGGTATGACTCAAGTAAGCTCCAGGTCGTTTCTGTTAATTCCCGGATCATTTCCTGCTTCCTGCTGAGAAAGTTTTTCTCAAGCTGCGGCAAAAGAACGAAAAAAATAACGGTAACAAAGAGGAAAAGGGTAATAAAAATGGGCAAGGCTATGCGGCGGGAAGTCTTGTTGGAGAATTTTTTTATTTTATTTTCAAGCATAGTGCTTCCGCTTACAGGTGTGGTAGATAAGTACTTTATAATCCGCCTCTAGAAGATATGATATGTGCTTACAGTACCACTGTGCTATCAGTTCGATATCGGCAAGATAATCTTCATTGTTATGAAAGGTCTGTTGCCGATGGTTACCGTACCAGGGTGATGTGACGAAAAATCCCCAGGTATATGACTCGCGTTATTCCGGCCATGAGATGATAATATCATAATTATGGTAAAGGACAAAAATAAGTATCCTGTTCCCTGAATTGTGCCTCTGTACAGTATTTGTCTGGTTCAGACATTTTGGTGCTGTATCCCAAGTTGTTAGGAGATGATTGTTTTTTTTGAAGTTGTTGTTTTTGTAGTTGTATTGTAATTTGTTTTAGCTGGTGTTGGTTGAACTTGGAGAGTGCTGTGGTTTTTTTTATTATCAAAGAATTTTTTCTGATTCCTTATGGGCGACCTCAAGTCAAAAGAGAACAATTCCCCGGAAGAGTCCGGGGAAGAAATATTACTCCAGCACGTTTTGGATGGTAATTCCGAGGTACAGCTTCTCAAAGGACTACTCTCGAGGGCCAGGTCTGAACTTGGGATGACAAGACATATTGTTGCCAACCAGACCGATGCAATTATCTATATTGATACCGCCCAGCGCATTGTCTATGCCAACAGTGTTTTCTGCAATCTGGTAGGATATGAGTTGCCGGATCTTGAAAAAACGATGTTTGATCAGTTTTTCATGCTTCACGGACGTGGCCCTGGTCTAAAAGCATTATTGAAAACGGTCGCTAATCAGGGCAAGTGGAATGGTGAGGTCCTTTTCAGGCAAGGAGATAAGGACCAATCACCGCTGAACATGTCCATTATTTTCAATGGATCCGAAGATCACCAGCATGAAAAATGCGGATTTGTCTGCCAGATTTCTGCAGAAGATATCATTCCACTTACTCAAACAACTCAATCCTCCTCACCAAAGATTACCTATGACTCGTTAACCGGCCTCCCAGACCGACCTTCCTGCTTGCAATACCTGGCATTCTGTCTTAAGCAGGCAAGGGAAAATGATGGCGGAGTTGCAGTGCTTTATATCGATCTTGACCAGTTTAAACGTGTCAACAATATACGGGGTCCCAGCTTTGGTGACGAACTGCTCTGTGAGATCTCTTCAATTCTGCTGCAGTGCGGAAAACAGTGTGGAGCCGATTTTGTGGCTCGTTTAAGTGGCGATGAATTTGTTATCATCCTGGCACCACTGGTAAAACCTGAAATGGCCAAAGAGCTTTCAGACAGAATTCTTAAGCAATTTCAGCATCCCATTGCCATAAAGTCACGTGATATCTTTATCAAATTAAGCATTGGTATCAGTCTTTACCCGGAAGACAGCGATAATCAGCCAGGGTTGCTCCATAATGCCGAAACAGCAATGGAAATGGCCAAGACAGCTGGAGGCAATTCCAGTTATCGCTGGCACTCCAAAATGGATGCGGCAGCCAATCAAAACCTTGATCTGGAAAGTGACCTTTTTGAGGCTGTCAAAAATAGTGATCTTGTCAATAACTATCAACCACAAATCAACATAAAAACCGGTGCCATAGTGGGTATGGAAGCTTTAGCCCGTTGGAATCATCCGGAGCATGGATTTATTTCACCCGAGATTTTTATTCCCGTTGCAGAAGACGTCGGCCTCATAGACAGACTCAGCTTCGGCCTTATAGAGCTGGCATGTCGACATGGTCGGCAATGGCATGATGTAGGAATCAAGGGGTTCACAATGGCCGTTAACATCTCCGGCAGGATGTTACAGCAAGCGGACCTCTTTGAGAAGATCATGGACATTCTCAGGAAGACGGGCTTTCCTCCCACCTCGCTGGAATTAGAGTTAACGGAAAGCGCACTCATTGAAAGTTTCGACAACACCATTCATTTGATCAATCAATGCAAGGAGGAGGGAATTAAAATGGCCCTCGATGATTTTGGCACTGGGTACTCATCACTGAGCTACCTGCAACGCTTTGCAGTGGATAAACTCAAGATTGACCGTGCCTTTGTCATGGGTGTCACCACAAGCCACAACGATGCAGCCATCACACTGGCTATTATCGCCATGGCCAAACAGCTTAACTTCAAAGTCCTGGCCGAAGGTGTGGAAACCGAGGCACAGCTCTCCTTTCTCAAGGAAAATGGATGTGATGTGGTCCAGGGGTTTTTGATTAGTAAACCGATTACCGCCGAGGAGATGAAAAACGCTCTCATCCATGATTCCTGTCTTGCCATAAGACAGCGACGCGCCATCAATAAATTTTATTCAATGAAGGCAAGTAAACTTCCCGCACACCACTTAAAACCTACAGCAAAAAAAGGGTTCAGCCCTATCAGAAAAAGGTAGAATTGACGTAACGTAGTCTGATCATTTCCAGATCACCGTTTGCTGCAAGTTTCTGAACGGCTTTGTCAATAAGGGCTACAGCCGCTTTTTTGATTTTTTTTGAGTTATTGCAGGGGATGCATGTAGATCCAGAGTACTGCCCCAAGCTCCACCTCTTTTTCTTCACCCTGCGGATTTTTGAGAGAGTAGTCGGCAGATGAAAGGGCAGAAAAGCCCCACCATCCTGGCCGGGGGCAGGCAAAGGTAAAAACACCATCAGCGTCTGCCTTGATTACCTGGGTAATGTGGTAGTCACTGGCTGCCTTGGCCCGTTGCCCTTGATTGTAAAACTCCACCTCTATCTCAGCTGCCGGGAAGGCTGTGCCGTTCAATAGAACACGACCGCTGAAGCTGTTTCCTGCAGAGTTGCCAAAGGGACGGAGTAGGGGCACGATTTCTGTGGGCAGGCCCAAGGGTTGATCCCAGCCGTCTTCAGAGCCAAAGGCCGGGACAATAACTTTGGTGTAATGGATGATGGAGAGGTCTTCTGAGGCTTCCCAGTAGGGAACGGGTTCCATCACAAAGTGATAGACTCCGGGGCGTTTGACCTGGAATCTATTTTGCCAGCCCTGGTGCCCCATGATTGTTGTCTCCTGAAGCGTATCCCGCAGGTCCGTTTTTTTTCCGTCTTTGATGACATAGAATTTTTCCGGCTTGACCAGATCCATACCTACTTCCTCAAAGGGATGGGAAAAGGAGAGCATGGTCTCAATGGACCTCTTCTCCGGGGTGACTATGGGTTCTGCTGGTATGACCATACCAAAATGTGCTGTACTGGAGTCCACCCACATCAGGAGGAGGGCGGTGGTGACAAGGCCAAGGGAAAAGTGTTTCATTCTTTCTCACTCTCTGTTAAATTCACACGAAATTATGTTTCGTGTGAATTTAACAGAGAGTGTAGAAGATGTCAATAGGTTTGCCCATCCTTCCTCAAGGCCTGAAGAGTGCTCAGGGAGAGGAGAATCCCGTGAGTTTACAGCGAACCCGGCCGTCAATTTTATAGGATTTGGTCAGGGTGTTAACGAGGAGGTTGTGGCCCCGGATCTCAAAACCCTTTCCAATCACCTGGGTTTTGCCGGGTGAGTGGGCCATATGGGTTTTGTTGTTGTAAACGAGAAGGTCGGTGTAGAGTTCAGCGTTGTCTTTTGGCTTGATCACAACAACTTCATCAATGAGCGTGAGAATAGCAGTCTGTTTATCAAAAATTCCGCTCCTGGAGGTGATAAAGGTCTTTTCGCTGTTGTTTCCTGTAATGACAGCATCGACTTCTTCCATCCTGAATTCATCCACAGTTTTTCCAGTAAAGGCACGATCAGCTGCAATTTTAAGTGTGGTTTTGCCATATTCACTCTGGGTGATATGTACGTTATCCATGTTGAAATTGTGGGCGTCGAGTTTTCGTTCGGCCAGGGAGGGATCGTAGCCTCCACGGGGAGAAAGAAAAGATGCTACTGGAATACGCCACAGGGGAAAGCTGAGAAAGAGGAGAAAAGGAATGAGCCAGACCAGATTTCTACGACTAATCATCGGTTCATATAGTGCTGAAGAAGTTCCTGGTGTCTATTCTGGGCCTCAAGGATGAGATCACAGAGTTCGCGGACAGCGCCATGGCCGCCCGATTTTTCGGTGGTGTAATGTACCAGCTCTTTTATTTCGGTTACTGCATTGGCAGGAGCCACAGCCAGACCGACACGTTTCAGAAGCACCAAATCCAGCCAGTCATCACCCATGTAGGCGATTTCAATAGGTTTGTGGCCAGTTTTTTTGATGATTTCCTTGTAAGCATCAAGTTTGTTGGGTGCGCCCTGATACAGATGAAGGATTTTGAGATCCTGGCCTCTACGGGTCAGTGCTTCAGAGCTTCTTGCCGTGATGATACCTACCTCAATGCCGGCATCCTGCAGCATGCGCAGACCAAAACCGTCCTGGGTGTTAAAGGCCTTGGACTCATGGCCTTCATGGGAGTAGATGAGGCTGCCGTCAGTGAGAACACCGTCCACATCAAGGAGCAGGAGTTTAATGGGTTTTGCCTTGGGCAGCGTTAGCTGCCAGGCATTGCTGCGAGTTTCCCTGGCTGCTTTATCGCGTGCTATCTGACGATAACCTTCGCGAACTTCGCAGTCTGAAGGATAGGTGTCACCGTCGCCGGAAGGGGTGCAAAAGTCGTTATCCATGGCTGACTGCTTCCTGAATACGCACCAGCTGTTTCAGGAGGGGTTCAATCTGATTAAGGGGCATGGAATTGGGTCCATCGCAAAGTGCTTTGTCGGGGTCGGGGTGTATTTCCATGAACAGGCCGTCAATGCCTGCGGCGACTGCAGCACGCGACAGGGGGGCAATGAATTCCCTCTGCCCGCCGGAAGATCCGCCGGCACCGCCGGGCAGCTGTACCGAGTGGGTTGCGTCATAGATTACAGGACAGCCGAATCCGCGCATAACAGGAAGGGAACGCATATCAACCACCAGGTTGTTGTACCCGAAACTGGCACCGCGCTCAACCAACATGGTTTTTGTGCCGCCTGCGCCCCGAAGCTTGTTCACACCATTTTCCATATCCCAGGGAGAAACAAACTGACCTTTTTTCAGATTGATGGGTTTGTCTGTCCGGGCTGCAGCTACCAGCAGGTCGGTTTGTCTGCAGAGAAAGGCAGGGATCTGGAGAATATCGAGGACTTCAGCCGCCGGTTTAACCTGGCTGACATCATGCACATCAGAGATAACCGGGACCTGCAGTTCTTCACGAATCCTGCTCAGAATTTCCAGCCCCTCTTCAAGGCCTGGTCCGCGGTAGGAGCTCAGTGAAGTACGGTTGGCCTTGTCAAAAGAGGCCTTAAAGACATAGGAGAGGCCAAGGCGGGCGCAGATTTCCTGCATTTCACCAGCAACCCTTCGTGCCAGATCTTCAGATTCCAGGGCACAGGGGCCAGCAATGAGGAGGAGCGGATTTCCAGTGCCAACCTCAATTGGAGTTCCGTTAGGAGTGGCAACAGAAACAGCCATGGGGCTCACCCTTTATGTTTGATGGCTGCAGCAATGAAATCGCGGAAAAGAGGATGCGGTTTCATTGGCTTGGATTTGAATTCCGGGTGAAACTGACAGCCGAGAAACCAGGGGTGGTCAGCAATTTCGACAATCTCCACCAGATTGTTATCCGGTGAGGTTCCTGAAATCACCAGCCCCTTTTCTTCCAACTGAGCCCGGTAGTCGTTATTAAACTCATAGCGATGGCGATGCCGTTCGGAGATTTCCTTTTCCTTGTAGGCAGTCTTGGCAAAGGTCCCATCACTCAGTACGCAGGGATAGGCGCCAAGGCGCAGAGTTCCTCCTAAATCCGAGCTTTCGTCCCGAATCTGCATTTTTTCAGTGCGGTAATCATACCATTCTTTGATCAGGTAAATAACCGGATTGGAGGTTTTATCAACGAGCTCCGTTGAATGGGCATCTTTTATCCCCAGCACGTTGCGGCTGTATTCTACAACAGCAAGCTGCATACCCAGGCAGATCCCAAAAAATGGAATTTTGTTTTCCCGGGCGTAGGTGATGGCGTTGATCTTGCCTTCCACACCCCGCCGGCCGAAACCACCGGGAACCAGAATACCATGACAGCCATTGAGCAGAGTTGCCGGATCTTTTGTCTCCAGGTTTTCAGCACTGATATAGCGTAATTCAACTTTTACACCGTTGGCCAGGCCACCATGTATTAATGATTCGTGAAGACTCTTGTAGGATTCGGTGAGATCCACGTACTTGCCGGTGATGGCAATCTGGATGGTATCTTTCGGGTTCTTTATCTTGTGAACCAGTTCTTCCCAGGGTTTGATGTTGGGTTTGCCTGTCCAGATATTCAGCAGTTCGAGGATCTTGGTGTCAATTCCTTCCGCATGGAGTCTCAACGGTACTTCGTAGATAGTGTCCACATCAATTGCAGTAATAACCGCGTCTGTGGTGACATCACAAAAAAGGCCGATTTTTGCTTTAAGGTCATCGGGGAGTGGAACTTCAGTACGACAGACCAGGATGTCAGGCTGGATGCCATCTGCCCGCAGCTCACGCACTGAATGCTGGGTGGGCTTGGTCTTGACTTCACCAGCTGCCTTGATATAGGGAATCAGAGTGAGGTGAATATACAGTGAGTTTTCTCGACCAAGGTCTCCACGTAACTGGCGGATGGCCTCGATAAAGGGAAGCCCTTCGATGTCACCGACAGTGCCGCCGATCTCGATGATGGCCACATCCACACTGCCGTCAAGCTGGAGTACTGCTGCCTTGATCTCATCAGTAATGTGCGGAATGACTTGAACGGTGCCGCCAAGATATTCGCCGCGGCGCTCCTTGGTGATTACCGAATAGTAGATCCGCCCGGAGGTGTAATTATTTTTCTGGGCCATGACTGCGTTTGTGTAACGCTCGTAATGGCCCATATCCAGGTCTGTTTCAGCCCCATCGTCGGTGACAAACACCTCTCCATGCTGGAAGGGGTTCATGGTTCCCGGATCCACATTGATATAGGGATCGAGTTTCTGAAAGGTGACGGTGAGCCCTCTGGCTTCGAGGAGCGCGCCGATGGCTGCAGCAGCCAGTCCTTTCCCGAGGGAGGAAAGGACTCCGCCGGTAACAAAGATAAATTTGGTCCGTGTGGATGGGTTTGAATTTTTCATATTGGCACTATAGCCCTTCAGCTTTCATTTTCAAACTAAAAAGGCAGGAAAAAATCCTCTTTTCTCTTGTTTCTCATGGGAACAATGTATATTACTTTACATTAGGAATGGTTCTCAAATTTTGGAGGCACTGAATGATACGGAACATGGGAATAGCAATAGTTGTACTATTTGCAATACTACTGTTGATAATAAACGGGAGAGAGGTAATGGCTGAAGAACGGACAGTGATTTTTGGTGGAGGGTGTTTCTGGTGTATGGAGCCTCCATTTGAGCAGCTTGCGGGTGTCATTGCTGTTCGGGCAGGATATACCGGTGGCACTGAAGAGGATGCCAATTATGACCGGGTGAGTGCTGGAAGTACTGGCCACTATGAGGCTGTAGAGGTACGTTATGATCCGGAAAAAATTTCCTATGCAGAACTTGTGGAAACATTCTGGCACCAGATAGACCCCACTGATGGTGGGGGACAGTTTGCCGATCGTGGCTCCCAGTACAAAACAGCTATCTTTTTTCAAAACGATGAAGAAAAACAGGCCGCTCAGGACTCCAAAGATCACCTCCAGCAGTCGGGGCTGTTTAATCGTCCCATCCGCACAGAGATTCTGGCAGTCCAGCCTTTTTATCCTGCAGAGGAATATCATCAGGACTATTACAAGAAAAATTACGCCCACTACTCTGCTTATAAGGAGGGGTCCGGACGAAAATATTTCGTGGAAAAGGTGTGGCCGCAAAAATTGGCTCAGGAACGTGGGACCTATCGGAAGCCATCGGACAAGGAGCTCCGTTCCAGTCTAAGCAAGATGCAGTATAAGGTTACCCAGAAAGAGGGGACTGAGCCCCCCTTTAACAATGAGTTCTGGGACAACAAGGCTGAAGGGATCTATGTGGATATCGTCTCCGGTGAGCCCCTTTTCAGCTCAAAGGATAAATTTAAGTCAGGAACCGGCTGGCCAAGTTTTATTCGGCCCCTGAAATCTGAAAATATTGTGGAGAAAAAAGATCGAAGACTTTTCACCGTACGGACAGAGGTTCGCAGCAGTCAGGGGGATTCCCATCTTGGTCATGTCTTTAACGATGGCCCTGCTCCCACCGGCCTTCGCTACTGTATTAACTCTGCCGCGCTTCGTTTTATTGCCAGGGAAAAGCTGGAAAGTGAAGGGTATGGAGAGTTTTTGTCCATTTTTGAAGAAGAAAAATAAACAGATCCGGCAGAAGTTTTTTGGCCGAAATCTTTCCTTCATAGTCCATATTGGTCGGAATGTGTTTACTACAGTTGATGGCCTTTTTTCGGTGCGCTGTTTCTTCTTATGACTTTTCCAGTCCAAGTAGTGCCGCCCCGACACCATTACCCACTTCACAATAATCGGGGAATTTCACTGTGGTTCCCAACCGCTTGGCAACACGGGGCAGGAAGTAACGGGCAGCAGCTCCGATACCGATGAGGGGAATCTTGATGCTGAACTGGACGTCAAGCACCGGTTGGTCATTACGGGTGGATATAAAACCGGTGAGAGATTTTCCCCAGTAGCGGTGGATAACATAGTCGATGAGCAGGTTCTCGATCCTGATTTCTGTCATCTCAATGATTGTTGTGCAGAAGCTTTTCACATTCATGCCAAGCAGTCCTGCAAGGATCTCTGCGCCGGCCTGTGCCCTGAGCGTATCGCCGATTTTAATTTTTTTCAGCACGTGCAGGGCATCTGTGGGAGTGAATCCGGTCTCCAGGATTATCTGATTTCTGCTCAGTTGTTCCAGCCGTTTGTCGAGTGGTACCCCGGAAAAGCCTGTTTTCTGGCGGATGGTGTCAGCGGTGGATGGTCCGTTTGCAGCCAGGGCATAAATGATTGGGTCATCCTCCTTCCTTGCGTCAAACTTTGGAAGGAGGGATATGCACTTGGACTTGAGCTCCGCTCCCAGCCAGCTTTCACATTCCGGGAACCCTTTGGCCATTGACAAGGGGATTACCCGCCCCGGACCAAGGTTGATTTTTCCATTTGCATCCACCAGCACATGGCTGTCACCACCAACTCCACCGGTGAACATATCCACAGCCTCAACGTGGGTCTGCCAATCACCAACCTGGCAACCTTCAGGCGAGAGAGCGGTCTCTCCATTTTCAATCATGGCAATATCGGTGGTAGTTCCACCAACATCAACAACGAGGGCGTGTTGAATTCCCTGGGCCGCACCGAACCCTGCAGAACAGGCCGGGCCGCTGGCTACGGTGATACCCGCCTGCTGAGTCGCGTCATTTATAGAAACCTGCGTTCCGTTACCGGCAATAAGAAAAACAGGGCAGTGAAGCTTGTTTTCGATCATGGCTGCCTGCACTCCGGCAATAAAATCCTGCATGAGAGGCATAAGTTTGGCATGCAGAGCAGCAGTGGCTGTACGTTCCCGCATTCCCGCATGTTGACTGATTGTATGGGAACAGAAGACCGGTTTGGGGTCTATCATGGAGATAGCTTTCTCTGTGACCAGTTCATGACTGGAGTTGATCATGGACATTGCAGAGCAGACCGCATAGGTATCCACATCGTTCCGTATACCCTGGATGGTATCAACGATATTGTTGATATCCAGCGGCTCTTCTTCCTTTCCATGTATGTCATGGCCGCCTTTAATAAAGATTGTGGCAGTGATGGGCAGCCTGAAATGTTTTACGTAACCGATAACAAAGGCGGCGACCCGTGCGCCTTTTTTCTCTATCACCGCATTGGTGGCAAGGGTGGTGGAGAGGGCGAGGCGGGATACGTGATCTTTGTTGACGCCTGATTTCTGCAGGAGTGTTCTCAGGGCTCTGCCGGTTGAAAGTGCGAGACGATGGTGAGTTGTCGGTTCCTTTGCTGTGGCCAGGACACGTTTGTCTGCTGCATCAAGGAGTACGGCATCGGTATAGGTACCTCCGGTGTCGATGCCGATTATATATTTTGACATGATGTGAAACTCATAACAGTTGGCAGTCTCGCGAACACGCAGATGTGAGAATGGTTAAGTGTTTACACCCCATAAGGGGATATTAAAAAGGGTGCTCTGTCTTTAGGGTGAAAATCCTTCCATATACAGAATCGTCCCGATACATACGAAAGAGAACCATATCCGGGTATAACAAGGCTGGAACTGTTCCAGTCTTGTGCCCGGAGGCAAATGAATAGCGAGGGTTCGAAAAAAATATAGCAGATTTGGAGAAAAAAACAACAGGTTGGAGCAGGAGGCTTCCCTCTGGTGCTGCAAAGTTCTCCAGAAAAATTGTTTATAATTTGCTCAATATACTTTTTTTGCCAGTGGCAAGCAGGATATTGCGGGAGCACCGGCTTGTCCATTTTAATAATCTCTCCTGGAGAAAGTTGAAGTGGTGACTTGACTTCCCCATTTGTTAGGAGATAAGCTTATACTAATAAGTTGAAGTAGCGTTTTTTTTGTGATTTTCTAAACATGATGACAGGAGGAACGTATGACAACAACAAGTAGTGGTTTAATATCTGATAGATACCGAATCATGAGCCTTTTACGGGGAGTATTTTTTGGCATTTCGTTTACGCTTTGCCCGTTGTTCATCGGGGGCGAACTATGGGTTTCCTCTTCCTGTGCCGCCCAGCATAAGATCTTTGAAAAATCCTTTGATCGTGCCCTCTGTCTGTCCCAGTATAATAACAGAATTTTTGTTGGTGTCGGCCACTATACCTCGGCCAAGATCTACAGACTCAGCCATAGTGGATGTAAAATATGGGAGGATGTCACCCCTCTCTGGCGTGCGGACACATCCGATAGTTCAATGGCCATGGCTGTCTTCAACAGTGCACTGTTTGTGGGGACAGACAAAGGGGAGGTCTTCGGGACGCTTGAGGGACTCAAGTGGTACAATGTGACGGGCATTCTGCCACCAGATAATTCGATTTCTGATATGGCCGTTTTTAAAGGTTATCTTTATCTCAGTCATTCGGGGATGACAATTTATCGTTCCATGGATGGATGGGTCTGGGAGCCGGTCGTGGGGCCGTCACCGGCATTGCATCCTGGTGGTTTTGGAGATATCAACAACCATGATCTTCATTCTCTGGAAGTATTTAATGGATATCTGTATGCCGGTATTGGACGTGACAATGTCAATGGTATTCAAATCTGGCGCTCATCCGACGGAACACACTGGAATTTATTTCAAGAAGAGGTCCAGTCACAGCCTCCTCCTCCTATCCTTGAGCTACTTCCCGGCCATGTCCATGCCATGACTGCTTTCAATAATAAACTCTATATTGGAGAGTTTGAGGGGAGTGGGGTGTATCGCACGGATGGCTCTCCATCGAGTTGGGATTACCTGGTGGATGGCAGTGTCCTGAGTCATGGAATTATGCGTCTGCAGGAGCATGACGGAAAACTGTATCGGGCAAACTATGATCGAATAACGAATGCTTATATCGGTGAAAAGCTCCTTTTTGAAACTACAAGTGGGGGGAATACATGGACAGAAGTTCCAGGGTCTCCTGTTGTGTCCATCGATGGTGTAAACGGGATCGGAGCCCTCCTCAGCGCAGGCGACAAATTATACTCCGGCACCATCAGTACCAAGTCCTTTGCCACTGACCCCACCAGCAAGGTACAGGTGTATGAAATGGGAGATGACCCCCTCACCTGTTCCATCCTGGATGTGAATAAAAGCATCTCAGGTCTGAAAGAACGATTTGCAGACATTGCTGGCCTTGCCTCTCTCTGTAACCCGCCACCGGCTAACTGGCCGCCACCTGAATCCGGATGCTTTCTCTTCCTTGCCGGCTACGGACAATCTGTAATTCCGACTTCACCGACCTGGGTCTATTCAGCCATTGAGGAAATAATAGCGGCCCTGCAGGCTGAAGTCTGGCCCAGAGATGAACCGAAAATTCAAGAGAAGCTCGCTCTCATGAACGAAATCAACAGTGAATTCAAATTGGCCATGGAACTTATCCTCTGGTCCATATTCAATATAGATTCCCAAGGGGCCGCCTGGGTAAAACCTTTTCTTGATGAGGCCATATTACGATTAGAGCATGCTCAGCAACTCTGTGACGAGGCCTCCTACTATCCCGGGATGATGTTGTTTCTTCCGGCGATAATGTCGGCGGCACAAGAGGGGAAAAAATAAGCGTATTGGAATACGGTTAAGGAGGAGAAAAAATAGCCTTTTCAGGCGCTAAGATGACTTGCTGGTTGATCTGAGCCATCCACCGTATTGTGTCTTGAAGACATCCTTTTCCTGGTGTATCTTTGGAAAAACTGAGGGTGCGGTCTGGAAAAGAAAAAGAGGAGAGGATGGGTTTTTTAAAGATTGAGGACAAGACCTTTGTACTATTTGGCCTTGCCAATAAAAAGTCAGTGGCAGCGGCAATTGGTAGAGTGCTGGTTGAAGAAGGCGGGAAAGTTATTCATGTGGTGCGTTCTGAGCAACGTGTAGAGGCGGCCAGGAAACTCTTCCCGGACTCTCCAGTATTTCTCTGTGATGTAGCGGATGAAGAGAATATCATCCGGGTTCGTCAGGAGATTGGTGAGGAGGTGGGCGAAGCAGATGGCGGGCGTATTGATGGCCTTGTCCACTCCATTGCCTTTGCTAATTATTCAGAAGGGGTGACGCCTTTTCACGGGACCCTGAAAAAAGATTTCCTCCAGGCCTTTGATATCTCCTGTTTTTCATTTATCTCCATCTGCAATCATTTTCGTGAGCTGCTTTCCCGGGAGGCATCGGTTGTCACCATCTCCATTTCGACCACCAGTATGGCTGCGGAAAACTACGGCTATATGGCACCAATTAAAGCAGCCCTGAACTCCTCGGTCTGTTTTCTGGCTAAATCCTTTTCCGACTTTTCCGAGGTGCGATTTAATGCCGTGGCCCCAAGTCTGCTGAAGACTTCAGCTTCGGCTGGAATTCCAGGCTATGTGGACAGCTATCTCTATGCGGAAAAGGCTATTTTGCGTAAAAAAGCCCTCAAGACCCGGGAAGCAGCTGACCTTGCCGCTTTTCTCCTCTCCCCCCGCTCATCCGGGATCACGGCCCAGACCATGGTGGTTGATGCCGGTATGTCGGTGAATTATTTTGATTCAGAGATAGTGCAGGGAGCCGTTGGCTGATTAGATGACAGAACAGTGGAAACAGAAGGTACTGTCTCACTGGGATCTGATTAACCGCCTTGCCGTTCGTCGTTTCGGAACACTCCCATTGGCTGAAGAGGCCGCTCTTTTTGTTATGGATTCCCTTGCTGCAGATTCCTGGCAGCGACTTCAGGGGCACACTGGAAAAGGAAGTTTCAAAAGTTATCTCGCCTCTCTCTCCTGGCGTCTGCTGGAAGATTTTTCCCGTAAACGCTTTGGCCGGGTAAGGCCTCCACTCTGGATCAAAAAACTTGGCGGGATATGGCCCCTGCTCTTTTCCCTCCTCTGTCTGCAACGGTTGTCATTGCCGGATGCCGTGGAGAGTGCATTCTGCCGTTATCCCGTATGGGCCACCGCTTCAATCGTTACCGGAAGCAGGGTCTGTGATGGAGGAATCGCTTGAAAGGATGAGTGAGCCTCTTCACCAAAAAGCAGTGAAGAAGCGGGAAATCCCTGAGCCAGTTGAGATTGAGAAGCAGGAGTCCGGAACTGTTCAGATGCAACTTGATACAGAGCAAATAGGCGAGAAAAAGAGTGTGACAGCAAGGAGCAATGGAGTACAGTCTTTCCCTACGATTTCCAGCCAGGAGGATGAGATACGCCCGGAACCAGCTGCCATGGTACCAGATCCAGTGGTTCAATGGCTGCAGCAGGTGACAAAAAAAATGTTCCGGGCTCCCCAGTGGGCAGGAATGGAGTATTCTTGCACAACAGGGAAGGGGGCTGCCTGTAACGAACCGGTTTCCACAGTTGCCTGCCATTGTGGGCCACGTGGAACGACTTGCCGGTGGTGAAAAAAATGAGATTGAGTGTGGGGAAATAAAGAGAATAATAGAGGATAACCATGGTAGATAAACAGATTGGACTAAAGGATAGAATCATCGTTGCACTGGATGTGGATCGTCCAGAGCTTGCCAAAGAGATGGTAAAACGCTGTGAATCCCATGTCGGGTATTTCAAGGTTGGTTTGCAACTCTTTATGGCCAGTTATTTTGAGGTGGTGGACTGGATGCTTGATCGTGGCCACAAGGTGATGCTGGACCTGAAGTTTTTTGATATTCCTGAAACCGTAAAGCTTGCCGTGGAGCAGGTGAACAGTCGCGGCGTCTCCCTTGCCACCATTCATGGGAACGATGCTATTATCAGGGCTGCCATGGAGGCGCGGGGTGATCTGAAGCTTCTGGCTGTGACCGTGCTCACCAGTTTCGGGGAAGAGGATCTGCGTGCCATGGGTATGACGCAGTCAGTGGAGGATCTCGTGCTCTTTCGTGCCCGGCGTGCCCTTGAATTGGGGTGTGACGGAGTGGTCTCTTCCGGGCTTGAAGCGGAACGACTGCGGAAGGATCTGGGTGATAAATTGTTGATTGTGACTCCCGGCATTCGACCGGGCGCCAATGTTCGTGACGGCTCGGACGATCAAAAGCGAATCATTACTGCAGGTCGGGCCATTGCCACCGGGGCTGATCATGTGGTGGTGGGGCGTCCGATAACCAAAGCAGTAGATCCGGTTAAGGTTATTGAGGAGATGCAGGAGGATATTCGTAACAGTATTTCAGTGAGATAGCCATTTGGGCTATGCTTTGACAGGTTCCCAGGTGATCATGATTCAACGCTTCCTTGTTACAGTTATTTTTTTCGCCTTTGCTGCCACCCATCTCTTCTTTGCTCCTCCGGCCAGAGCAAAAGAGCCTGAGGGGCCACAGTATTCCTCTGTTCAAAGTCCTTATCCTGTTATTATTGATATTGTTTTTCTGGGCAACAGGGTCACCCGGCCAGACACCATGCTCCAGGAAATGAAATTGCGCAAAGGTGACAGGAGTGATCCTGAAAAAATTGCAGCAAGCCGCCAGGCAATCATGGATCTCAATCTTTTCAAATCCGTTGTGATCGAGGAAAAATCGGTGGAAGGCGGGGCTCTCCTGGAGGTTACGGTTGAGGAAAAGTTTTTTATTCTTCCTCTGCCAACCCTGGGGTATAGCAATGATGGAGACATATCGTACGGGGCATATATTAAGTGGTACAATATGTTTGGCCTGAACTATACCTTTAAACTCAAAGGGAAGGCGAAGAATTTTGCCGACGGCGATATGGATAAGAAAAAATTTATTGCCTTTGAGTATACCATGCCGCGTCTCAACAGCGGACCCTGGGAGTTATACCTGTATGGCGACTACTCCCGCAACAGGATTTATGCCCATGATGAGGATCGATCCGGCTTCAAGCAGTCGACCTGGCTTGGCGGCTTCAGCCTGATGCGATGGCGCCATCTCGATGGGCCCAGTAGCGGCTGGTTTACCCGGGGTGGTGTTTCAATTACAGGAAAAAAACATGAGCTGGATATTGGCACACCCAGCCTCTATGAGGATGGGCTCGAGCCCCACCTTACTCTTGGGGTCGGTTTCAAGGCAGTTCATAATCACCTCTTCAGCAGGACAGGTAAAGAGTTTGGCTATACCTTCGGCCTCGGTCATTCCCCGGTGGATTGTGAAGGCTTGTTTACCACCCACTATCTTTACTACAGGAGCTACCACTGGCTGTTTGACAATCCCCACCATAATTTGAATTTTCAGCTTCAGGGAGCGTTCGCCAGTGATACCCTGTATCAGGAGCACAGTTTTAAGCTGGGGAGCGGCAGTACTCTACGCGGCTATGAGAGAGACAGCGTGGCTGGGAATGCCTATCTGCTGGCTAATATAGAATACCTCCACCCCCTCCTGGGGAATCCCCCCATCCGCGGCGTCATCTTTGCTGATCTTGGAAACAGTTGGGAGAACATAGATGATGTTGATCTCTCTGACCTGAAAGGCTGTGTCGGATTTGGAGTACGGGCGAAGGTGAAATACTTTGTCAAGCTGGACCTTGTCCTGGAGTGGGCCTTTGCCGCAAATGGCGAAAATAAAGTCTATGCAGGAACCTCTCTTCCGTTCTAACCTTCCTTTTTGCTGCTATCGGGAACAGACAGACATCACCTGTTTAAAATCGGTCTTACCGGCAAAGATGAGCTGAATGCCCTCCTGCAGGAGCACGGTCATTCCGTTACTGATGGCTTCTTCTTTGATTTCACTGACTGTGGCCCGCTCAATGATCTGCTTTCTGATAACGTGGTTGACGGTCATGAGTTCGTAGAGACCCACCCTTCCCTTGTACCCGGAGTTATTGCATTTGGAACATCCCTCAGCGCGATAGAGTCGGAGTTTTTTTGAATAGGCAATGTTGACGTCATCGAAGAAGGAAACTCCATAGTTATGGAGCAGATGGTCATACTCCTCCTTCTCCGGGTTGTATGGTTTTTTGCAGTCTTCACACAGTGTGCGTACCAGGCGCTGGGCCAGGACTCCGAGCAAGGCGTCGGCAAAGTTAAAGGTGTCCACCCCCATGTCCAGAAGTCGAACAATGGTCTCCGGTGCCGAATTGGTATGCAGGGTGCTGAGTACCAGATGGCCGGTGAGCGAGGCCTCAATGGCCATTTTGGCCGTTTCCTGGTCCCGCATCTCTCCGATCATGATGACATCCGGATCTGCCCTGAGGAAAGCGCGCATTGCCAAGGCAAAGGTAAAGCCTATGGCAGGATGCACCTGGACCTGGCGGAGACGATATTGGGTGATTTCCACCGGATCTTCGGCTGTCCAGATCTTCCGCTCCGGTGTATTGATATGGCTCAAGGCCGAATGCAGGGTGGTGGTTTTTCCTGATCCTGTAGGACCGACAACCAGAATAATCCCAAAGGGGGTCTCGACCATCTGCAGAAAAGGGATGCGGGTACGGTCGGGGAGGATCTCGTCAAGTTGATGGGGCTTCGAGTCGGCGAGGAGTCGGAGCACCACGTCCTCATTGGCGTTAGCTGTTGGAATTGTTGCCATCCGCAGTTCAATGTCTTTGCCGGTGGAAGTTGTAAATCTGATCTTGCCGTCTTGGGGCCTGCGCCGTTCTGAAATGTTGAGATCCGCCATGATCTTCAGTCTGGCAATGACCTGTTTCACATAATGCTTCGGGATTTCATGGGCATTATGACAGGAGCCGTCGATACGGTAACGGACTTCTGCTTTCTGTTCCAGCCCGTAGGGTTCGATGTGGATATCTGATGCAAGGGCCTGGTATGCATTTTCAATAATTTTGTTCACCAGCAGGACCACAGGTCGCTCATCAACATCGACGGCTTCTATTGTTTCGTGGGCTGCCTGCTTTTCGGTATCCTCTATCAGTTCAATGATTTTGTCAAAGGACTGCTCCTTCTGCTCCTTCTGCGCCTTTTTGCTACTGTAGTACATTGCCTTGATACGATCCCAGAAAGCGTCGATGTCACTTTGGAAGGCCAGTAGGGTCTCCACCCTGTCGGCCCTGAGAACCTGTTTAACTTCCTGGATGGAGGCAGTCTGGCCCTCTGGATCTTTTGCCGCAATAACGAGTATACCGTCATCGATGCTCAGGGGAACCAGCTCCACCTTTTTGAAGTAATCGATATTGATCCCCTTGAACAGTTTCTTGGGGTTATAGGAGAGTTCTTCCAGGTTCACATAGCGGGTGAGATAAAACTCCGCAAGCAGGTTTCCAATCTCCTGTTTCGGGAGCCGAAAATTGTTGATGAGAATGTATTCCAGCTCTTTTTTCTGCTGGGCAGCAATAGCCAGAGCCCGGTCCAGTTCTTTGCGGGAAATAAGTTGCTTTCGAATCAGGAACTCATACTTAA
Source organism: Desulfocapsa sp. (assembly GCA_021737265.1). Taxonomy (GTDB): domain Bacteria; phylum Desulfobacterota; class Desulfobulbia; order Desulfobulbales; family Desulfocapsaceae; genus Desulfocapsa. The sequence continues at coordinate 1,184 of JAIPEF010000001.1, read as the reverse complement.
GAGGTATTTTTTTACTTTGTTTGCTGTGGTTATAAAAGGCAATGGCCAGGGTTTCTGCCAGTTTATGGATATGTTCCTGATCTTTTGCGGTGAAGGGGGTATTGCCTTTCTTGTTGATCAACTCAATGACGCCCATGAGGGAGTTGTTGTGGGTAATGGGGGCGGCTAGTATCTGTTTTGTTCGCACCTGTGCCTTCTCGTCCCATGAATCAGAAAATTTGAGGGACGGGTCAATATTGTGCAACTCATCCATGTCGTAAACGTTATAGACATTGAGAGTCTCTTGTGTTACGGCAACATAGCCGGTAATGGATTCAGTGTTGATTGGCAGACATATCTTTTGCAGAAATTCTCCAGGGAGAAGGAGCCAGGAGACGAGCTGTTTTTTGCGGGCATCCACAAGAAAGATGGTGGCCATTTCCACCTGATAGACATCCAGTATCTGGTCACGCACCCCAAGCATAATACTGTTGGTATCCGTGGCTGCATGGATGGCGTTAACCAGTGTCAGAAGATTTTTTTCAAAAAAGAGCTCTTTGGAAAGGCGATCGAACTCCTTGGGCTGATTACTCATAGGGTATACCCTCCAGACAAGTACAAGGTGGTCTTCCGTAAAGATGTTTCCATGTATCTAGAGAAAAAGTAAGTTCACCTGATTGTATCATATTTACGAGAAGATGTGAGAGGCAAAAGATGGTGAATAATTGATTAGAGACTTTCCCCCCCCCAATCCTTCTTCGTTAAATCAAGCTCTGTAAAACAGCCCATCTTGCTGTTTTGGACAAGACTGGAGGGCATGATTTTCCAATTCCATCTGAGTAGTACCTGTACAGAAAGTAACTGGCGAGTTCATTGTGCCCAGACTCTTCTCCCTTGGATATTCAGACAAAAACATTTGCAATTCCCCTGCCACCATTCGTTTGAAACTTAAAAACAGGAAGGTGTTTCTAAAATGTTCTTTTTTTTTAGGTTGTTATGTGTTGAATGGCGAATATCGTGTGGAACAGGCACTAAATTTGCAAAAAATTTATGTTAGGAATTGCAGAGCTTCAACGCTAATCAGAATTGACCCACCTCTGCTAACATAAACTGACCCACCCGTTTTTATTTCTTTCTGTTTTTATTCCTCCTTCTGTTCAGTTCGATCCTGTTTTCCAATTTCAATATTCAGTATCATCTTTTCA